>JAYTQQ010000072.1:0-3622 GCA_043746635.1 Bdellovibrionales bacterium | reverse complement strand
GCGGGCCATACGAGTGCCGCATCGACGGACACATCATTCGAGGAAACTTCGATAATCGCGATCATAAGGTTAAGGTTTATGAGTTAGGTCGTCTTGATAATGTTATTTTCAAGAATGAGTTGATTAAGGGTCGAAAAGCTGAAGCGACGGCATACTACGGTAAACTCCATGCAAAATTTGGAATTATTGATGGTCGCTATTCATTCGTCGGAAGCGATAACTTAGATGAGCGATCTCGTCATCTCAATTCAGAAACGACTTTCTTTATCGAAAATGAAAAAGTAGCTTCTGATCTCACCCAAGCATTCGACAGTTTGGCAAAACGTTCTTATATGTATGACGATCCAGATTTGGGAGTAATGCTCAGCCTCAAAGCTGTTCATAAACGTGTCGAAGAGATGAAAGCTTTGGACCGAATTTTCAAGACACTTCCAAGTAGCGCTTTTGCTAACTAGAGCATTCGAAGGAGCAAAAAAAAGAACGGCCAAAAGCCGCTCTTTTCAATTTCAATTTCAATTTCAATTTTAAGAAAATCTTAGATCGATCCAACTAAATTTGTCGGAACAGCACTCGCGCCATCAGCAACGTCTGGCTTAAACCAACAATTTGGTCGCATACCTTCTTTGAATTTTGGTCCTACGCAAGAATTGATGTGATAATTTCTAATATCAAGCGGTGCACTCTCAGACACTTGGCAGATCGACGCCTGAAGATACGTATCAAGGCGACATTGCGATTCGGGATGCGCATCGTAAATAGCCGTTACGACTTTTTGATCAGGAGTCGAAACTTGTGGCGCGACCGGATCTTTCGACATTGCAGACAAGACACTTGCTAGCACCGTTCCGGCGTGGGCAGAGCGCATGCAAATCGCGATATCTTTCGAATCTTTAAAGTTCTCTGCACATTTAGTTGAGATCATAGGATCTACACCCAAAGCACTCACGATTTTTTCGTTGTCATCAGCCGCAAATACACGTCGGGCACATTTAAGAGCTGAATAATAATCAGCTCCACCTTCGTTAGTCGCCCAGCCTAAACGGAGTGGCCCCGCATAAGGTGCGCGCCCCAAATGATGACCCGTCTCATGACAAACAACGAGGGTCATTCCGTCTGGGGTCATCCCCGGAAATCTCGCCAGACCGCCGTACATGTTCACGTACCACTGATTCCAAAGGCGAGTGGCGCTTGCATTAACGGTAGCGTCTTTCCAGCGGCGATTCAGAACTAAGTTGCCGCCTTCTTTGGTAATGATTGGGCGATAGATCGCTTCGTATTTATCCATGACTGCATTGAATTCTTGTTCGGTTAGACCAGTCGTTGCGAAATCGCTCACCGGAATTTGCATATCATTTTCAGGTAAAAAACCGCTGCAGAGAGTCTCGTGAGTCGACACATAAGAAATCGCCACGAAAGTCATACTCAATAAGCCCACTATTAAAAAACGCTTCATTCAAAATCTCCCTCTATTTAGTAACTTGTAGGCTAAAGTCTAAAGAGGGCCATACGTATGACCAGTAAATTCTAAAATGAGAGGTGGTAAACTAGACCAAAGTGTTGGCTAGCATTTCTTCTTCTTATATATGAGGAATCTTAAAGATTATTCTCTTCTAGGAACTCAATGATTGATTCGATTAAACGAGTGTCGCGAATTCGCTGCTGATAATAGTTAGCAACCGCTCGGGAATCGACCGAATCTGCCTTTATTTTCGAAAGCTTTCGAAGCGCCCGCGCTTTTATTTCTGAATCAAAAGGACCTTCGTTAATCGCCTTTTCGATGTAAAACAAGGGTTCGTCTTTATCTTTTGAAAGACCGATTTCAACTACCATCTGGGTGAGTACCGAAAGAGATTTACGGCCGACTAAAAACGGAGAATTAATTTCTGGGGCACTTTGCGGGAGGTATGGGCTACTCGACATTTGAGGGTACATCGCACTCAACTCCTTGTGCCATTGCTCAAGAGCCGGCGAAAGTGTGTCTTCGTCGACAAGACTTACCAGCCCGTCAAGATTAACGATTCGGTAAATGAGCTCACGGAGTCGCCTTCTCAAGCGGTGAAGCCCCTCTTCGAGATCGACATTATTGTATTTATCATTTTTAATATTTTCATTGATTTCACGAGCAAAATTTAAAGTCTCTTTCAGTAAAAATTTTCGATCCTTTTGCGGTGAGTCCCAATCGTAGGAACGAAAATCATTTTCAATTTTTTGAATCGCCTCTTTCGGGTTCTTTAAAATTCCTAAACCTTTCAATCCTTTTTTTAAATCCTGGCTCGCACTGATTTGTTTGACTTCAAAAACTTTCGCAACTTCAGGCTCTTTCAGTTCAGTTAATATGTCACCGAGACTTTGGTAAAGCTGCACGCGACCCAACAGGTATTCGATATTTTTAAAAGTCTCTTCTTTTTTCGAAAAAAACTTAGAATCTTTCTTAGCGTAAGTTTGAGAAAGAACTCTTAGGTGAAAAAATATTTTTCGATTATCTTGAGCGACGAGAGCCTGCGACTGATCTTCCCAACTGAAATCTTTTATAGCAGTAAAAATATTTCTCATTTCACGCAAATCACGCTTAAAAATTTGCGGACCGAGAGCCCGATTTCCATGATAGGAAGCTTCGCTAAAAAGCGAGCGGCACTCGTCCGAAGACGCCCGAACCTGTAAGCCTAAGATTATTAAAATAAAGAAGCTTAAAAGCCTGATTCGCATGGAAAAGATCAGAGCATGAGTTATGCCAAAAAAAGCCCGCAAGGCGAGCTCTTTAGACGGCTTCAGCCCTTTCTTATGAACTCAAGAGAGACGGTCCCCGGCAACTCCGCAAAATTTGTCAGCCTTCTTGCTCATTGCTCATTATTCAACTTAGGGACATCGTAGAGGATTTTTAGGTAAGTAATAGAAAAGAAAAAAGGAATCGCGTAGGTCCGGTTTTTGAGTCGTGATAGTGACATCCCAGTCCTCAATATCGTTTGATTGTTTTACTGAAGAACAACAAACACTTAAGGAGGATGGGATGTCGAATTCTGTAAAGTACCAGTTGCGTGAGCTTTTGCCAAGCTTAAGTCCGCAAGCAAAAGCTATTTCTGATCCAGATTGTAAGTCGAAGTTTAAGATTTTAAAAATGATTGCTGAAAGCCGCAAGAGTGTGGAGATGATGTGCGCTGAGATGGGGAAGTCTCACCAATGGTTTTTCAAATGGTCAAATATTTTAATTAAACACAAAGATATTTTGTCTTTAAAGAATCGATCTCGCAAGCCGAAGAAGTCTCCCAATCAAACCCCAAAGAGAGTCGCAAAAAGAATTCGTAAGCTTCGTGAGCTTGAGCCATTCTCAGGACCTGAGCGAATTAGCAGAGATCTCAAGTTGCATTACAATATTGTCTGCTCGCCATCGACGGTCTACGCCAATCTCAAGCGAGAGAAGCTGATCAGCCAAGAGTATTCAAAAAAACTGAGTAAGAAGCATTTGAAGCGCTACCGAAGGCCATTGCCAGGATGGCTTCAGATGGCTTCAGATGGATTTCAAATATGTGCCTTACTTGATTAATGGCAGCCAGTACTACCAACTCTCTGCCGTTGATCATCACTCATCCTGGCGCTTTATTCGCTGCTACCCAGAGAAGAGCGA
>JAYTQQ010000071.1:0-4381 GCA_043746635.1 Bdellovibrionales bacterium | reverse complement strand
TGATACTTCAGGTTCGTGGAAAGGCTGTTGTTCAATCGTGAATACACAATCAATTACTTCATTCTTAGTTTCAAATATTGCATTGTGGGTTCCTTCTTTGCGTGTGAACTTTCACAAAGTTTCTACAGCATTGAATTCTGGGGAATATGATGGCAGATTATAAACCTCAATCCATTTTCTATTTTCTCTAAACTTTCATGAGAGTGTTCCCGATATTGAAACAAACGATGGCTGTTTCTTTAAACAACACTTTCGATCTTCCGATGGTCGCTTCGCCACTCTTAGTTTTTGTTGTTACCGTCACGCTCTTAGGACTATTGATTTCGCAAAATCTTTTTAAGCTGACTAACTTCCCAGGATTGTCAAAATAAGCATCACTCCACTTGACCTCTAAGCACCATTGAATTTTAAAGCTTTCATCGACAAAAACAATATCGACTTCGCCTCGGTTTTTAGCAAGCTTTGCGTAATACAAATTCCTCATCCAACTCGGATCGTGCATCCACTGACTGAAAATAGCAGTCTCGACGAGGCCTCCAAGAGTTTCGTTATCATCAGCTTCAACAAGGCCGTAGGTCGCAGCATACATTGATGGGTTTGTTAGATAGACCTTAAAGAAGTTAGCTCGTTTAAAAGTTTTCCCAGTTTCGTTTACACGGTTCACAACTTTAATCAGATAGGCTGCCTCGAGATACTCCATGTAACGCTTGATCGTATTCTTTGCGACACCCGAAGATTGGCTCAACTTTTCATAACTGATTTCATTTCCTGTTTGATAAGTCAGATATTTGAAAAGTCGATTCAGCTCTTGAATATCTTCAATTCCATAGATTGAGGGAAGATCTCGCAAGAGAACTTTGTCGATAATGTCTTGTTGGATAAACTTCGCTGGATTCTCGCGAATGGACTTATTCATAATTGCTTCCGGGAAGCCGCCGTAATTTAGATAATTTAAAAACTCTTTATTAAGGCTTTCAATATTTTTGCTGGAAACCGCTTTCTCAGAGATGTGCTCTTGATTAAGTAGCCTTGGGACTAAGTCTAATAATTCTAGGTACTCACAAAAAGTCAGTGGCGGAAGCATAAAGTCGGTGAATCTTCCTGCGCCCGACTCATGAGACTGTCTCTTCAATGCACCCGCAGCTGAACCAGATACCAGAAACTTAGTATTCTTGTGCCGATCAACTAATACTTTCAGCTGAATGTCCCAGCTTTTTAAATACTGAATCTCATCAAAGATGATGACCTTGCCAGCCAGACTTTTTTCTTTGGTAGCTGTGCAATATTTTTCGCACAGAGCTTCGAGACTCATTGAGTAGAAGAGAGGTTCATCCAGCGACATGTATGCAACGCTCGTCGCTTTTAGACCGTTCGAAATTAACTCTCCGATTGTCTGAAAAAGCATGACAGTTTTGCCGACTCGACGAGGTCCCATGAGGACCACGGCCCGGCGAACTTTAAAGTTAGATGCCAACGGATAAAAGAGCTGAAAATACTTTCTCCGAGGCAGGCGACTGAATTCTTCGTCAACAGCCCCCCGCGACCAATGCGGATTTATCGCATTTAGCTTCTTCTCAATGATATCGTCTGAAATCACCCGCATAAATTCACCATCCAAATAATCTCTTGGAAACTAAGACCCTACAAAATACCTTATTTTCCAAAATTGCCCTAAGTATATAAAATATGACACTTTTACGGCTGAATGTAAAATAGAATCATTAGCCTGATCTTATTGTCCAAATTGCATCTAAATATCTGAACATATTATCTTTTATAGACGGCTGAATGATATTGAGGGCTAGGGATCTATACCGTCAGAGGGTCCATTCGACGACGCCGACTTGGTAGAATTAGGATGTGAACAGCGAAGCACTGATATAAAAAGTTAAGTCGTGCAACTCATGCAGACGGTCTCTACCGTCTAACTATTTCGGCCTCCGTAAGTTCTCGGAAGACGGATACAATTCGTGTTGCAAGGAATGTCGTAATTTCAGGCGAAGGCGCGCCTATAAAAGCCCGACTGACTTATCCGATCCAATTCTTCCTTTGAATGAACACAACCGGCATTTCTTGTGGAGCCTCACCGATTCAACGATCAAAAAGACTCTGGTTGGTATCGACTTGAAAACGCTGAAGGCTGCGCCTGTTTCTTACGTTAGGAAGGGTAAAGATGAATACACCCACATTCACGGGGGTCTGAAAGACGGATTCATAGATTTCGTCTTGCCGCTGCTTTCGCGGTCACCACTATGACTGTAAGTTTACCGAAAGAGCACGGCGCCTGATACCATGAAGCTAGCCAAAGAAAACATTTTCTCGATTTGAGTTGCTCTTAGGGCTTCTGGCACAACTTTGCCTTCGCGCAAGTAAACGTGATTCGGGGACGATTTCTCCCAAGGTAAGACTCCGTCCAAGCGTGATCGAAAAGGCCAGATCGCTCATGCGGCACTGATTTCAATTTCATGTGAAACATTGACTTGTACATCTTGAGGGTCGGCCTTTACGAAACATTCAGGTTAGCACGGATACGTCAATATTGACTCTAAAAAAGATGTCATCATAATTGACATATGATTCTAGCGACGTGGATTCCAAAGCACTGGATTATTTTTCCTGCGGTCTCGGTAGTACTTCTTACTGCAGAAGTCGGAGTGGCCAATTGTTACGTCACCTGGAATTGTGGGAGTTCATCTCCATGCGCTCAGCTCTATGGCGCGTCTTCCGGGAAAAGGGGTCCCTTTGCCTCCTGTGACGGCTGGGTCAGAAGGGATCAGGTTTCGAACTGCTCTTGCTCAGCCGCGGAGGGAGGAGCGAATGTTCCTACCAGCGACGATCCGGCATCAGCGCTAGGTACGGCATTGGGAAATTTGCTTTGGGATACTCTTACTGCACCGGCACAGCCAAAGACGCCAGAGCAAATATTAGCCGAGCGGCAAGCCGAAATCTTAAGACAACAACGACAGGCCGAAAGTCAGGCTAAAATTCAGAAATATCTTAATGATGAAGCCGCAAAAAAGCAAAAAAAGGACGCCGATCTAGACAAAGAGGCACGAGATTCTTTGTCGCTACTTGACCACGGGGCTGCGGTACCGGTGGCTATGTCTGACGAAGACTTGATGTCTTCGAGTAAGAATAAGTATGCTCCAAGCGCATGCACTGAAGAGCTGCAGGGGCTTTCGAGTGATTTGGAATCGTTCGTAGACGAGGCGCAAAGAGAAGGATTGCATTTCGCCGCCAATGACGCTCTGAAGACAACCCGTCAATCTTTAGATTCGATGAAAGGCGCCGCCAAAGATGCGGCCGCTAGTAAGTTAGGATTAAAACAATTCGCCTATGACTATAAGATATTGAAGACCGAAGTCGATAGTATGAAAAAAGATGCGGACAATTTTTTAGAAATCAAGAAATGCATCGAAACTAAAGGTTGTAGTCTCATTGAACTTAGCCGAAAATATGACCAAGAATTTAAGGAATGGCTTAAAGGCCTTAGCACCCAAGGAATCCACGAAGCCACAGATCGGGTCGATAAGGCATCGGCATTTTACCGCGATTATACCAAGAGACTTACTCGACGTAACGATAAAATCATAAATGGAGCTGCCAAATGTTTAGCCAACTGAAAATTTTTGGATTTATTTTTTTGAGTACGACAATGCTGACGTCAATTGTACAAGCGTCTGAAACTGACAGTGAAATTGAATTGCATAGAACAAAAGCCCAGAGATTTATCGACGCGAAGGACTGGACCTCAGCCGAAGGAGAAGCTAAAAATATCGTCGAGAATAGTCCCAAGGACCTCGATGCTTGGTTGATGTATGGAATTATAGGACAAAGACTTGAGCACAATGATGAGGCCATTATAGCGTATCGAAAATACTTGGATTTAAACCCGCCGAAAGATAAAGCCGATGCTGTTCGCATAAAATTAGCCGACCTTGAAATTCGCTCGACTAAACAAAAGCACGAGGCACAGGCGGAGCACGAGGAGACCTATGGTCCGCGCTCCAGCGGGATATTTTTCGCTTATGCGCCGATTTACAACCCTTCGACATCCTCGGTTCTGGGCGGAAATGTCACAAGTAATATTCAATTTGGCGGAGAAGTTGATCGCGCGATTTTCGGTCTGCAATACAATTCGGGAACAGTTCCAAGTTTACTGGCGCCGAATAATGCCGACAACTATGTGTCTGCCGGTCCCGCCAAATTAACGACTTACATTATGTTTTTTGAATTTAATCCCATTTTGTCCGATCCCTTTAAAGATTCCACGGGAGCTTTTTCATTTTATATTCCGATTCACATGGGGCTCTTCGAAAACTCGGTGAACATACCATCTGGCGCAGCCCAAGGCACTTATAGTAATTTTGGTCTCGAATTG
>JAYTQQ010000070.1:0-17330 GCA_043746635.1 Bdellovibrionales bacterium | reverse complement strand
TTGCCGTAAGCAATGTTTCGGCCGCCGCTCCAGCTTTAAATCGCTTCTGACGCTTGAGTAAGTTTGCAAAAACTTTCTGATCGATACCGCGAGTCACTCCGCGAATAAGAACGCCACTACGCCCTTCATTGTTGTAACTCATGTGGCGTTTCACTGCATCAGCGAGGATCCACTCAAGCTCAAGACAAAATAAAGGTTCCCAAGTGATCTGGTTCGGAATTTGAAAATCCGATTTCCAACCGTGCTGTGCGCCTTCTGGAGAAAGGGTTATACCTGAAGGAGTTCCAACTAATATGAAACTTGATTGCCAGTAGAGATTATAAAAGAACTGATCATGCGCACGCTTCACGAAAAAATCGTAAACGGTCATGAGCGGAAGTATCGGAATACCTAACATCTTACGTATTTGTCCGTAAGATCCTACACAGGACGTGACGTTTGCTTCAGCGATTTCAAAACGAATGAAACGATCCGAAACTTCTTCGCCCTGAATGAGATCCGGCAATTTTTTATCTTTTACGCCGTACTCTGTTTCAAAGTCCGTTGCGGTTACGGCACCGAAAATTTTACCATCCATCGCAGGATTTAAATTGGTACTCGTTCCGACATCCGGAGCCATCGAGACTAATAATTCGCCGGGCATCTTCCACGGCTTTTCATCTGCCGGCAATGGCTTCACAGACTCGTTGGTGTTCGCAATCCTGGTGAGTTTTGCCGTACATTGTCCGAGCATCCACTGCGTGTGCGGGTAGCTCGCTATCTTCAAATTAATTCCTAGAGAAGTTGGCAATTCACCAAATTCTTTAAAGCGTTTATCAAAGTAAGCACGATTTTTATCGCGTAGTTTAAGTTCAGCTTTCATATCATTTAAAAGTTCAGCACCACGTTCTGCGCAAAATTTTCCTTCTGCGGACTTTGGATCTAATCGAGCAAATAAAACGTCTTCTTTAAGCCCCTGCTTTTTCTGGAGTTCCAAAATTTCATCTGCATCCGGTAAAGAAGAGTGATTTCCTGGAGAAGCTGCCGACTTTAATCCCCATCCCTTCAAAGTATGGGCGATAATCAAAGTTGGTTTGCGTTTGTTCTCTTTGCTTTTCTCCATTGCCTCGGCCAAAGACAAAATATCATGACCGCCGAAATCATGGAGGGCATCAAATAGAACTTGCGCGTCTAAACCATCAACGAACTTCTTAATTTGAGTATGTTCTTTCGTTACGAATTTCTTGAGCTGCGCATCATCTTCAATCATGAGCAAAGCTTGAAGTTCATAATCCTGCAAATCTTCGTTCAAGAACTTTTTGAACGTTTCTCCACCGGGTTTTGCAAAAAGCGCTTCACGTTGTTTACCGTGTTTAAGTTGAATGACGTCCCAACCGTTAGCGATCATCGTACGCTCGATACGTTTGTCGTCCGTACCTTGCATCATTTCTTTATTGTTCATCCGGTGGCCGTCTAAGCTCTGGCGATTGTAATCGACGATCCAAGTAAGATTTCCGATTTCGCGTTCAGCAAATTCAGGAACACATTCGAAAACCGAGCCCTCACGAAATTCAGAATCTCCGAGGATTGCCCAAAAGTGAGCGTCTGGAACTTCAAATCCATGTTCGCGACAAAATGTATAAGCATGAGCTAAATAGCCTGCATTCACCGGCGGAATCCCCACCGTGCCCGAAGGTAAAAATCCGTGATGATCGCTGTCGTATGCTGAGTGGTAAGATTGAAAAACATATTCTCCGGCTTTCGAAAAAGCGCGAAGGCCATGCATCGCTTGGTTCGCTTCTTCAAGAGAGAGCTTGGATATGTCTGGCTTCAAAAATAAATCGAGGAGATAATTATAAGAATGATCGACAGGAGCCGCGTGCGGTTTATTCGCGATATAATCAAACCCGGTTTTGACGAGAAGGTGAAGCGCACCAGTGATGTGAAGTGAACTTGCGCAAGCAGCGGGATGTCCGCCCACTTTCGGATCGCCTTTTTCTTTGTCTTCACGATGATTCGCTTGGTTGATCATCTGGGTTGTCAGATAATGTGCGCGTGAACAAATTGCATCGAGGGTTTCTTTTTTGATATTCTTTTTCAAGCCTTCGTCTCCTGTTGCAAGCATGTCTTTAAGGCATCAATGAGTAGCAGAGGTGGGGGTTAGGGTAAAGCATTTACGCTAGGGTGCTTATTCGGCGTTCGAGCCAAAAGCGACCATTTCACCACTGGAGTGGTCGCTATTGGCTTCTAAGATGAAATCCCAACGAATGCGTATTTTACCGTCGTCTTCGATAATCCCTTTTGGAGGATTTGGAAATGGCGCAGCCGCTCTAAAGGCTTCAACCGCAGCATCGTCTAAGTCGGTGAGCCCGCTCGGTCCGATAACCTGAATTTTCTCGAGGATTCCTTTGTCATTTAAGATAATGACAATTTTAGTGGTTTTCTCGGTTGTCGAAGCAATCGTTCGGCCTTGACGTAAAATATTTCCAACTTTTTCTCTAATTTTTGGTTCCCAATATTGGCGAAGTCGAGCCTTAATCCGATTATAATAAGTGTAGTAAACGAATTCGCGTGTGCTGAGCAAAGTTTGCATTCCCGGATTCACGTCTTTAATGTGATCGTCGGTTGCACTTGCGTCGGAACCTTGGGTTTCTCCGCCTACAAAAGCATTTGGATTTGGTCTAAATTCGGGCTTCAAATCCGAAAGTTTAGGAAGAGCGTGTTCACCAAACTCTGAAGTCAGAATTTTTTGGTTAGCTGTTTTAGCAATTTTTTTCTGTACTGTTTTATCTTGTTTGAGATGGTCTGGTGTTTCTTCAGATTTTTCTTTTGCTTGGGCGTTTTTACTATCAGGATTTTGCGTCACTTCTTCAGACGGCTTTCCGAATCCGGAAGTATTTTTAAATTTTCCAGAGTTTTCGGCCTTCGTTTGTTTCTCAACTCGCTGGTTATTTTTACTCAAAAATTTTGCATCATCCGGAATCTCGTCATTGATCGGCTTTTCGCTCTGCTCGACAATTTGCCCCAATGGTTTATCGAGTACATTTGGATCTTTTTTGAATTGTTTTTCGAGGAGTTGAATATCGACGTAATTGTGTTTTTCTTCTTTTTTGCGATCACGCAATGAGACCACACCGACCGTCAAAAAGTGGATCAAGAGCGAGAGGAGGATTGCAATTTCGAGACGGCGTTTTTTAAACATAATCTTGTATTCTCTATCGGCTACTGAAGCCTACGAGTTGAGCGTTTTGTCGAAAATGCAGACCTCTCTAAAAGATTTTGTTTTGAAAGGGAGTTTCGTTGTTCCGGATACAAGCCTTAGGCCTTTATTTTTTAAAGCCCTTAGTCCAAGTGAAAATAAAATCGAAATAGTTCTTGGTCATAACTAAGATCGAGAATAAAATTAAGGAATGATTATTGAAGCGTGGTGCGAAACCGACGTCGGACTCAAAAGAGAAAGTAACGAGGATTCATTCTTAGTGAATAAAGACCTCGGAATTTTCGCTGTTGCTGATGGTATGGGTGGACATCGAGGCGGAGAAGTTGCTTCTCTTATGGCTGTGCAAAATCTCGAAGAGACGATCCGCATTCATAAAGGTGATGCACGTAAGATGCCGCCCCGGGTTTTATTGACTGAGGCCTATAAGATGGCCAGTAATAATATTTTTGATAAGTCTAGGGATGAAGCCGTAGACCTTGCCGGAATGGGCACGACTCTCGTCGCGGCCTATGTCGTAAGTAATAATATTTTTATAGCGAATGTTGGCGACTCAAGAGCTTATCTCTTTAAATCGAGACAAATATGGCAGCTGACAGAAGATCATTCTTTGCTCAATGAGCATATAAAGTTTGGGCTCATTAATGAGGCTGATGCCGAAAATTTCTTACAAAAAAACGTTATTACCCGAAGTGTTGGTTTTGAACGTGATGTGGTTTGCGACATCTTGGAGCGCGCTATCGAGCCTGAAGACTTGATTTTGTTGTGTTCAGATGGTCTCTCGGGACTGGTTACCGACCACCGAATTGCAGAGATATGTCAAAGCTTTAGTCCAGATAAGATTGTGGCGGAGTGTATAAAAGAAGCTAAGAAAAACGGTGGTGACGATAACGTCACGGTTCTAGTTCTTTACGCACGACCCCAAAAGTCACTCATCATTGACCCATTTTAAGACAAATGTTTAGAATTACCTTAATAGATTCGTAAATTTAGCCGAAAAGATAATGAGTACAGATTAAGCACTGTCAGGAGCGATTTTGGAAAATAAAAATATCACATTTCTGATGGTCAGTAACACCAAGGGCTCTACTAAGAAGTGGGTCCTTTCGGCGTCGTGGTTGAAGGCTGGCGTGAGTTTTTTTATCGTTGCACTTGTTTTGGTGGCGGCTTGCACGGTTGATTATTTAGGACTTCTTACTCAGTCGATTGAAAACAAGAGATTGCGTGCTGAGAATTTAATTCTCAAACAACAGTTTCAGGTCGTTGAAGGTAAGTTGAATGCCCTTGAAAGCAGTCTTGAGCGCGTAAAAGGTTTCGTCACGAAACTCAAAATGATTACAAATGTTGAGCAAGAAGATCGAAGTCTCAAACTTGCGATCGGACCAATGCCAAGAGTTGCCGCAATCGACGGTGCCGAGTCTCGGGAACCAGCTTCAATCATGCCGACTAACGCGGCGAAAGATAGCGTGTTCTTCGAAAAAGGTCCGACCGATGAAAATCAAGGTGAACTTTCGGTCGAAGGTCAGCGGGATTATGGCTCGCTCGCGGTTCGGATCGATCAGGCGGTGAGCGAAACCGTTTCACGTCAACAAAGTATTCTTGAGCTCTGGCAGTCTTTGGCTGAACAACAAAGTTTGGTTTCCGCAACTCCAAGTATTCGTCCGGCGCGCGGCTGGTATACTTCTAAGTTTGGATATCGTATTTCTCCGTTCACCGGTCGTCCGATGATGCATCAAGGTCTCGACATTGCGGCGGCTCCTGGTTCGCCAATTTATTCTCCCGCAGACGGAGTTGTCAGTTTCGCGGGATTTGATTCTGGTTATGGCAAGCTCGTTTCGATTGATCATGGTTACGGAGTCGTCACACGTTTTGGTCATACCTCACAAATCTTTGTCGAAGTTGGCCAAAAGATTCATCGTCACGACATCATTGCGGCCGTCGGCTCTACTGGTCGCTCAACGGGCCCTCACGTGCACTATGAAGTGCGAGTGAACAATGTGCCGGTTGATCCACAAAACTACGTTTTAGACGAATAAATCAATTTGCATGAACGAGTTCTATTTCATTCGTCATGGCCAAACCGACGCCAATCGCCAAGGTATTATGTGTGGGGGAGATTGGAACCTCACTCTCAATTCGACCGGTTTCGATCAAGCCGCTCGCGCATCTGAACACTTCAAATCAAAAGTGCAAAACCTGGGCTCACTTTGCGTAAGCCCTTTATTCCGTGCGCAGCAGACGGCCGGATTTTTCTCCGAAGCTTATGGGCTTCCGATGTTGCTCATCGAGGATTTACGAGAATGGAAAATTGGCGCTTGGGAAAAGGTTTCATTCGAATCAATTAAAGAAGATTTTCTAGGTCATGGCGAGCCTCCAGGAGGCGGTGAAACGCGAGCGATGTTTCACGCTCGTGTGCAATCTGCATTAAATATATGTTTGCAGGCAACGGCACCCGCCCTTATTGTGAGCCACGGTGGACTGGGTTTAGCCTTACAAAAAATACTAGGAACTGATGCTGAGCGAATTGAAAATTGTGTTGCTCACCACGTCTACCGAAATTCGCAAGGTCTATGGAAAGCTGAAGTTGTTTAAATTTCTTTTCGCTCTTACTGTTATTTTTTTACTTCTGTAGGGCGTTCGCAAGAAGAAAAATCGAAGGCCGTTTTCTTCGGTCACAATATGACTTCAACAACCGATATGATGAAGTCAGGAACGTAACACGAGGCAATTCCATTTAAGTCTTGCGAATAGGGAAGAAAAAATCCAAACTCCTGCATGTTCTCGTGCATCCAATTAGAAGCGTCTTCGAAAACTCCCCCGCATACTCGAGGCATCGTAAAAATCAAAGTCGGTTCCCCAATGATGGCGTTCACGCGCCGCCATGCGGACTTATCGTCATAGCCTAGCTTCAACATCGCATATTCGCGAATGCTTTTATATCGGGGGCTAAAAGATTTTCGGCGCTGAACTTCGGCCAAATGCTCGAGCACGATGTGTAAAGCTAAACGTTCATTCTGAGCCGCGCGTACGCCGCTCTCATCCAAATCAAAATCGCTCAATGTAGAAAGATCCATAAAACAGACTCCTTATCAGAAGTCCATCCTTTGCAAAATTCAATGCGGCCAAGAACTCAAACCAAACCTTAGCCAAGCAAATCGACGAACCGAAATCCGCCGCCGACCCACGGCAACCTAAAATCCCAAAAAAAAAGCGAAGCCAGAAGCTTCGCTTTTTCGAAAATAGAATAACGACTGAGATTAACGTTTAGAGAACTGGAAGCTCTTACGTGCACCTGGTTTACCGTATTTTTTACGCTCAACCATACGAGGATCACGAGTCAAGAAGCCAGCCGCTTTCAAAGTAGGCCGAAGTGTTTCGTCGAAAGAAACGAGCGCGCGCGAAATCCCGTGACGAATCGCACCGGATTGTCCGGTCTCTCCGCCACCCGTAACCGTGATGAAAACGTCAAATTTACTTGCGTTTGAAGTCGCGAGGAATGGTTGGTTGATGACCATGCGAGAAGTTCCTTTGCTGAGATATTTCTCAGGGGTCTTTCCGTTGATCATGATTTTACCAGAACCTGGTTTCAAGAAAATACGAGCCGTGCTGGTTTTACGTCTACCGGTTGCATAAAAGAATTTTGCCGCTGCTGCCATTTAAAAAATCTCCCTATTATTTCGCGCGAACGTTTTTTGCTTTGAGAACCAAAGGTACCGGTTTCTGAGCTGCATGAGGATGAGCCGCACCTTTGTAAGCTTTGAGTTTCAACAACAAATGACGAGCCAATTTATTTTTTGGAAGCATCCCTTGAACCGCCTGTTCAATAATGAATGCTGGATCAGAACCACGAACTTCTTCAGCTGATTTGGTTTTCAAAGAACCGAAAAAGCGAGAGTGGCTGTAGTATTTTTTCTCAGTCCATTTATTTCCGCCCATTTCAATCTTTTCAGAATTGATAACGACGACGAAATCACCAGTGTCCATGTGAGGTGTAAATTCAGCTTTGTTTTTTCCGCGAATAACTTGAGCGATTTCGCTCGCCATTCTTCCGAGAGTGAGGCCGGTCGCATCGACGATCCACCATTTGCGCTCAACTTCGTTTTCTTTAGCATTCCAGGTTTTCATGACAGTTCTCCAAAAATTAATGAGTACATCGTTCTAAAGTTTACGGCACTTCCTGTCAAGTTCAGAAGGATAATAAACCTGAGAAAGATATAAACCCTGTGGTGGAGCCGTCGCGCCCGCCACGCGTCGATCGAGTGCCTCGATGATTTTTTTCATCTTTCCAGGAGGATCACCGTCTTGGCTCATGTCGAGCATGGTCCCTACGATATTGCGAACCATTTGCTTCAAAAAGCCATTTCCTTGAATGATAAACTCTAACGTATCGTGATCTCTCAAAAACCACTCCGCACTGAAAATTTCTCGCGTAGTCGTTTTGACGTCGCTCCCTGAAGTCTGAAAGCTTTTAAAATCCTTAAGTCCAATCAGATACTTGGCTGTTTCGTTCAGGTAATTAATATCCAGCGGAAATCTCACCCAATGCGAATGCCGAAATCTCAAAGCGCTCGGGGTTGGACGATTCAAAACGATGTAGCGGTAAGTTTTTTTAACCGAGCAAGCGATTGAATGAAAGTCGGCCGGAGCCTGGTAAATGTCTTTCACCACAATCGTAGGAGGTGTCAACCGGATCAGAGCATAGCGCAGATCAAACAAACTGGGATCCCGTGGCGCATCGAAATGAGCAACTTGGCCGGTCGCGTGAACTCCGGTATCCGTCCGGCTTGCGCCCAAAACGGTGATCGGACGGTCATATATTTTACTGAGTGCCTGTTCAAGGGTGCCCTGCACCGATTTATGGAGCGTTTGGCGCTGCCATCCACAGAAATCCGCTCCGTCATAGGAGACGATCAACTTCGTCCGAAACATGCCGGGCTTCGCTTGGCGATAAGGCGTATGGGTCGCTTCAGACAAAGAACTTTCAATCATGCCAAACTTATTAGCAGATTCGTGAGCTTAAAGCTACCGAGTTTAAAATTCTAAATTAAATCCAAAATTCACGACAGAAGACGTGAAATCATAGTTGGAGTTCAGCCCAACAAACTGCGTAAACTCAATATTAAAGGCGACGTGGCTAATGCCGTAAGCGTCTTCGAGTTCACGAGATGCGGCCGCTTCAATTCCGTCGACCATAATATTGAGTCCGGCCAAAGCGACCCCTACGCCGGCACCGCCAAATTTTGGAGCCAGATTATCATCACGAAATTCGGTGAACACAAAGAAGCCTCCGCCGGCCCCTATATAAGGAGTGAAAACTTGAGTCTCCGAATAGCGGAAGTGATAGAGGCCCGTGAGTGTCGTCGGAAACATGATCATCGTAAAATTCACGTCAGGAACATAGGTCGGATCGCGCTCGGGATCTTTATTGACGAAACGTCCTTGCCCTTGGGCGTAGAATACTCCGGTGCCGATTCGAACTCCGAGATCGCCGTAGCTTCGATGAAATTCTTTTTCATAATCGAAAAACAGAGTTGGAATCATGCCATCAAGGTAAAGGTCTTTAAATTTATACCGGCTCTGAGGATTCGTTAAGTTCGGCGAAGGAAAAAGCCCGACTTTGATCGAACCCGAATGTTCGTGCGGAGACTTTTCGTAGCCGTAAAAATATTCACCGTTTTGCTTGATCATAATGGGCGGAGTTAAATTGAGCGGCGGCGGCTCTTGACCGGTTTTTACCGGAGGCGGAACTTTGCTCACATCCACTTCATCGGATTTAGAGTTTTTGTCGTAGATATAATTTCCGTCGTCGTCGATCTTTTTCGGACGTTCAATCGTGAGCGGAGCTTGCCGACCCGTAGGAGCAACCGCCTGTGGAACTCCGAGCGTTTTTTGGACAGTCGCTTTACGAGATGATAGCGGCGGATTTACCTTCACCGGTGCGAGGATAGGAGCAGGAGGTGTCGACTCTTCAGTTTTCGCATTTGGATAAGGTGCTTCCGCCGGAGGCGGGGCCTCTTCTTCAATTTTCATGTCCGAATCGGGAGGAGCCAAAGAATCCTTCGACAAGTGTTCGGCATCAACCCCCTGTGCGAAAGTTTTTGAAATTCCCAAAAGAACCGATGAAATAAGAAAAGCGCAAATGATTCTATTCAATTTCACTTGCGAAACTTTCTCATGCGCATTGCCTGAAAAATTAAAAGTGGCAAGAGAAGCAATGTCACAAATAACAATGAAGCATTGAGCGCACCAATTCTCAGAGACAAAGAAGCAAACGCGAGGGCCGGCCAAAGAACCAAGCGAGTTGCGGTTCTTAAAGATTCATGTCGGGCGATGAAATCTGCAAATTGAGGAGAGTGCTCGTAATAAAACTGAACGAATGAAGTTCCCCATTTGTGTTTCAGTAAAAACATATCTCTGAAGTTACGAAAAGTTTGAACATGCGGAGACATATTCGATCCGTAAGCTGCAGTCGCAATAAAACAGTTCAGCGACTTTGAAAGAATCGCCTGAATCTCATCGGGCTTTACGATATGGCAAGTTTGCGAGTCTGGAATATTAACTGCGGTACCGGTATTCGGATCATTGTAGGGGTGTCCGCCGGCGGTTGTTTGGTTGATGATTCCGTATTTATTGCGGCAAACGGTTGAGGCTGTTGTGGTTCCGTAATCTTGAGCGGCGGGCGTCCAGAAACCGACATTCCCGGCTTGGTCTTCGGCGGCCATTTTGAAATAATATTTTGTTTGGTTCTTCAGATTCGGAATCAGTCTCGTATCCGGAACGATGCCGGCTGAAGTCGTCGTGCCCGATATGGGAAGAGTCATGACCACTCTTTGATATTTCGCCGCAGAGTGAACTGGATTAATTGCAGCAAAACTTACGTCGTCGTAATAGAGGCGAATCGCGTAGAACTGAGTCGCTGCGAAATTCGGATATCCGCTCGGACTATCCGTTACTTCAAGCTTGGCACTTTGGTCACCCGAACTCACATCAAAATAACAAATTGGAGTGTTGGCGGTATTGTTACAGCCGGGATTTAAACTTTGATAACTCGGCAAAGTGTTTCCGAATAACTTTTGAAAGATAACCGTCACTGTCACGTAGTCGTCGGTCGTTGTCGTCGTGGGAGTGGTCGTACCTGTGGTTGGAGTTGTCGTCGTTGTTTGCCCGAACTGGGTTGCGCTCGCCGAAATGCCCACCCGGATATTCATACTGAAGCCGCCGATTTGTGACGAAATGCCGACATTGTTCGTTGGAAAAGTTGAAAAATTAGTACTTCCGCCAAAAGCCTGAAAGAGTTGGCCCCAAGTGAGAGAAAGGGTAACTGTATTATTTGAAGGGATCGACTGAGCTTGCGATACACTCGAAGTCATCAAATTTGCCGGCACGATGATGGTTCCGTCTGAGCTTCCAATCAATGGAAAACCCGCGGCGCTGTCAGAGAAGAACGTAAAACTGATGAGCGTACTACTCGTCACTTGATGTTCATTACAGGCGACGAGGCCAGCGTCGACGCCTATTTGAATATTTGCTTTCGCGCAGGTGTCGCAGAGGGCGCTACCGGCTGGGCAACCCGAAGCATCTCCTGCGGCTCCGCCATAAATCGTAAATGTTCCTGAGTTGGTCGTTGTCGGGGGGGCCGGTGTCGTAGATCCCGGAGTGGTTGATGTTGGTGACGTCGTGGTACCTGTAAATCCCAAGGAATTTGAGACACCTGTCGGTGCGACGATATTAATCACGGCAAAAACATTTGGTGCTGCGACTAAGACTAAAGTGAGAGCAATCAGAGGTAAAAACTTCATGTGCTCATTGGACCATCTTCTAGTTCAGATGTCAAAAATCACTCAGAGCTACGAGCCGAAAATCTTTTCGGCGATTTGGATGCCGTTCAGGGCAGCACCTTTTCGTAAGTTATCGGCAACGACCCACATCATCCATGTGTCGCGAGAATCATATTCGGGATGCACGCGCCCAACATAGACCGCGTCTTTTCCAGAAGTGAAACTTTGCGTAGGATAGCGCTCCGTGCTTGCGAGGCTGATGAGCTCCAGCCCTTCGCCTAGTTTCAAACACTCTTCGACTTCTGCTTGGCTCGCATCTTTTTTCTTAAGCGTCACCCAAACAGCTTCGGCATGTGAATTTAAAGTCGGAACCCTTACCGTAAAAGCAGACACTTTCAATTCATGCTCTCTCAATATTTTTTTGGTTTCGAAGATGATCTTTTTTTCTTCACCGCAAAAACCGCTGTCGTCGAAATCACCAATTTGCGGAATCGAATTGAACGCAATATTCTTCGGAAATATTTTGCCGCCGACGACCCGATCGCCATTGGCTTTCTGACGGGCCATTTCTTGAGACGTACTGTCGAGAAGTTCGCTCATTCCATCGCGACCCGCACCGCTAACCGATTGGTAACTCGCAACACGTACCGCTTCAACACCAAATTTTTTCTGGAGAGGGGCTAGAGCCACAACCAATTGAATCGTTGAACAGTTCGGATTTGCGATAATGGTTGGCTTCGAAAGTTGGGACAATAAGTCGCCATTCACTTCTGGTACCACCAACGGATAATCATCGTTCATCCGAAACGCCGACGAATTATCCACCGCGTAGGCACCACTCGCAACCGCAAGGGGCGCCCACTTTTGGCTAATGCCTTCGCCGGCTGAGAAAAAAACGATATCGAGACTGTCGAAGCAATTCTCTTTGAGGGTCGTAATTGGATACTCTTTAGAATTGAGGACACGGGTCATTCCGAGCGAGGCGTCGCTTGCGAAAAGTTTGAGGTCACCAACAGGAAATTTACGTTCTTGCAAAAGCTCGATGAAAGTTTCGCCCACTACGCCGGTTGCGCCGACGACTCCAACATTCATTTTTTTCACTCGATTTCTCCTGGCTCAAATTCGTCGTCAACGGGATCGCCATTTTCTAAAACTTCTTCGTGCAAATCGTCTTCAATGCTCGTGATGGTCGGCTTTGGTTTGGGATGTCTACCGATCTTGAGAATTCCGAATATGGCACCGAGAAGTGCGTAACCCATAAATAAAATAAAGAGCATGACTTCAGGTTTGGTCGCGATAACGAACACCAGAGCGACTCCAATGACAAGATACCAAAAAGGTTTGCGGCCTTTGAGATCAATATCTTTGAAGCTGCGGTAGCGAAAATTACTGACCATAACGAATGCGAGTAAGATCGTCATCGCGAGCAAATAATATGAATGGCTCGGTTCGATTTCAAGCTCGGTAAAGGCAAGAACCGAGCTCGCAACGATACCCGCCGCCATCGGAATCGGAAGTCCCTGAAAGTAATTCTTTTCAATGATAGTTGCCTGGACATTAAAGCGCGCGAGTCTTAAAGCTCCACAACAGGCGAAAAGAAAGCTTGCGAGCCAGCCGATGCGGCCGAAAGGTTGCAAAGCCCATAGAAAAAGTAAAATTCCCGGGGCGACACCAAAACTCACGAGATCACAAAGTGAATCGTACTCCGCGCCAAACTGACTTGTTGAATGGGTCAGGCGGGCGACACGTCCGTCAAGCAAATCAAAAATTGCGGCACCGACGATTGCGTAAGCTGCATGCGTGAAATCTTGCTGAATCGAAAGAACAATCGCGACAAAACCGAAAAACATATTTCCGGTGGTGAGAAGGTTTGGCAGAACATAAATGTGCATGCTTACGCGTTGGCGGATGCGCTTCGTTCGATTGCGAACAGCTAGAATACTTTTATCGCCGACCATAGGAGTTTCCTTAAAGTTAAAAGCCGAATCCACCAAAGAGATAGAATAAAACCGACAAGAATAAAGCACAAAGTACAGGGAATGTAAAATTATCATCAAGCTTCCCGACAGGAATGAGCTCGCTCGATGCGCCGATCAAGCCCGAAAGCGGACTCACAATATAAATGCGCTCGATCATAATATTGTTTTGATAGTAGTAAATTGCCGCAATAATCGTGCAGACGACAAAGCCAGCAGAGGTTCCCTGAAGAGTTTTGTGGCCAACGATTCTGTCTTTGCCGTAGCGAATTCCGAAATAGCTCGCAATAGGATCTGCGAATGCTAAAAACAAAAGGCTTAAGATTACGATCGGCGCAGGAAAAAACAGAAGCACAAATCCAGCGACAAAAAGATACGACATTCCCGACAACTGTTTATATTCATTTTCGCGCATGACCCAGCTAAATGTTTTGAGCACGATGGTGTTCAGACGCGGATACTTTTGTCTCAATAAATCGAGCGGTACCCATATCAAAATGAGCGGCACTAAAAACTGAAATGAAAACTGTTTTCCGAAATAGGTGTAAATGAGAGCCATTGTCGAGACACCGCAGACATGCCAAATTTTTCGCTTGAGATGTTGTTCGCCGCGACCTTTTAATTGCATCGAGTGAAATTCTAAACTCTGATTTTGCTTCTCTTTCATCCTTGCCTTCATCGTACAACTGCCTAAAATGACGCCTAAAACGGCACTTCGGTGGTTGCCGATTATGCACCCCAAATGCTCGAAATAACTGTAAAAAACTACCGGAGATTAAGTGAGTGTGCAAAGCTTTTCAAGTCCAAAAGTGGGGAGGGCTTTTGGTGACCTACAGCCCTCTTTAAATCACCAAAATGACTCAGGATTGTGCCTGAATATTGCAATTCAAAGGCTTTAAGGGAGCCTTTCATGCAGGTTCGATTTTCTAAATTTCGATTCGTGTTAGCTTTTACGATGCTCGTCTTGAGTGTTGGCGAGTCTGTTGGGGCGACCGAATATGTTCGAGATTACGGTCCTCACTCAGGTTACGTTTCGAGTGTTGCCGATGAAAAAAGCGACGACGGAATTGAAATACCGTTCATCAATAAGCCGGCCGATACCACTGTGCCGATTAAAGACAGAATTTTTAACTCCGAAATTTCAAAAGAATTTAAGACTCGTTACGAAGATCAGTTCGGAAGAACCGAAGCCGAACGTGTCTATAATTCTCCAAATAAAGATACGTATTATGACGACCTTTACACCATGAACGGAACTCCCCAACAGGTCGATGATCAGAAGCGCGCATTTGGTAACTATATGGCGGCGAGACTCGTCGAGTATCATTTCGACAAATATATGAAAAGTGATCCATCGGTGAGAACGATTTACGAGGCGAAAGAGCGCTTAAGTAAAGTAAATGTCGAAGTGGATCAAGTGAAATTCGATGCGAAATATGAACTTGCAGGCAATACGCTCGATCTCAGAGCGAATGCTCCATGGTTTAGTACGCAATTCACTTTGAGCCCAAGTCAGCGCATCGTTTCTCTCACGCGTATGCAGTCTTCAACAATGGGACTCGAAGCACGCTACCTCATGCTCGATCAAAAAGTAGCGGCGATTATTAATAAGCGCCTAACAAAGGCCTTGGCGCTCAGTTTTACGGCGTCGGGCTGCACGGGCGATTCAACGATTTCGCAGCGAGAAACTTTATACCTCGGTGGCCTCAGTCTCGCTTTCTAGAATCACTTATTCACCGTACTCATATCAGGGTAGCGATTGCCGGCAGTGAGTCCTCTCGGAATCAACTCCTCAATTTCGCTGAGCTCCGCTGCGGTAATCTTAACTTCGGTTGACTTCGCATTTTCTTCAAGACGTGCAATATTTTTCGTTCCCGGAATGGGAACAATATCTTCGCCCTGAACCATCACCCAAGCGAGCGCGAGTTGTGCGGCGGTGACTCCTTTATTTTTAGCAAGACTCTCAAGATGTTTTACGAGTTCTAGATTTTTCTTAAAGTTCTCACCCTGAAAACGCGGATGATTTCTTCTGACATCATCGGCCGGCAAATCTTCAGGAGTTTTATAGCGCCCAGTTAAAAATCCGCGGCCGAGCGGGCTGTAAGGAACAAATCCAATTTTGAGTTCTCGGGTTACTTTAAGAATTTCGGTTTCAACTTCTCGGGTCCACAAAGAGTATTCAGTTTGCAGAGCCGTGATCGGAAAAATTTTATGGGCTCTTCGAATTGTATCCGGCGCTGCCTCAGAGAGACCAATGTACAAAACTTTTCCGGCGTGAACGAGATCACCCATGGCGCCAACCGTTTCCTCGATGGGAACCATAGTGTCGACGCGGTGCTGGTAATAAAGATCGATGTGATCGATGCCGAGACGTTTGAGAGATTCATCACAACATTTTTTAAGGTATTCGGGACGACCGTTGACTCCGAGATATTTTCCGTCGGGGCTTCTCATGTTTCCGAATTTAGTTGCGATGACAAATTCTTTTCGCTTTGATTTAATCGCTTGTCCTACCAAAAATTCATTGGTGTGTGGACCGTACATATCTGCCGTATCGAGAAAATTAATTCCGAGCTCGAGCGCGCGATGTATCGTCGCGATCGACTGATTGTCGTCTCGTCCACCGTAGAAATCTGACATTCCCATGCAGCCTAAACCCAGCTGAGAAACTTTGAGTCCCTGGTTACCTAATTTGACTTGTTTCATCGATACGCTCCTTTAAAAGAGCTCCTAGTGTGCTTGAGTTTTCACGATTGCGCGAGTGAAAATGTACTCTTGTTCACTTTTTTGATGTTCTGAATTCATCAAAATAATTTTGAAGTGATTCGGGCCTTCTTTGAGAGGAATAAAATCAGAAGTCTGACTTTTGTCGTCGAGATTAAAGACGGTTCCCTGATATGAGTTTGTTTCGTTGAGGAGACTTACTATTTTGTAATCATCTTTGGAACAAATTTCGTAGTGAACGCGAATTTGCCTCGAAGAACCCGCATCGATCGGGGCGGTTCTACGCTTACACGGAACTTTAAAATCTAGAATCTCGTCGGCGACATCGAGGAGTGCGTTATTTTCTTGTTGGGTTTTATACATGCCGGCAGGCATTCGCACATGGTGAGCCATCGCGATCGCTTTTATAAGGGTTGATGGAGGCGTCAAAAACATTTTGATTTCGATCGCTCCCAAAAGGAGCACGAGTGCAAAGGTCCACCCAATAATTTTTCTTTGCGTATATTCGCTCACTCTTTAAAATCTCCGAAGCTATGGCGTTATAAACGTTTCGGTATTTTAAGTTTACGAGAGGAGCCCAGAAGGCTTGCTGAGCGCTATTTTTTGGGCTTTGGTAGAATTTCACCGGCCGACTTCGAGAGATTTGCGTTGACCGCAATACTTCGGTTGGGGCCCTTCATTTTGTCTGAAATCGTGATGTCGGAATCTCTGATTTTTTCGACTAAAGTCTTGAAGGTCGTGTTGCTGTCCACTTCGGGTCTCACTTCACTTAAAAAATTGTTGAGTAAAACGAGGTAAGTTTCTTCATATTTGATGTTGATATTTTTTGTTTTAAGGCCCGAGATGGCTTCATTCACGATGTCTTTAAGAGATTGATCGAGAGAATGAAGGTCATTCATCTCTTGTCTAACTTTGTTAAATAATTTTGATCTCGCTCCGTCCTGGTCCGGGCGCGAAAGTACAATCCGCATCGCATCTCTTAACGAAGAGACCGCTTCGGGCTCTGAAAAAATCTCAGCTTTATCGTTAACTTCGATTTCTTGCTTGGACTGTATGTCCTGAGCTTTCTTTATTTTTTTACGAACCATGTCACTAAATTGCTCCGAATTTTTAAGGAGGAGTTCCGACGCCGTGATTTCGAGTCGGGCGTGTGCGTGGCTGGTGACCAAGAGCGTAGATGTAAAAAGAAGCGAAAATATTTTTTGTTTCATGAGCCTATTCTAACAACGAGTTTTGAGAGCTTCAAGTGTGGAGCTTGTGAACTGGACTGAATGCGATGGGTTACGTCATTTTTTCATTTAGTAGATGGCTTGGATTGTGGCACTATCTTCTCTTGCAGTCTTGTTAGTTTTAAACGTTATGAACATGGAGGATAACTTGAAAAAGTTTAGTGTGTCACTCGGATTTAATACGGTAGCGCTTTCGTTGGTTTTTGTTTTAGCAGCTTGTGCGCCATCTGCTACTCAGTTGAAAAAAGTGATGGAAGAAAATCCAGACATTATGTTCAGCGTGATCGAAAAAAATCCAGATAAGTTTATGAAAGTTGTCAACGAGGCAGCTCAAAAAGCCCGCCAAGTTGAAGAGTCGAAATTTCAAGAAGAAGAAATGAAAGCTCGTGAAGAAGAATACAAAAACCCAAAAAAACCAGTCGTCAGC
>JAYTQQ010000069.1:0-5898 GCA_043746635.1 Bdellovibrionales bacterium | reverse complement strand
TGTGCGCTGTGAGGTGCGCTGAGACTTTACAAAAATAGGCGTTAGGCAGGCTGCGATATTCAAAATTTGTCTCAACTTGAGACTCCAATCGAATTTACGCAGCCTTGGGTTCCCCAAAGCATGGACACAATTTTGCTTAAATGAACTCGAATATCATACTCCAAAAAAAGGCCACAAATGAAACCAGGCAAGCGTCTCTTTAAAACTCTCACCGCCCTCCTGATTTTTTGCGTGTCGCTCAATGCTATGAGTTGGGGTTATGAAGGTCACCGCGTGATCGTTCAGATCGCGATAGATTTCTTATCCCGCAGCGTGAGCAGCAAAGTCGTCAACAAAAAAATGATGAAGATTTTGAACTCGGACGCGAACGGAAAACCGACTGGCTCGAAAATCATTCCGCCCATGATCGCTAGTTTTGCAGATGACATGCGCGGAAATCCAAATTTTGATTGCATCAAGATGCTTCACTTCGTGAATATTCCTGCGGACGTTACAGACTACCAAACCTACGCAAATAAAAATCCTGCTGGAGATGCGGTCACCGCCATCGAAGCGCTCGCTAAATTCATGAGATCAAATGATCAGGCCGATCTCGATGCCGTCCCGGCTTTTACGCAACTCCGCGTGAATGTTCCGATCGATCAGGCTTTAGCGCTGAAACTCTTTGTCCATTTTTTTGGAGATATCTATCAACCTCTTCACCTTGGCTACCCAGAAGATTTCGGCGGAAATACCGTTGAAGTTAAATTGTTCGGCCAAATGACAAACCTACATTCCGTAATGGACGGAATTATGAAACCATTTTTGACAGACCCGACAGATTATTCAAAAGATCTCGAGAGAGAGGAGACGAAACTTGCGAAAAAACTTTCTTTGCGTGATACTCTCCTCCAGGCTGTCAACGAAACTCTCGCTCTTCGCGCGACACTTTATCAGTTCACCCAGTTTGAAACGGTCACGGTTAAGCCCGCGCCGGGTTCAGATCCCAATACTCCTCCCGTCACGAAACAAATTCCGATTATTGATGACGCTTACATCACGCGCATTCGCCCGCTCCTCGAAGCGCAACTGATCAAGGGCGGACTCATGCTCAAGCATGCTCTCAGACAAATCTTTGATCCTGAGCACACGCCCGGCCCGAACCCGTATATTCCTCGTGAACTGACTTGCGAAGGTCTTTTCTAAAAGTGACATTTTCAGTCACCTTTCGACGGCCTTAAGCAGAAAATTTACTCTCAAATCATTGCGTGAGTGCGCGGAGCTGGCACAATTTGTGAAGACTTAAATCATAAATTCTTTGTGCTATGGAGGCAGGATATGAAAATTCAAAAGTTGATCTACTCATTATTCTGCACGAGTCTGTTCGTTTCTTTCTTCCAAATCTTTGCGGCTTGTAACCCAGGTTCTAGTGGCAATTCTATCGCGACGGCTCCAGGTACTTGCGTTGCTAATCAAGCTTACACTCAATACGGTTGCCTCTCAACTACGAGCTGCTCGGGCGGGCAAATCGGTTACGGTTATAATCCTACAACGAATCAGTGTTATCCCCCAATTCCTTACACGGGCACCTCACTCACCGGTTACGGCAACGGTCAAATCGGTCAATGGAATGGCACTCTCACGCAAGTCAATCAAGGTGTTTTCACGCAGTTCCTTCAAGCAGCAGGCACCTGCAATCAGTATAATATCGCAAACTGGGGTGGAGCAAATTGCAACAAGTATACTCCCGCTGGATATATTTCGATGCTCTACCAAGGCGGCGCAACCGTGATAGTTCAAATCATGGCCGGAGTTTCAAATCCTACGTACATTAATTTGATGAACGTCGCCACTGGCGGAATGGGAACCTACGGCGGATACGGCAACGGAACACTTACTGTGACGAGTAACTTGACCATTATCCCTAGCGGAAATGGTTATCAGTTGGTTGATCCGTATGCCGGATCGGGACTTTTCATTACAGATACAAATGAAACTTTGGCGAGCATTAATATGACTTTGAATATTCTTTACGCAAACCAAACTCTTGCAATCGCACACGTCTTAAAATAATCTTGAAGCATGGCTCTCGAAGTGAAATGTCCGCGATGTGCGAAACTCATCGTTTACTCAAAAGAAAATCCTTATCGTCCGTTCTGCTCGGAAAGATGCAAACTCATTGATCTTGGAAACTGGGCAGACGGCAAATACGCTATTGAAGGTAAAAAGATCGATCCGTCACAAATGGATCTCGAAAGTTTGTCCGAGAATTCGAATGAAGATGCCGACTCTGAATAAACTTTTTTGGCACACATCTGAAAAAAACTCATTTTAATATTGACGAAGTTGTTTAGTTTAGATTGAATTCTTACTGAACAAAGAAAACTTTGACATCGCGATGACGACTTTGAAGAGAAAATGATGAGCAAAATGAGTAGCAACCAAGATTAACAAACAACTTGTTACAACACTGTAACAAACAAAGGGAGTACACATGAACAAAGCACAATTGATCGAGCATATCGCTCACAACACAAATATGACCAAAGCACAAACTGAGCGCGTTCTCGAGTGCACAATCGACACTATCCGTAAATGTGTTAAAAAAGGTGACGATGTAAAACTCGTTGGTTTTGGCACATTCACAAAATCGAAAAGAAAAGCTCGTATGGGCCGTAACCCACAAACTGGCAAAGCAATCAAAATTGCAGCTGCTTGGTACCCTAAATTTCGCCCAGGTGCAGAATTTAAAGCTTCAGTACGATAGTCTTTTGATTTAATTCAATCGCTAAAAAAGGATCGAGCTTGCTCGGTCCTTTTTTTTTGCTTATGTTGGCACATCTCAAAGGGGTGCGACTATGCCTAAAAAAGAAATCAAACATATCGCCATCATGACCAGTGGCGGGGATGCTCCCGGGATGAACGCAGCCATCCGAGCCGTTCTAAGAGTCGGTCACTTTCACGATATTCAAGTCACAGGCGTCATTGGCGGTTACACCGGCTTAGTGACTGGGCAATTTCAATCACTCGATATGAATTCAATGGCAAACATTCTCAAGTCTGGCGGAACGATTTTGAAAACGGGCCGCTCACGCGAATTCATGGAAGCGCCCAATCGCAAAATCGCTTACGACAATTTGATGAAAGCAGGCCTCGACGCTTTTGTCGTCATTGGCGGAGATGGTTCTTTTAGGGGCGCGCACGCTTTGGTTCAAGAAACCGGCATGACCTGCGTGGGAATTCCAGCGACGATCGATAACGATATTTATGGAAGTGACTATACGATCGGGTTCGATACTGCCGTGAACATCGCTCTCGATGCAATCGATCGCATTCGCGATACGGCTTCGAGCCACGACAGGCTTTTTATTGTCGAAGTCATGGGACATGATTCTGGTTTTATCGCGGTCGATGTCGGAGTCGCTGGTGGAGCAGAAGAAATATTTTTTCCTGAAAATCCCGTCGCGATTGAAGATGCGATTGAACATATTAAGCGGAGCATGGCCCGGGGCAAGAAGAGTTCGATTCTGGTGACGGCCGAAGGCAAAAAACCGGGGCGCGCTTACGATCTAGCTGAAGCGATTCGCAAGCGTGCTGGCTTCGAAGCCAAAGTCTGTGTCTTGGGCCATATTCAGCGCGGCGGAGCTCCATCGGCGCGTGATCGCATTTTAGCTTCGCGTTTGGGCGCTCATGCGGTTGAAAAATTGATGCTGGGCGAGAGTGATATCATGATCGGTATACAGGCCGAGAAGTTAGTGACGCATAAATTGTCTTCGGTGGTTGATAAGAAAAAACAAATCCCAAATGATTTAATTAAACTCGCTCAGATCTTGTCGGCTTAATCGCCTGAATGGCAAATCTATTTGTATTCGTTCGACCTAAGCTATAAATATATATTTATTCATAAAAATATTGACCTAGAAGCCTAACCACGCTTAAGATTCTGACATCAATTCATTTCGGAGGATTCTCATTATGTTATTCAAAGCCCTTATCGCGGTCACCATCATCAGCACTCTTTCTTGCACCAAAAGCGCAGACACTGGCGCAGATAAAGCCGCAGAATCGAACACTCTCATGATTGGCGAATATGGCTCAATGACAGGAGCCGCGGCTACTTTCGGCCAAGGAACTCACCACGGTATCCAACTCGCTTTCGAAGAACAAAACAAACTCGGCGGCATCAAAGGTAAACAACTCGAACTTTTCGTAGAAGATGATGAAGGTAAGCCAGAAACGGCAAATGCAGTCGTCACTCGTCTGATTACGCAGAGAAAAGTTCTGGCCGTTCTCGGCGAAGTCGCGAGCTCGAATACACTTGCTGCCGCACCGACGGCTCAACAGTACAAAATTCCGATGATTAGTCCGAGCTCGACGAATCCGAAAGTAACTGAAGTTGGCAATTATATTTTCAGAGTTTGCTTCATCGATCCGTTTCAAGGCACCGTAATGGCGAAATTCGCTTATGAAAATTTGAAGGCGAAAAGAGTCGCGGTCTTAAGAGATGTCAAATCCGATTATAGCGTTGGTCTCGCAAAATACTTTCAAGAAACATTTACGAAAATGGGCGGCACGATCGTCGTCGAACAAAATTACCAAGCCGGTGAAATGGATTTTAAATCTCAGCTTACCGAGATTAAGAATAAAAAGCCTGATGCGATTTTCATTCCCGGATACTACACTGACGTTGGCTTAATCGCGAGACAAGCTCGTCAACTTGATATAAAAGTTCCGCTTTTGGGTGGAGACGGCTGGGATTCGGCGAAACTTTTTGAGATTGGCAAAGAAGCGATTAACGGTAGTTACTTTTCAAATCATTACACCACCGAAAGTACCGATCCGATGGTACAAGACTTTATTAAAAACTATAAAGCGCGATTCAACAATGAAACACCAGACGGCCTCGCGGCGCTCGGCTACGATTCTGCAAAGATCTTGATCGAAGCGATGAAGAAGTCAGACCTCACAAGCAAATCCATTCGTGATCAGATTGCGCTCATCAAAGACTACAAAGCCGTCACCGGAAAAATCACGATCAACGCCCAAAGAAATGCTGAAAAATCGGCCGTTGTCGTTAAGGTCGATGGTCCAGTTAACCGTTATGTTACAACGATCAATCCTTAGGATGAAACTTGCCTAAACACAGATAAGTTCGATAGCATAAAGAGTATTTTAAATGCTCTTTATGCTTAAGGATTTATTTTGCAAGAGTTCGTCCAACACGTCATTAACGGCATTAGTCTCGGTGGCATTTACGCCCTCATCGCCCTTGGCTACACGATGGTTTACGGAATCCTTCAGCTTATCAATTTCGCGCACTCAGAAGTCTACATGGTTGGCGCTTTTGCCGCTTACTACACCGCCCGCGTTTTAGGTCTCGACGCAAAACCGGGAATTTTCACTTTCGTAACCGTATTGATCGCGGCGATGGCCGCTTGCTCCCTCCTCGGAGTGATGATAGAGCGTTTTGCTTATCGCCCATTGAGAAAAGCACCAAAATTAAATTCTCTCATCACCGCGATCGGCGTCAGTTTATTTTTGCAATACGCAGGCCAAATTGTTTTTGGAGCAGATCCAAAAGTATTTCCAAATATTTTAGAAGATGCGACTCTCGCAAGCTTCGGCGACGTGAATCTGCAGCTTTTTGACGTCACTATTCTCGTGGTTGGATTGATCTTTATGGCAGGACTTACGTACCTCATTCAATACACTAAGACTGGCAAAGCGATGCGCGCGGTCTCAAATAACCAAGTGGTTGCAAGCCTCATGGGTATCAATTCAAACAAAGTCATCGCGATGACTTTCATCATGGGCTCATCGCTCGCAGGTGTTGGCAGCGTTCTCGTCGGAATGAAATACCCAAAGATTGATCCACTGATGGGTACACTCATTGGTCTCAAGGCATTCACGGCAGCGGTC
>JAYTQQ010000068.1:0-2722 GCA_043746635.1 Bdellovibrionales bacterium | reverse complement strand
TGCAGCGATGAATTTGCCAAGCCTCGTACATGCGGCGCTAATCAAAAGCTTCGAGTCACCGCGACTGATAGGTCACATTAGTCGCGACAGTACAGAAATCGAAGCCAGAGAAAAGCCCGCAGCCAAACAAACAAAGCCCAAGAAAGCAAAACGTAAACGTGGTCGCCCGCGAAAAGGGGAAGAGCCAGAACCTAAACAACCAAGTTTGCTTGAGCAACAAGTCGAATTTAGATGGACCAAAAAAAGGATGAGTTTCATTGCCATAATAAAATTTTTCGTTTTTATAATCGTACTGTGTCGTCATGCCCTTTGGAATTTTAAAAACGGGATCTGATGGATTGAGAAATTCCTTCACTCTAAATTCTGGCCGGAATTTGAATGTTTCTCCTCCGGGTTGATACGTAACCTTAATTTCAGGATGAGAATCAAGGAACTCGATAGTGAGGTCGCCCTCTCCTACGAAAATCCATGTGAGCAGACTTAACGACGGAAAGGCGATCGCTACTTCAAAATGGTCGAAGAAGGTATAATAGCCTGAATCGTAACAGCTTTCATATATCTCCCACCCGGCTCGTTCTTCGGCAACAACGACAGAATGAGATGCACAACCGGACAGAGATAAGGTTAATAGCGAGAGCATAACGATAAAGCGCATAGAGAAAAAATATGCCCTACGAGTCGATATGTAAAGTACGAACAAAAATGAATGATTGAACTGGCATTCGCGCTCGCTTGATTCGAGCGATTAAGACCTCGTGAATTCTCAAAATTGGATTAGAAAGCGCTGTTTTGTTGAATCCGCTCAGTCTTATTGCCCTATTGTCGCCTTACACTTATTGACCGACGCGCTTTTTGTCTTGCTGACACAACAGGTTTTTAGTATCATAAATTTAATAAAATTTTTGAAGCAGTATCTCGCACTCCAGAACACTATTTCACTTGTGTCTCAGGAGAGGCAAACAAGTGTCTAATCATCCAAGGCAGAGTTCATCTCTTGAAGGCGATGATCGAGCCCGGCAATCATTTCTCTTGTCAAACTCCACGGATTCATCAATTTAGAGGGAGCCTGGGTCTCTTGGGCCAAAGCAATGGCTGTAAACTCCTGAATAAGTTTTTTTATTTCATTTTTTGAATTTTCATCGATTTTGATAGTTTTGCCCAACTTCCTCAAATCTCTATAAATAGGGAATGTCTTTGAACCATCCTTTCTCAAAATGTGTGAGTTATTATCAAGAGAAAGCATGAGGTTCAAACGTAAGATCACGGCTTCGAACGGTAATACATTTGGTCGCGCCATATCTTCGATGGCTCGCGCGACTGTTGCCAATTCGTCAGAAGGAAGTTGGGCAATTTTGGGGCCAGTCTCAAAATGAAATAATTGACAGACAGTACGCTATAGAGTACAGTCGTATATGAATATGCCGATAAAGCAAAAACTACCACAGAAACGTATTCACGCCCGGTTCTACGCAACTGATTCTGGGAATGAGCCCGTTAAAGAAACGCTGCTCGAGCTAGGTCGCCCGACAAAAACTGTTGTGGGTGAAGATATTCGATTTGTAGAAATCAACTGGCGCATTGATAGACCCTACGTAGATCGATTGAGATCGGGCAAAGGTCGTTACGAAGAGACGGTTTATGAGGTCAGGCACACGGTTGAAGACATTGAATATCGAACGCTGTTTTTTGTATTTGGGCCTGACATGATTTTAGTTCATTTTTTTAAGAAGACCTCAAAAAAGACTCCGAAATCAGATTTGGATCTTGGTTGGGATCGAATGAAAAAATGGATGCACAATCAAAGAGACAGTGAAACTAAAGCGAAGAAAGGCAAAAGGTAATTTATGAGTCAGAAAAAAAATATTCATACAGGTTCAAGCTTTGCTGATTTTTTAGAGACCGAAGGTCTTGACGCTGAGGTCGCAGCAAGAGCGACCAAGAGAACCTTTGTGCATCAACTTGAAAAGCGAATGACTTTGGCTAAAGCCACAAAAAGTAAGCTTCGCAAAATTTTTGGAAGCCCGACAACGACGACTCGAGTTTTTGACGAAGAGTACACTGCGCTTTCACTGGATACTATGAGCAAGGCGGCCTCTGCTGTCGGCTGTGAGCTGCAAATTTCTTTGATTCCTCGGAAGCTTGCGAAGTAAAGAAGAAGGTAATAAATATTCATTCGGAAAAGCCCTGCTTCGAACATTTTGCTTAGAGATGACTCTGGACTCGGCAAGCCGAACGCTTTTTCAATTGGGTCGATCTTACAATGGAATTGTTTGGCGGGTTTTTCCGAAAGATGGGGCTTCCTTTTATCAATAAGTTTTATAAATCACAAAATATCAATACCTTTGTCTCCGGCGGAGTCGGCTTCGATCTTTATCCGCTTGAAAAGCTCGAAACTTGAGAGAGGATATATTGAAATTCTCCTCAAGCCCGAAAACGTTCTGCTTGATTTGTCAAATCGACTGGTGGTCTTCGATCCTTTTTGAATTCGATATGAGCGGCATTCAGAGTCATTAAGTTCATATTCAGCTGGGCTCAAAAAGATATTTTATTTACGACATTTCCTGATCATGAAAGCGAGATCACAAAAGCAGTCTTTTTGGCTATAAAAATTCGAAAATAATTGGTAAGCACTTCGTCTGACACTGTGGCGAGCTGAAAAATAACTTGCTAGCTTTGAGTGAAACAATTCACAAGGAGACAGCAATTGAGTTTGACAACAAAA
>JAYTQQ010000067.1:0-4393 GCA_043746635.1 Bdellovibrionales bacterium | reverse complement strand
TCCGCCGAGACTTGTAAGCACTGTCGCGGACAAGGTCAGGTGATTTCGTCACAAGGGTTTTTCTCGGTTGCAACGACCTGCCCGGTTTGTCACGGGCAAGGTCGCATCGTGAAAAGCCCTTGCGAGAAATGCAAAGGCTCGGGCCGATCAAAAATTAAACGTAAAATTCGCGTGAATATTCCGGCTGGGGTCGACAACGGCACCCAATTGCGGGTGAGCAGCGAGGGTGAAGGTGGCTACAAGGGTGGTCCCTCAGGAGACCTCTACGTTGAAATTCGCATTAAAGATGACGAACGATTTGAGCGCCACGGGCTCGACTTGCTTTCTTTCACCAAGATCTCATACTTGCAAGCGGTGCTCGGTGCTGAGCTCAGCGTCGAGACTTTCGAGGGAAAAGAGAATTTGATCGTTCCCCCGGGCAGCGGCCATGGCGATCGTATTAAAATCGAGCGCCGAGGTGTTCCTTCTCTGAGAGGCGGCGGAAGGGGTCATCTCTATTTTGAAATAGAGGTCGAAATTCCCCAGAAGCTTAAAAAAGAAGAAGAGAAGCTCCTGCGTGAATTAGCGAAGCTTAAGGGCGAGAAGGTTTTGGAGCCGAAAAAAGGTTTTTTTTAGAGACCAAAACTTGACGACTGAGAAATTGTACACAGATTTAAGAAGTTAGAATATTGAGCGGCCAAAAAAACATTGGCGAAGGAGTTTAAAAGTATGGGCAAAATTATAGGAATCGATTTAGGGACCACGAATTCAGTGGTTGCTGTCATGGAGGGTGGAGACCCTAAAGTATTAGTGAACGAAGAAGGCGGAAGAACAACGCCTTCGGTTGTTGCTTACACCAAAGATGGCGAAAAATTAGTGGGTCAAATCGCGAAACGCCAGGCGGTGACGAATCCAGAGAATACAATTTTTTCGTCAAAACGATTTATTGGTCGCAAATTTGAAGAGACTAAAGAAGAGACGACTCTCGTTCCGTACAATGTTGTTAAAAAGGGCAACGACTGCGGATTTAAGATTAACGATAAAGTCGTTTCTCCTGAAGAGATCGGTGCCGCAGTTTTAGCAAAACTTAAAAAAGTTGCTGAAGATTACCTCGGTACAGAAGTAACAGATGCGGTTGTGACCGTACCTGCTTATTTCAACGATGCTCAGAGACAAGCAACGAAAGATGCGGGCAAAATTGCCGGTCTTAATATTAAACGTATTATTAATGAGCCAACTGCGGCAGCACTCGCTTACGGATTTGATAAAAATAAAGATCAAAAAATTGCCGTCTACGATTTAGGTGGCGGTACTTTTGATATTTCAATTCTTGAAGTGGGCGATAATGTCGTCGAAGTCAAATCAACCAACGGTGATACTCACCTCGGTGGAGATAACTTCGATATTCGCATTCTCGAGTGGATGATCTCTGAATTTAAAAAAGATCAGGGCATCGATTTGAAAGGCGACAAGATGGCTTTGCAACGCTTGAAAGAAGGCGCTGAAAAAGCAAAAATTGAACTTTCATCCGCGATGGAAACCGAAATCAATCTCCCGTTCATTACGGCAGATCAAAGTGGACCAAAGCATTTAACTTTGAAACTCTCTCGCGCGAAATTTGATCAGATGACAGAAGACTTAGTGAAACGCTCAATGGAGCCGACTAAGAAAGCTCTCGCTGATTCAGGTTGGTCGATTAAAGATATCGATGAAGTCGTGCTCGTGGGTGGATCGACTCGGATCCCAGCGGTTGCTAAAGCCGTGAAGGATTTCTTTGGTCGTGAACCAAATCGTTCAGTGAATCCAGATGAAGTTGTTGCCGTCGGTGCAGCGATTCAGGGTGGGGTATTGAGCGGTGAAGTGAAAGACGTTCTGTTATTAGACGTGACTCCACTTTCTCTCGGTATCGAAACATTGGGTGGCGTGATGACGAAGCTCATCGAACGCAATACCACGATCCCGACTCGTAAGTCGCAAACATTCTCGACGGCTGCTGATAATCAGCCAAGTGTTGATATTCACGTTCTTCAGGGTGAGCGCGATATGGCGACAGATAATAAAACTTTGGGTCGCTTTGAACTGGTCGGTATTCCGTCAGCGCAAAGAGGAACTCCTCAAATTGAAGTGTCTTTTGATATCGATGCGAATGGTATCTTAAATGTTTCTGCGAAAGATTTAGGAACCGGCAAAGAACAAAACATCAAGATCACCGCGAAATCGGGACTCACTGAAGACGACATCAAACGCATGGTCAAAGATGCTGAAGAGCACGCCGAAGACGATAAAAAACGTCGCGAGCGTATTACGGCTTCAAACGATCTCGATGGTTTGATGTATCAGACAGAGAAGACTTTGAAAGAGAGCGCGAAAATAGTTCCTGCTGAGGATGCAACTGCAGCGACAGACCTCATCGCAACCGGCCGTTCGATTATTGCGAACGAAAACTTGGGCGTTACCGAAATCAAAGCTCTGTACGAAAAGCTTCAGACTTTGAGCCACAAGATCACCAATGATCTTTATCAGAAAAAAAGCGCAGACGGTGCTTCTGCTGACGGAGCAACTCAGGGAGATCCGGCGGCGGCTGGTGCTGGTGGCGGTAAGAAGGATGATGATGTGATTGATGCGGATTATAAAGACGTCAATTAATTAGAGATTCGCTTCATTTAAAAAAGTTCTCACCAGCCTCGGTTGAAAGACCGGGGCTTTTTTTTGAAGTTTAATTTACTGGCGATGAATGTTTGAGTCATCGAAGTAATACACTCCTGCAAAACTCACGTAGCCGAAGGCAGCGTTGATGTTGATTCCGAGTTCGGCCATGAGCGAGAACTGTTCGTGTTGCGGAATTTTCCATTCAGTGCCGCCAGCGAGTTGGATCGGGTAGTAAGTCGTGCCGTCACGAAAAGTCGCTCCGAAGGGGATCGAGCCGTAGACGTTTAATTTGACGTCTTCGAGTTGAACTTTTTTGCTGACGAGAGGGTGAATTCGTAAATCAAGTTCGGAAGAATTTTGTACGTGAGCATAAATTGCTCCCGCTTCGATACCGATTGCGGGCTGGTTCGGCGTATCCGGAAACGGAATATATTTGTACATTGCTCCAGCTTGAAAATTCACTTCGCCGAATCCGATAATCGTACGCAGGGTTGATTCTTCATTAATGCCGGCATCAAAGCGTCCGTTTAAATTTGCTCCGTCGTAGCGATCGAGTAAAAACTGCGGTTCGACACTGACGTCGTATTTGCCTGCGCCGATGGTGTCACCGGTGTCGAGAGTTGAGAAGTAAGCATTCGCTTTTGGAGAAAATCCTAACGCCGAAATAAAGAGGAGCGAAAGAAAATTTGATTTTGTCATGTGCGGTTCTCCGGTGGGGTTCATGAAAAGCCTCGCACAGTCCTTTATCTTTGACAAGGAAGCAATGAACCTGAGAAGCTTTTTGCAATGGCAAAACACCCGGTTTCACTCGTCATTATTGCGCTCAACGAAGAAGCGAAAATCGCCAGATGCATCGAATCAGCGAGTTGGGTCGACGAAGTGATTCTCGTCGACAGCGGAAGCACCGACCGCACCTGCGAAATTGCCAAAAATCTTGGCGCCAACGTCGTCGTCGAAAAATGGCGCGGCTTTCAGCAACAGAAAAGCTTCGCCTGTGCAATCGCCCGCAACGACTGGATTATATCGCTTGATGCCGACGAAGCCCTAAGCCCCGAACTTTCTCGCACCCTTGAAAATCTTTGTTCCGACAACGCCAAGGTTCCTGAATTTTCGTTCGAAAAAAATGACGGAATCGAATTCTCCCGCATTTCATTTAATCTTGGCCGGTGGATTCATCACGGCGGTTGGTATCCGGATTGGCAGTTGCGGTTCTTTCATCGAAAAACGGCCCTTTGGGTTGCGCAAAATGTGCATGAGCATGTTCAGGCTAAGAATTCTGTGCGCCTCGAGCAGTCCATCTGGCATTGGCCATTTGATGACTTGAGCGAGCAGGTATCGACTAACAATCGCTATTCGAGTTTGGGAGCGAAAGATTTATTTGATCGCTCCAAGAAATTTTCTTTGGTGAAGCTTATTTTGAAACCGATCTCAAAATTTTTAGAAACCTACGCCGTGAAGCGGGGATTTCAAGACGGCATGGCCGGCTTTATTATAGCGGTCGGAGCTGCCTACTCGGTCTTTTTAAAGTTCGCCAAACTCTGGGAAGCCCAAAAACTCTGGGAAGCCCAAAAACTCCCTAAATCCAATGCCGAGCCTCCAAAATGAGCGGACACTTTTAGTTTTTCAAGCTTGCATCTCGGCCAGTCAAATCATATAAACATGAGCCTTGTGGTGGTCGTAGCTCAGCTGGTAGAGCTCAGGATTGTGATTCCTGCGGTCGCGGGTTCAAACCCCGTCGATCACCCCATTTTTCCCCTCTCAATTT
>JAYTQQ010000066.1:0-8506 GCA_043746635.1 Bdellovibrionales bacterium | reverse complement strand
GGATACTTTTGGTGAACCCTCTGATGATACACTATTTGAGCTATTTTTAAAGCTAATATCAAGGCCCTTTGTTGACCCTGCGAGCAGTAAAATCTTGTGTCATTTTCATCAAATAGAAATTTGAGATCGTGTTTTTGCGGCCCCACCAAAGAATGCCCTGCGCCGTACTCGCTCAAGCACAATTCTGCCATTCTTCTTTGCATAAAGCTGAAAATTTTATCTTCGTTCCAGTCATTCGCCACTTCTTGCGAAATGAGATACTGAAATTTTACTTCGGCAGTCGTTTCGCCAAAAATAAAATCAATTGCTTCTTTGAAATCTGCCCAAATTCTCTTCAATGCGGTCAGACGCATCTGTGTGAGGTGCGTTGCGAGCACCAAATAAATTTGGTTGAGGCTTTCGAGAGTCGCCACATGGTCTTCGCGAACACTTAGTTTCGAGATATCTTTCAGAAGTGCGTTGCGAGATCTTAGGGCCCGTGAGAATTCTGCCATGATTCTAGCCTGACGAGGGTCATGGCTCAAAACCAGTTCGTCGACGAGGCTTCGCCTTTGTTCGGAGCTTTCTTTGATCACGCCGAGGCTTTCTGGCGAAAAGAGCACCATCGGGATCAAACTCTGAAGTTGCCGAGGATATGCTTTCTTCTGATTTAAAAAAAATTCTTTCTTAGAATTCTGAATCTGGGCTTTGACCTGGTAGCCAAAGTTTAAATGTTGAAAAGAAGCTGCCACTCGGGCGATCGCTGAAGGTGGGGAGAGGTCATTATGCAATTGAATCAGACTTTTACTTTCGGTGGGCCTAAAAGATTTTCCATTGCGGAGAAAAAAAACGGCCTCAAGAAAATTTGTTTTTCCTTGAGCGTTTTCACCTATAAAATAATTTTTATTTGGTCCGAGGGTCAGCGTTTGCTGATGAAGATTTCGAAAAAAAAGAAGTTCAATTCGTTTTAGCTTCATTCCTGAATCTAGATTCTCATAGGCATAACAACGCAAGTATAATTCACGTCGTTGTGTGGTCTCATGAGTCCGGGAGAGAGTTGATCGTTAAGATTAATATCAACGCTTTCGTCGTCGAAAGAATTGAGAACGTCCAAGATGTATTTGGCATTAAAACCAATTTTCATTTCTTCGCCCTTGTAATCAATTTCAATTTCTTCTTTGGCGTCACCGAGATCAGGATTGTTCGAAGAGATTTCGAGCATTCCTTTGCTGAGAGAGAGTGTTACGCCTTTGTATTTTTGATTCGACAAAAGGGAAACGCGCTTGAGCGAAGATAGTAAAATTTCACGATTCACTAAAACTTTTCGATTCAGATTTTGTGGTATCAACATTTGATAATTTGGATATTTTCCCTCTATCAGACGGGTCATGAGAACCGTTGAACCCGAGCGAACAATGAGTTGCGGCCCTTCGATTGCCATCTCAACTGGAGCAGAAGCTTCGTCTAAGAGTTTACGAATTTCAAAGAGACCCTTACGAGGAATAATCACACCTTGATTAACTAAATTCTTTCCTGCTTTTTCATCAATCTCGCGGCTGACGAGACTCAGTCGGTGACCATCTGTCGCAACCATTTTGAATGAATCTTTTCCTTCGAATGAATATTTTTCGAAGTAAACGCCGTTCAGGTGATAACGAGTTTCATCGCTCGATACGCTGTAAATTGTTTTTTCAATCATCTCTGACAAAACTTTTGGATCGACTTTCATGAAATCTTTTGTCGAAAAGCTCGGAAAGATTGGGTATTCATCAGTACTGATGCCTACGATATTGAACACAGATTTATTTTGTTTAATCTCAAGCCAGTTGTTCTCTTTTTTGGTGATGAGAATCGGGCCATCTGCAAATTCTTTGATAATATCGAAAAGATTTTTTGCACTCGCAGCTAATTGTCCGGCACCGCCGTTGATGAGTGGAGCTTCGTCAGTGACGCTGACTTCGAGATCGGTCGCGAAAATTTTGAGTGTTTTGTTTTCGACCTGTAAAAGAACATTTGCGAGGACCGGCATTGTGTTTCTTTTTTCAACAATGTTCTGAGCTCTCGCCAACAAAGAAACTAAATTTTTCTTCTCAATTTCTATAAACATATTTTTTCCCTAATTATTTACTCTTTTATATAATTAAAAACTAGTAGTAGTAGTAGGTCCTGTTGGAAACACGAAAACGAACCTAACTCATTAATAAATCAAGAAATTCTCTGTGGAAAAACACTCTCTAAAACGACCCTTTAAATCATCTCGAATGTTGAAAAGCAAGTTCCACATTTTGAGTAACAGCTTTTCCCACAGGTTTAACCACATCGGCTATTCACAGCCCTGTGATATTGTGGATTCTTGACTGCAACTCCTCGATATCTCTTTTCAATTCGATATTCTTTTCTTGTTGATCTTTGATTCGACTAATCGCGTTGATCACGGTGGTGTGATCTTTGCCTCCGAAGCTTTCTCCGATGTGAACGAGAGACTTATCGAGATTTTTTTTGATTAAATACATGGCAACTTGGCGTGCGGTCACAAAAGGCTTCGCTCGGCTCTTTGATTTCAGATCGACCAATTTCACGCGAAAGTGGTCTGACACCATCTTTTGGATATCCTCGACCGAAAGAGTACTCACGCTGTCATGTTGTACGAACATCTTCTTTGATTCTTCGAGATTGATCTCAAGTCCTCTAAACTCCGTATACATTTTAACCTTATTAAGATTGCCTTCAAGTTCGCGAATACTGCGCTTTGAAATCCGCGCAATATAATAAACCACTTCTTCAGAGAGCCTGAGTTTCATCTGTTCAGACTTATAACGAAGGATAGCCACGCGAGTTTCAAGGTCAGGCATTTGGATATCCGCGATCAGACCCCATTCTAGCCGAGTGCGGATACGGTCTTCAAGGCCAATGATATCTTTCGGCATGCGGTCGCACGTGACCACCACCTGCTTACCCTTCTCAAAGAAGTCATTCAGGATATTAAAAAACTCTTCCTGAACAAATTCTCCACGCTTTAATTGATGGATATCGTCAAGCAACAAAATGTCACAGCGTTCGCGGTAGCGGAGTTTAAACTTATCCATTTCTTTGTGGCTAAGGGCCGAGAGAAGTTCAGTAATCAAACGGTCTGTCGATAAACAAAAAACTCTCAAATGCGGAGAGCTCTCTCTGATCCAATTGCCGACGGCATGAAGAAGATGAGTCTTACCCATGCCGGTAGGTCCTACTATAAAGAGAGGATTGTAACCGCGGGCCCCAGGATCTTTCGCGACGGTAAACGAAGCCGCGTGAGCAAACTCATTGTTTCGCCCGACGACGAAATTATTAAAAGTATATTCTGGATACAGAAAACTTGCTTTTGTCGTTTTATCTTCAGGCTGATAAGGACGGGTCTCGGGCTGACTTTGCATACTGAGAGCCTGTTGAAGAGCGTGTGGATTTTCGGGTTCAACGTGAATCTGCTGATTTGTTACGACCAAATCGACTTCGAAAGGACTGGCGTAAATTGAAGAAATTTCAGAGCAGATTCGATCAAAGAGATTTTCTGAGATCCAATATTTATGAAGATCGGTCGGAACACCCAGATGAAATTTACGCCCACGAGGACTATCTTCGACGCTCATGAGTTCGGTTGGTTCAAACCAAGTTTGAAGGAGTTTATTGTCTGAATTCTTTGATTTTAGCTTGGACTTTACGCTCGCCCAAAATTCTTTTGTCACCTGATCCATGAAACTCCCTCGAATCTGAAATAGAGCCTTGAAATAGAAACCTAGAAAGCTTGCCGTTCACTGATTTCGGATCAAAATCCCCTGAGAAGCCCAAAAACTCCTCTTTTGACCAAAAACTGAGCAAGGCACGTCATAGCAAGTCTTGCGTTAGTTTTCAACATCTTGACGATTCTGCTGCAACGTGCTTTTATCCCTCCACCTGAAAAGCCGAAAGTTCAAGGTCGTAATCAAAAAGACGTATTTTTGACATGTTTAAAAAGAGTATTTTAAAGCTTATTTAAAGAGGTGTTATTATGAAAAGAACATATCAACCGAGTCGCCGCCGTCGCAAATCCGTTCATGGTTTTCGCGCTCGCATGGCAACTAAAGATGGCCAAGATGTATTGAATCGCCGAAGAGCTAAGGGCCGCAAGCGCTTAGTGGTTGAAGTTGGCGGCAAGTAAGACTCTTAAGCCGCTGATCGTCTTAAAGAAAACGACTGACTTCCAAAACATTCAAAAAAAAGGTCAAAGATACAAGCCTGTATCGTGGCTGATTTTTAATTTCATCGAAAATGATTTCAATTCTTTTCGTTGTGGTTGGACTGTTTCGAGAAAAGTCGGATCTGCCGTGATTCGAAACAAATTAAAACGTTGGTCTCGCGTCTTTATGAGAAATGCTTTCAAAGTCGGTCCCCTGGCTGAAATGCGCCTGGATTTGAATTTGGTTTTTCTACAAAGAGATGATGGTTTTTATAGAAATCTGAAGTATAGAGAGTTTGAATTTATTATGAATAAAGGAATCTCTCAACTGAAGAAGCGCCCATCCAAAGATTCCCAAAAAGAAAAGGTAAAATGAAAAGTCGTTTCGAAACAATTCTACGCACTTTCCTCAAGCATTTTGCTTTAGTGATTGTTCGCGCGTACCAAGTGGTTCTAAGCCCTTTCTTAGGCGGCGCATGTCGCTTCGAACCGACATGCTCGCAGTATGCTGTCGACGTTATTCAAAATCAAAATTCAACGACAGCATTTTATTTGATCTTGAAGCGCCTTTCAAACTGTCACCCCTGGGGCGGCCAGGGTTATGATCCGGCCCCCAAAACGCCTCCTATCAAAGAAAGAAGTTTGATCTCATGAGCAAAGAAAGCAAAAACTTTTTAGATCCAAAAATGATTAGCACACTCGTGATCATCGCGGGCTTCTGGATGGCTTGGTCTTATTACATGGATATGAAGTATCCGCATAAAGATGTTCCGGCTCAAGTGGCGGCAACCGCTCCGATTGCGCAAGACTCTTCGACATCAAAGACGACCCCACCAGAATTAAGTGCGGCTTCTCTGGCGGTGACAGGTTCTATTGCCGAAGCGTTCACCGACTACTCAAGCCCTGAGTTCAGCTTTCAAATTTCAAATCTCGGAATGGGCCTTAAAAACATCGACATCAAAAAATTTAAGACCAGAGATGATCAAGAGATCGTTCTCGGCAAAGTGCGCACCGAACTTCCGTTTGCGACGTACTCACTCAGTGGCAATAAACCCGTTGATTTTAAAGTCACTCAGGTCGATGCGAATACATTTCAAGGTGTTGGCAAATCCGGAACCGTTCAAATTACAAAAACAATGAAAATTCACCCTGAAACCTATAGCGCGGAAATTGAAATCAGCGCGACAAATCTCAGTGAAGAATTTAAAGGTCTCGTTACGTACATGAGTGATATTTTGGTTGATCAAAAACGCAGTGGATTTTTATCTCCACCGATTGAGAAACAAGAAATCTATTATCTTCACGATGATAAACAAGAGCGAAACGCACTTAATTCAGAGAAAAAATTAGCGTTGGAAGAAAAGAACATTGGCCTCCTCGCCCTTGACACTCATTATTTTGCTCTCGCAATTGCAGAAAACTCTGAAGTATCGCCAACGGTGAAAATTGATATTCCAGAAAAAGCTGAAATCGCGACCGGCGCCTTGATTTATAACAAGCCGTCTCTCGCATCCGAAATGAAAATTAAGTACACGGCCTTTGCGGGACCTAAATCTTTTGAGATCTTATCGAAGTTAGATGAACGCCTTGGAAGCGTTGTCGATTACGGAAGATTCGCCGTGATCGCCCGCCCCCTTCTTGGAGTGATGAAGTTTTTCAACGGACTTGTTCACAATTACGGTCTTGCGATTATTTTGCTGACGCTTCTCGTACGTGCCCTTGTTATGCCGTTCAATATATACTCTTTCAAATCGATGAAGGTGATGCAAAAGCTTCAACCTGAAATGAAAGCGGTCAGAGAAAAATATAAAGACGATCCGGCGACTCAAAATGCAAAAGTCATGGAACTCATGAAGACGAATAAAGCAAATCCTCTTGGTGGGTGTTTGCCGATGCTTCTTCAGTTGCCGGTTTTCTTCGCTCTCTACCAAACGCTCGGGCAAAGTATCGAACTTTACCGCGAACCATTTATTTTTTGGATTCACGATTTGAGTTTTAGAGATCCTTACTTTGTTTTGCCGGTTTTGATGGGCATCACGATGTTTATTCAACAAAAAATTACACCAAGTAATATGGATCCTCAGCAAGCTAAAATTATGATGTTCATGCCGGTGATGTTTACGTTCTTCATGGTTTCTCTCCCTGCGGGATTGACCTTGTATATATTCATCAGCACCTTGTTCGGAATCACCCAGCAATATTTATTTTTAAGAGAGAAAACACCTAATCACACTCAGGTAAAACAGGTACAAGCCTAGGAGGAATTTCATGGCGGGATTTTTTAGTAAGTTATTCGGCGGCGGGGGAAAGAAAAAGGGAGAAGCGACGGCTCTTGAGTTAGCTCAAGGCGCGATGACCGGCATTATCGAGAAAGCGAACTTCGATCTTAAATTCACGGTTTCAAGCCAAGGTGAAAAAGATAAAGAAGAAATTACTTTCAATCTCGAGGGGAAAGATGCCGATCTTCTGACCGAAAAAGAAGGCGCCCTTCTTGATTCTATCCAAATGTTTATTAAACGAGTGATTCAACACCAGCTTCCAGAGTCTCGCGTTGACGTTCACTTTGATTGCAATGGCTACCGCGAAGAAGCGAATAAATCTCTTGTTGAACTTGCAGAAAAATTGCGTGATCGCGCTCTCGAGCAAGGTCGCAGCGTTTATTTCCGCGCGCTTCATCCAAAAGACCGCAAAGTCGTTCATCAGTATTTAGCTGGAGACGAGCGCGTTCGCAGCCGCTCAGTCGGCGATGGATTATTTAAAAAAATCAAAATCTACCCAGTCAAACCCGATGGAAAAAACGAAAGCGAAAGTCACGCTGACACCGCTGACAATATGTAGTTATGAGTGCTAACGCCAACACAAGCCTATTTGATTTGTCGTTAGCCGATTCTGACTGTATTTGTGCGATTTCGACCCCTCCAGGTGTTGGAGGGATCTCGGTTATCAGGGTTTCGGGCCCAAAAGCATATAAGATATCAAAACGTCTTTGCGCATTTTTGCCGGAGTATCCAGAATCTCACCGCATTTATTACGGTTTTGCCGAAGACGCCTTTCAAAAAATTGATGAAGTTCTTGTTTCGTGTTTCGCTCACGGCAAATCTTTTACCGGCGAAGAGTGCACCGAAATTTCTTGTCACGGAAGCCCGATCATTGCCGAAAATATTGTTCAGGCACTTCTCAAAGTCGGAGCCCGTCTCGCGAGACCCGGCGAATTTACCTGCCGCGCTTTCTTTAATGGCCGCATCGATCTCGTTCAGGCAGAAAGCGTTTTGGCTCTCATCGAAAGCCAGAGTAAACAGGCGTCAAGACTGGCACTCCGCCAGTTAGAAGGTGAACTTTCTTTTGAATATAAAAAAATCGAAGATACTTTTCTATGGGTGTTAGCCCAAATCGAAGCGGGCATTGATTTCTCAACCGAAGGTCTCGACGTCGTTGCCTATGACAAAATTTTCATACGTCTTGAGGTCGCTCAAAGAACTGTGCAGGCGCTTCTTGATTCTTACGATGCTGGTCGCATTATCAGAGACGGTTTGGTTGTCGCCCTTCTCGGAAAACCAAATGTCGGCAAATCAAGTCTCTTAAACGCTCTCATCAAAGAAGACCGCGCGATCGTGACCGACGAACCCGGAACGACAAGGGATCTCGTGAGCGCCACGCTCATGCTCGGCGGAGTGAAAATCGAACTCGTCGATACCGCTGGCATTCGGGAAGCCAGCAACAAAGGTGAAATCATTGGGATTCAGAAATCACTCGCGATGATGCAAAAAGCAGACGTGGTCCTCTACATTGTAGAGTCCGGAGAAACTTTGGGAGATGAACTCCAGGGCTCAGCGCCTGAAAATGTTCAAACTCGGGCAATTTGTTTCACTAAAATTGATCTTCATTCTCATCCTCATACGACTCCGTCGAACGGACTTCGCGAATTTTCACTCAGCGTTAAAACTGGCGCAGGCTTGTCTGAACTCAAAACCTGGTTGACGGGGCTTGCTTCGGAGAAAACCTCAGAGACCCAGCTTGCCGTTTCACAGGCGAGGCATTTTGAATTGCTTTCAAAAGTCTTAGTGAGCTTGAATTCTGCCGCTAAACTTATACAAGATGAAATCAGTTCAGAGTTTGTGGCCCAAGAGCTTCAGATCGGCATTCGGTCGATTCATGAGCTTCTGGGCATTGCATTCGACGAGCAAGTCATTGACCGTATTTTTAAAGAATTTTGCTTAGGAAAATAATGAAAACCGCTCATTTTGAAATTATCGTTGTTGGTGCCGGTCACGCAGGGATCGAAGCGGCCTTAAGCTCAGCCCGACTCGGAATGAAAACGCTTGTCGTTACCACTAA
>JAYTQQ010000065.1:0-2855 GCA_043746635.1 Bdellovibrionales bacterium | reverse complement strand
TTTTGTTGTGGGTAAGGCTCCCGAATTCACCGAACGCTACACTGCCGCCGCACTTCAATCGACTCCCGTCATGCTCGAACACGCGCAAATCGTAAGGATCCTTACGGATTTCTGAGCCAATCCGCCCCAATGCCCAGAAAAGCCCCCATCTCGCAGCAAAGGATTCCATAAATCCCGAAAAAATTCTTGAACGTCAAAAAAACTCTATCCATATTCGAATCCTTACTACACCTATTGCGCCCACCTAAGCTTTGAATTGTTGGGAAGCCTTTTGTACAAGAGGTGAATGAATAGCATTCGAAACTCTTAGCTTAACATTATCAACGCCCCTATTCGCGGCGGTCTTAATAATTTTCTCAATTTCAGATTTTTCTCCAGAGAAAACTGTCTGTAAAGGCCTATTAATATTTGCTATCACCGCTGTTAAATCAGCAAACTCTACGCCAAAGAAATTACGCTGATCTAAAAATAATAGGTTTGCCATGACTTGAGTCTCACCGCAAAGCGGCTTTGCAGCTACTAAATAATTTTGAAATTTTTAAACTCAGACTTTTTCAGCAAAATCTAATTAAAGCATTTGCGCTGCTGCCAGCGCTTGGTTGTGAAATTGAAAAATTACTAAGGAGCACAGTCCCGTCTTCAAAGACGTAATCAAAAGTCTGGCCTTGAAGTGCAAACGCCTTAAACCAGCCGCCAAACATTTCGTTACGATCAACGATCATCGTAGGTTTGCCACCTGGCGGTTTGAAAAGCGTTTTGATTATACCACTGGACAGTGCCATTTACACTGATATATTTGCCGGCGATTTGACCCTGAGTGCTTGTCGTTATAATAAAAATATAAATTTTGAGTCGGATCACTCGTCACGTATAAAACCTGAATTAAGTGACCCGTACCCTGCGGCACAGTAAGAGAAATGTTCGGGTTTACAGAGGTATTATTTTGATTATCCCAAGATCAATAAACCGTCGACATATCCGAAGCACTGGCGTTCACCGCGATATGAACGGGTGCTTCGCCGGTACCATTCGACGGATTCATCTGTTTCGCCTGCGGAAACGTGAGCGAGACTTGCGAAGAAGCCCCGCCAGATCTGGTGCAAGAATTTAAGTGCGAAAAACTAACGAATGCTACAAAAATAACTTTAAGTGAATTCCAACGTACGTCCATTTTATATCCTTAAGTTTTCTTTTTATAAAATCCCCGCACTCTTCGGAAAAATCTGGACTCTTCGTGAGCACTTAAATGAGACGTCTCGCGAAGAGATTTTGAGCGTCAAAGCCTGCGGCGCGCAACCCGGATAAGATTTAGATTATTTGAAAAAAGTGATTCATTTTAAGACCTGAAAGGTCTCGCTTTTGATGAGGCGAAAGAAACAATAATTCCGAAGAAAAGTCCCTTCGAAAAAGTTTCGAGCGTAACTGCATTTTTAGCAGTCGGTGCTGTGTCGAATGTACTTCAAGCTCACTTAGATTCTCCATTTCTATAAGACTTCGCTGCTGATTGTCACCTGCTTCCACATATATAAATCAGTTTTCTATTTTGGACCTCTCCACTTTGTTAATCAATTCGCAAAGCTTTTGCTTTTTCTCTCAAAGCAGAAGGCCCGTACTCACACCTATTTATCAATTTGAGATATCTGTTTTTTCAAGGATTTAAAATTTTAATTTTCCGGTTTTCTAGCCGATAGGATAGGAAATAGGAGGTTTAAATGGCGAACACACCCAAAAAGAATGAATCCGAAGCTCCTCCCAGCTTAGATTTCGAAATTAATTGGGCCACACACGAAGAGCGAAAGCTCATTCTTCAAACAATGGTTCAAAATCACCGACAGACGATGAATTTTCGAACCATGCCAACGGCGAAGCTCCTGGTCATGAGAGACCGCAATGATCTGCGAAAGATCGTTGGATGGGAAGGTCTTGACTATCAACACAACCCCAAATTTCCAGAGGTTTTTTCGCAGTACGTAGCTCCAGAATACAGAACCTATTTACTCGGGCTAGCTTTGTCTCATGCTTGCGCCTCATTTCTTCAATCTGTCGGCGTAAAAAACGCATTTCTACGAATGGAGGCGGAGTCCAATAGCGACCTTCTCGAGTTACGAAAAAGTTCGATCTACCGAATCCTTGAATCTGAGGAGCTTGACCAGCAATGGGTTTCTGAATGTCAAAAGTGTGAACTCAAAGGCTCTCATTGCAAGGTTCAAGCTTATCTGACTTATAAAGTAGACGACTGGGTTCAATTTGGTAATAAACGACTGGGGAGAATGGCGATTCTTTCGTTTCCGGCGCAAATTCTTTTACGGAAAGAAAATTTTCGAAATTTTAAAGAGGATACCGTACGGTATCGTGCTAAATGGGTCGCCTAGTTGTGGATTTGCTCGTATAATTTGCCAATGACTATATCATTGGGCGGCATGATGCCCGCACCTTTGTCTCCGCTGGTGGCTGTACCCACGATGGTATTTACTAAAATATACTTATCACTCCTTGTGATCGCGGATATATTTAGTTTATTAAAAGGGTCCTCCCACATTTCGGGATTCATCGAGGGCGCCACGACAACGCGTTTTCCTTTTTGGAGGGCGCGTATGACTAGGAGAGCAAAATTATCGGTAATACCAGCACAGATTTTCCCGATTGAATTACATGTTGCCGGAGCAACTAAAATAACATCGGCCCAACGAGCAATTTTGATATGCGAAACTCGACCAGTAAACTCTGCAAAGTAGGCAAAAATCTCGTATAGTGGGTTATGTAGAACCGAAAGGTAAAAGAAAAAATCTTTAGGCTTTTTTAAAAAGTAAATAATAAGAAATTGAAATGATTTCATCGTGGAAATGCATCGGACA
>JAYTQQ010000064.1:0-4799 GCA_043746635.1 Bdellovibrionales bacterium | reverse complement strand
TCGGTCACGATACGGTCGTTTTCACGAATTCTAAGTCCTTTGACGATTACTTGAACGTTCTGGCTATCTCGGTACATCATCGCTTTGCCCGAAGAGACCTCGACGATTCCAATCTCGGGATATCCGCTGAAAGCACTTGCCGGACCTCTCGAAGAATTTACCGAGTTGTCAACTAGCTTCTTATTTGGATTTTGAATTCCGAGTTCGGCAAAACATTGATCTTGATCGGCGACGGGTTCGCAAACTGGCTTTTTGCAAGATTTCACCCTTGATAGATTCTCGCCGCATTTAGCCGAATAAAATTTAACATCGGCTTCGCTTTCACACGGTCCGCAAGAAATAACTTCACATTTACAATCGGCCGAGAGCGACTCGGCTCTGGCATTTTGTAGCCAAAGAAATGAGATTAAAACGAATCGAACCAAAACGGTATAATGCTTGAAATACTTCATGTATTACTTTTCGGCGTTTTTCGATTAAGAACTTCGTTCTTTCTTTCATTTTTTTGTGTTTTGGCGGGCGCTCCCAAAACGAGACGGCAAAAAAGTCGACCATGATTCAAAGTGATCGAAAGGCTCTACTTGTCATCTCAGGTTATGGCGCCCGTCTGATCAGGCTAAAAGACTTTTCTTAGGCTGGCCCAAAAACCAGAAAACACCGGCTAAAAAGATAATCGGCGCACACCAAATCATTCCGGTGCGGAGAGATTCCGATTGATCTGAAATGTAGCCGATCAAAGGCGACGAAATAGCATCTCCAAAGATGTGGCACGCAAAAATTGAAATGGCCATAGCCATCGTTCGGAGAGCCCCCGGCACAGTTTCTAAAATCAATACATTGATCGGGCTTGTTGGTAGAAAAAATAAAAATTGGGTAACCCCCATGAGCGAAATGAACAGCGAGAGATTCGAAGTCGAAAAGCAAGCGATAAAAATTGGGACGACGGCAAGCATGCTAAGGGCAGAGAATTTAAGGTAGCCGAAGTTCAGTTTCATATTGAGGCGATCGCTCCAGTAACCACCGACGAGTGTGCCGAGAAAACCGCTCACGACGGTGACTCCCCCGAAGAGCATATTCGCCTGTGAGGGCACCAGAGAAAAGTTTCGCTGAATGTATGATGGCATCCAGTGCGAAAGGCCGCCGACAACAAAGGTATAAGCAGTATAGCCGAGAACCGCACAGACGAACGGGCGATTACCGATGAGAACACCGAAAGATTTTTTAACGTCGAAAGACTCAAGCTTCGAATCCCCTCTTGGTTCCGGAAGCCTGAGAATCAAAATTGCCAAAATAAATCCAGGAATACCAGCGATGTAAAATGAATTGCGCCAGCCAATAGTGCCGCCTAGAAATCCTCCGAGAATGTAACCGAGAGCTGCACCGGCTGGAGCGGCAGACGCAAAAATTGAAAAGGCCCTTCCTCTTTTCTCGACCGCGAAAAAATCGGTAATAAATGGAGCTGCCACCGTCGTAAAAATCGATTCGCCGATCCCGAGTAAAAATCTTGCGGCGATCATCAGATAAAACTGGCCGGCAATTCCTGTTAAGAGACTCGCTAAGCTCCACAGTGCAACACCGCTCGCGAGCAACATACTTCTCTTAAACGCTTGAACGAGCCAGCCAAAGACCGGAGAGGTAATCACGTATGCAAGCATGAAGGCGGTTGCGAGTAATCCGCCTTGGAGATCTGAAAGATGCAAATCTTTTTGGATCGAGCTTAAAAGCGCCGCAAGCATAAAGCGGTCGATGTAGCTCAGGTAGTTAACAAGAGTGAGAAGGGCCAGCGCTCTCGTTGCAGATTTTTGAGAAAGCACTGTCTAAAATTGAGCTTCGAGGAGCGGGATTTTCACGTAACGCTCTTCAACTAAGGTCTGAGCTTGGGCCGCTACTTCCCTACGGTCAGATTGAGGGCTCACTTTAATTTCTTCAAGGTATTCCCAGTCGACAACGCAAGACTGGATGGCCGCTACATTCCAGAGAACTGTTAAAAGCGGAGTTTTTTTATACCAAAATACAATATCGCGCCACTTGTCACTCATCGGCTCGCCGTTCACCGTACGAAAATTCAAAACAGTTGGCAAAAGATTCGCCTCGGTCTCGGCGCAGCTCATGAGAAGAGTTTTCTTAAACGGATGAACTTTTTCGCCATTCGTTGTTTTCGCTTCAGGATAAAGAACAACATTGAAGCCTTGGTTTAAGGCGGATTCGATATCTTTCATTTCATTCGAAATGTTTGAAGGATTTCGTGCCTCAACGTAAACGCAACCGGCGAATTCGCTTAAGAGTCCGAGAACGGGCGCTTCCCTGAGTTCTACCGACGTCACAAACATCGTCGGCATGTGGGCCGCAATGATGAAATCATCTAAAAACCCGAGATGATTTGAAATCACGAGATGATTTTGTTTGGCGCCTGAAAAGTTAACGAGATTCACTTTGGTATTAAAAAGCCTCAGCAAAATGCGACTCCAGAAAGAAACGCTTGCCGTAAATTTCTTGCGTCTTTGAACAATATCCTTGGTCGTAAAGTGAATGGCAAATCCTATCGTCAAAAACCCAATGAGCATTCCTAAGAATATGAAAATTTTTGCAGTCCTACGAGCGTAATCGAAGCCTTTAGAAAACATAAATATCCCCCTCATGTTTCGATGCGACTATAGACTTAAAGCACTCGTTTTTTACAGAAAAAAATGAACCGACTATGCTTTTTGTCTTAGAAACTGGATAGAATGGATCTGAAGCCGAAAGATTAAGCTTTCTCTCGTTTCGTGCGGCCATTGGAGCAGCCTGGAATATGACCGAACCAGGCGCTTCCTTGCACTTTTTCTACAGCCATAGTTAAAATAATATTATATTTATAATTCTAGAGTATAAACCTCTTTGACTCAAATTCCATATCACTCCATTAATAAAGCAGTGGCTAAATTAAAATCTCATATCGTCGGTCTCATTCATACCGACAAACATCCAACGCCTTGGGCGCGCATGATTTTATGTGCGACGTGCACGAGCGTTCCGCTTTTGATCGGTTATATGAGAGGTCAACTTGGCCTTTCTATTTATGGAGCACTTGCAGGGTACCTGCTTGCAATCAACGACCATCTCGGACTTTTGCGTCACCGTGTTATCGTCGTTAGTCTCACTTTTTTGGTACTGCTTCTCGGTTTTGCTGCAGGCTTTTTCTTAAAAGACTCGCCGATTACTTTTCAAATGAGTGTCGGACTAGTAGTTTATTGGCTCGGAATTCTAGGCGGCGACGGCGACGAACTCGAACGTGGAGTCTTGTTCGCGGTACTAGCAATGATTATCGCTTTTGCCACCAAGAGGATTCAACTTGAAGTCGTGAGACCTATATTTTCATATTGTTTGCTCAGTCTCGCGAGCATTCTCGTTGGTATTCCCGCTCTGCAGTTGATTTATGATCGAACGCCCGAACCCTACACAAAAATTAGAAAATCTTTTTTAAAATCCTTTCAACCTAAAATTGAAAAGCATATTTATGCGACAAGTTATACATGCGCCACGCTGCTTGCAACGTGGTTAGCGATTTATTTTCAAATCGAACGCGGCTATTGGATCAGCATCACCGTCTTACTCGTTATGCGGGCGGATCGAAAACAATCGATCTATAAAACTCTACAGCGCCTCATCGGCACGGCATGCGCCGTTTTGATTTGTGATCTGTTGTTACCCCGCGAATTTTACCCACTGATCTTGATTAGCATCATCGCTCTTTCTGCATTCTTGGTTCCGATCGGGCTTAAAAATAATTATCTCTTCGCTTCATTTTTTGTAACTATTTTGATTCTTCTTTTACTCGAAGTCGCGTCGATTAAACACGGCGACACGACAGTTGCATTTTTTAGATTACGCGCTACCCTGATAGGATGCACCCTGAGTTTGTTCGCAACTTTCGCTTCAAAATTATTTGCGACTGCTTACGCGCGCAATTCGCTTTGGTATTTAAAGAGATCCGCTGCTTTAAGCGAGAACATCTCGTTCAGCATGATAGTGACAGACGGTTCAAAGTTAAAACGTTAATCATTTGACGAAATAAAAATTAGTAAGCCCAGTAAGAACCCGTGCCGACGCTCGATGATTTTGTCTCGAGTCCGACGAAAATGGTTCGCCCTAAGAAAAACGGAAGTCCCCAATCAAACTGTAAAGCCCCGCCCGTCCCGCCGATATTATTCAGCACTCCGTTGTAACCACTGTAGGGAGCAGTGATCGTTTTTGTATTTCCGATGTAAAACGGAATGGTCGCAGCGGCTGACGTTGTTTGCGATTGTTGAACTGCCGATAGAGTGAGCTGAGAACTTGGACAGTAAAAACCTGAGCCGCCTGAACACTGCGTGATCGAATCGGGAAAATAGAGCGCGTTCGAGCCGCTATCGATGAAGCTTTTATTATCGGTAGTGCCATTATAAATCGTCGTGAAATTCGCCGTGCTATCGGTATTAAAAACAGTCACGCTTCCGGGTGCATTGTTACTCTCGGTGCCGATCCCAATGGTCATTGTTCCCGTTTCGGAAGTGACACCGATAAAAGAAACTTTTGGCATGCTTAAGATAACGCCGTTATTATCGGTCGGCAACATACCGACTGGATTTACGACTTGCGAAGACTTCGCCAAAACTGTACTGACGCAAGAGCTTGATGTCGGGCATTTGAAATAAAGCTCTGGAGATGTATGAGTCTCGCAGTACGTGCCACAATCATAAAGTAAAACTCCCACACCTAAAATTCCGTTGTAGCCCACGCTTGGGTCTAGCTGTAAGCCGGTGCAACCTGCGTTGACCGCC
>JAYTQQ010000063.1:0-4394 GCA_043746635.1 Bdellovibrionales bacterium | reverse complement strand
ATCAAATTGTTTAGTGAAGTTCAGTGCGTTAGTTGAAGTGAATTCAGCAACAGTGGAATATGCTAAAGTCCAAGGCGATATCTCGGAGAAGGATTTTTCAGTCATTGAATAATATTACGACAACGAAGCTGAAAAGCATAAATTTCTCGCCAAGATCTCACCTGTTGTGTTTCCAAAAAGACTTTTTCAGAAAGCTGACGAAGTCTCCGTGTGCCTCACTTCATCGGTCCTTAGGCTGAAAATACAAAGAACTGCAGCTCGGTGGATCCTTTCATACGAAAAACCTGTTGAGAAACAAGTCCAATTAAGCTTGTTTGACATTGACTGTGAGAAACTTGATTGACCTCTTTGCAAAAATGCAAAACGATATTGTCTGGAGGAAAATCTATGAAATCAGCTTTGCTTTTAGCGTTTTTTTATTTGGCAGCCGTGAGTGGATGTAAAAGCCAATCCAATGCAGATCTCGCCTCTGATTCGGGCAAAGTTGTTCAACTCAATAAAAATTCTCCAATGCTTGATATTGTCGGGTCCTGGAAGGGAATCGGCTCAATATCAATCGTTGACAAAAAAATTTCGTTTTCGAATTGCGAGAATGCAATCGTTACGATTCGTGCTGTTAGCGCAAATCATTTTAGTCTAAAAGACCAATTTACCTGTGATCGCGGCGCAACAGTTTTTACGAGCGGCATTTCACAATTTGATATTGCCGGCCAAGCTGTTTACTTAAAGGGTGAGCCCGTTGGATCGATCACCGCTGGCAATATCAATATGCATTTCTTGCAGGGAATAGCAGAAGTTCAGTTGATTTTGACGGTGAATCAGAACCGATTACACTATGAATTTTTATCGCAATCAAGTGGCGCTTACTCCTCGGCGAGCGCCGACCTCGTACAGTAAAAGAAACCGATTCTGCCCAGGCCAAAGATGACACCTTTACCTTGAGTTGCGATAATTTTTACGAGGACTTCGCCCATCTTCGGACCTTCGAAGTCGATTTCGTTTAAAGAGAGTGGTTCGTTTGGCTTCCATGCGACTGCAGCTTTTATTTTCATTTGAAGAATATGCGGAGACAGAGTCGTAGAGTCAAAAGCTATGTCTTAAAAAATAAATCTTGAGTTTGAGCAGAAAGCTTTTAAGATAAGTGTTACGCAATGGATTTCTGCCTGAAACGCCTCATCAGCGAAATAGAGAACATAAACTGAAGTGATGAGGCTGATGATTCCTACCAAAACATTGGCCCAAAACCGTGAGTAGGAGCTTGTGTTGAAACAACAAATGATCTTTTCTCTACTCAAATATTATCTTCTCTGGACGCTTCTCTCAGGGCTCATCGGACTCTTAAGCGGAACGGCGTCAGCAGGATTTCTCTTCTCGCTCGATCTGGTGACGCAGTTACGTGAAGCGCATCCATGGCTTTTATTTTTACTTCCCCTCGGCGGAGCTTTGGTCGGTTCACTCTACTATTATTTCGGAAAAGACGTCGACGCTGGGAGCAATCTCATCATCGACGAATTTCATGATGCGAAGGCAATTATTCCGATTCGAATGACCCCACTCGTTTTGATCGGCACTCTTCTCACTCATTTATTCGGAGGATCTGCGGGGCGCGAAGGCACCGCCGTGCAAATGGGCGCATCCATCGCGGATCAGTTCACGAAAATATTTAAACTCGAATCTCGTGATCGAAGGACGCTTCTCATGGCCGGAATGGCAGGGGGATTCGGCTCCGTTTTTGGAGTACCCTTTGCGGGAACTCTTTTTGGGCTTGAAGTTTTAAGTGTCGGCAAACTCCATCTTTGGGCTATTTTTGAATGCGCGGTGGCCGCGTTTATTGCGCACCAAACCACTCTCGCCTGGGGGATCCACCATACGGCCTATCCGATTCCAGAAATTCCGGCTTTTGCATTTACAAATATTTTCTACGCTTTGCTAGCGGGCATCGCATTTGGACTCGCGGCACGACTCTTTGCTTTGTCGGTCGACGCGATCAAATCCTTTTCGAAAAAGCTTGTTCCTCGGCTCGTCGTTCGCGCAATTTTTGGCGGAGTCCTTCTTTCGGCTATTTACTATTTTACTCCTGAAACAATTCGTTACTCTGGTTTAGGAGTGCCTCTCATTGTGAGCTCTCTCAAAATTTCTTTGCCCTACTATGATTGGATTATGAAGCTTATTATGACGGCGATCACTCTCGGAACCGGCTTTAGGGGCGGAGAAGTCACGCCGCTCTTATTTATTGGCTCCACACTCGGAAATACGCTCGGTCAAATTTTACCGCTCGCAATTCCGGTGCTGGCTTCAATCGGCCTCGTGGGAGTTTTTGCCGGAGCCGCCAATACTCCATTTGCGTGCATCGTCATGGCAATGGAGCTTTTTGGTCCAGGCATTTTTATTTATGCCGCAATTGCCTGTTTCACTGCCTACGTTGTATCTGGCCATAGAGGGATTTATCATTCGCAGCGGGTTCACCAACCTAAAAAATATTTAGTGAACCACAGCTTCGAAATGAAACAAAATAAAGACTCATAGACAGCTCGAGTCCAAACTGGAGTCTTCGCATACGTCGCAAGTTTTGAAGAGGCCCATTTCAGATGCTCCCCGAGTCAAACGGGATTCAGGCTTGATTTCTTACAACAGATTTTGACATAATTTTAGCCAAGGGGGATTTATGAAATTAATTTTAATTGCTTTGCTTTTTGTTACGGCTGGGGCCCAGGCTCAAGCTCGAGAAGACTTGAACTTTCAAAACTTGATTGCGGCCAGCATTCAAAGTGGCCAGAGACTCGATACCGAAGTCGGTACTTATCTTGTTCTTCAATCTGAAACAAAAAACCAAGCAAACTCAGTCAAAGAATACTTCAGCAGCGTCGGCGGATATGACGAGAAAAATATCTTTCAAGTGGGCTACGCTGAAGCCGTTCTCGAAAAATGGACGACCGATCAAGACGGTAATTCTGTGATTGATCAGTGGGATTTTAGCGTTGATATTCACGGCGACCTGATCGAGGCGAGCCATTCCTTGATGACCGAAACGTCTGATCACCAAATCATCGCTGACAAAAACTTTCAGCCGGATGAGTACGAACAAGCAAAAGCTTGGTTTTTTGAACGCGATGCTCTCGAGAAAAAATTTATTCCTTAACTATTTGTTCTACGTATTTGCGCAGACTATTTAGAAGGCGACTTTTTAAAGAAAGCGCCTTCAGCCTCTTCAATATTTGCGAGGCCTGACCGAAAAACTGATTCACGGCGAAGCTAAAATTTTTATCCGCACGCGCACCACCGAATTTATTGACAGAAGCCAAGCTCAAGTAAAAACAAGTCATGGCTTTGAAGTTAAATGCAAATCGATAGTTGCCGCGCCCCACACTCCCGTCAAGGGTATCCCACCGGACTCTACTGGGATACCCTTGATCCTTACCACCAGACGAATGTTATGCAAAACTTGAAAAATGAACGCGCGACTACTTTAAGAATGCGCAAGATATATTGCGCCATGGCAAAGTGGTAAACGGACCGACGACGCAGAATTTGAAGAAGCTAGATATTTCTGCAACGACCGATGCAGTGCCCGTTCAAGAAATTTTCTCTCAATCTCCCGCTCTCTAACAATATGTTAGAGAGCCAAAGAATTTCTAATTAATGTATACGAGCCTGTTTTCTCTTTGCTCGAGAGCCGTTTAATTTAGTGCGACCAACGACTTTTGCAAATGTTGGTTTTCCGGCTCGCATGCTATTAAATAGCAAGAATGCTCCGCCCAAAACAAGTGCGCCAGCGGTAACCGCCATATACGCCATGCGATTCTCCCTGAGATGGTCGATGATATCTCCACCGATATCTTCTAATTTTTCAATCGCCTCCGGAAATTGATCTCTAATATCTTCCATCGCGAATGTTGATGCTTGTTTAACGCCTTCAGTAGTATTTCCGATTTCCATTTGATCCTCCTTAGGATTTTGTTTGTTCACTCTCGTAGAAATTGCAAGCGCCGTGCCTTCTCAAAATCACTTAGATCAGAATTGAGAATTACCTTGAGTCATTTTGTCACATCTGTTTTTTTTAATCAGGCAAAAACTGGCCCCCTAGCCTGTTGATGGCCTGTTGATGGCGTTGCGCTTGCTATCTCCTATCTGGCATGACGCCAGATTGCTTTCATTGCCATAACTGAGCGATCAGAAAAAGCTTCAGCGCTATTTATGCCGAACTTGCGGGAAAACCTTTTCGGAGGCTTCCTCTGATGCCCGATTCGGTCAAAAGAAGAGGGAGAATCCTGGGTTTTCGGGTTGCCAGCATGCCAGCATCGTAGGCCAAGGAGAATTAAAGGCCGGAGGATTTGATCCACTTTTTAGTCTGAATCACACCTACGCGATGTTTCGAGCAAACGTAAATAGACTCT
>JAYTQQ010000062.1:0-3448 GCA_043746635.1 Bdellovibrionales bacterium | reverse complement strand
CTATCGGCGATAAATAGAGTTCACCAATAGTCAGCAAGAAAGTACAAAACACTGGCCAAACCCAACTCCCTTTAGTGTCTCCTTGAGAAGCAACCAAGACCATGACGATAAATGAAAGACCCAAGATGAAACTTCCGATCGACATTTTCGCAACGCTTGAAGGCTCAGTCCCTTTTTTTGCTTGTTTCATCCAAAAAATATCAAGGAATGGAGCGAGTAAAAAGATAAAAAGTGGATTGAAAGACTGAAACCAAGTCGCCGGAACTTGAAATCCAAAAATCACGGGCCAAACTGTTTTTTCGTCTGCCCAAGTTTGAAGAGTATTGCCCTGTTGTTCATAGACGGCCCAAAAAACAACGTTGAGTAAACAAAGAGCGATGAGTGCCCAAATGCGGGCTTTCTCTCCACCATCAAGTGAATGTTTTTTCTCACTCTCAGGAATTGCTTTTGTTTCTGTGAGATTATCGGTCGCGAGATATTTCTGACCGAAAATATAAATAACGAGACCCAAGAGCATGCCCACCCCGGCAGCGCCAAAACCCCAATCCCAACCGTAGATCGCAGCCAAAGTTCCGCAAACGAGTGGGCAAATGAAAGCCCCTAAATTAATCCCCATGTAAAAAATCGTGAAAGCTCCGTCACGACGAGGATCATCTTGGGCATAAAGATTTCCGACTTGGGTTGAGATATTTGGTTTGAAAGCACCATTACCAATGATTAAAAAGAAGAGCGCAAAGAAAAATTGATTTTCAAACGCCATCAAGAAGTGACCAATCGCCATGAGCAAACCACCCACGATAACGGTCTTACGCTGTCCCCAGTATTTATCGGCGACATAACCGCCGAGAAGAGGGGTTAAGTAAACTAATCCTGTGTACCAACCATAGAGAACGCTGGCGTGCGCACCAGGTAAAGCATCCGGATTAGACTGCGTGAAGTGCTGTATCGTGTCCCAGCCCCAAACGGCATGAGGATCACCGGCAACGCGTGCCGCTCCGCCTTGAAGAATTTGGCGTGAAGTCACGAAGAGAAAATTCACCATATAAAGTTTGAGCAAGCCACGCATGCCGTAATACGAAAATCGCTCCCACATTTCGGTAAAGAATAAAACAAATAAACCCACGGGATGTCCCAAGAAGGTTCTGGTATCGCGAACACCGTGTGCGCGCTCAAAGTTCACTGTTTCGGCTTCGTTGAAAGTCGACAAAAAATTCCCCTTTGTATTGGTTTTGAAAGGCAGAGCGTTTACTTTAAGAGAATAAAAACTCTGATTTAGTACTAGACAATATTGAGATATTTGGCAAATCCTCATTGCATAATTTTAGGAATTCGGAGGTAATAGCCGCATGTCTAAATACCGAATTGAGAAACATCCCGGTCATAGCTTTAAACTTGTATATTTTAAGACGATCTCAGCCCAGCTGCACTTCTTAAGCCTCATCGCCGGCCTTTACGGCCTCTGGATCTTCATTGTTTCTCCTAAAGTTCAGGGTTGGGATCTCGTCGCCTGCTGCATTTTTGCAATCGCTGGATGCACGACGATGTTCGTCAGCTCCACCTATCATTTCATGTCGGATGGATTTAAGCTCACGCCGCATTTCGATCTCATGCTCGAAAATCTCGATCACTTTACGATCTATTTTTTCATCGCGGGCACCTACACGCCGTTTTTAAGAAAGATCCTGGCCGATCCTTGGCGCACTTACCTTCTCACTGCGGTTTGGACGATCGCGATTTTGGGAGTGCTCTATACAACTTTCAAACCGAAACTCCCGAAGTGGGCACAGTCTCGCATGGTCTATACCGGCATTTTTCTAGCCATGGGCTGGATCCTCATCATTCGGATCGGCGAAGCCTGGACGAACATGACCGCGACCAATGCCGAACTTTTAATCCTCGGAGGACTTTCTTATTCGATTGGTGCCATTATTTACATCATGAAAAAGCCAAATCCAATTCCGCATGTTTTTGGATTTCACGAAATTTGGCACGTGGCCGTTTCAGGCGGATTTTTATTTCACTATTTGTTAGTTTATGATCTCTACGTTAAGTAGACTCTAGCCTTTTTCAAAGCTCGCTTCATTCTTAAAAAGATGAGGCACTTGTAAGCCCGTCTTTTTGCGAGTTTCGAAACTGAACTTTTGACTTTGAACATGATCTGGCAAAATCGCATGAAGCAGGCGAGTAAACACTTCGTTCATATCGTAATGAGCCCGTACGTCTTTGAGCGCTTTTTCACGTATATTTTTTCTTGCTTCGGGCTCTTCAATTAAAAACAAAGTCTGCTTCATGAGATCTTGCGCGTTCATGGTCTCGAACAACATCCCGTTCACCTTGTGCTCGATAATATCGGGCACGCCACCAGCGTTTGATCCCACCACAGCAACTCCGCAGGCCATGGCTTCAATCACGCACCGACCGAATGTCTCACGAAGCGAGGGCAGCCACAGAAAATCCATTTGTGGTAAGATCTCTTGAACTTCATATTTGAAGCCTTCAAAAATAACTTCGGACTGAAGGCCTGATTTTTCAACGAGCGCCTTCAGTTGAGGTCGAATCGAAACTTCACCTGGGGTGTCGTCGCCGAATAAATGTAAATATATTTTCTTTTGCGTTTTTGTTTTTAAAAGAGCCAATGCGCGGACAGCAATTTCTTGGCCTTTTTGATGGTCTAGACGAGCGAGGATTCCGATATGAAATTCATTTTTATCTTCTGGGAGGATTACGGGCGCACGAAATTTATTTAAATTCACTCCGTTAGGAATAATCGTCATCAGGTTAGAAGCAAGTCCTAGCATCTCATTCATATTTTTTTGGTGAAGAGGCGTCAGTGCAATCCAACAATCAACTTTAGAGAAAAGGTAACGATGCCAGAAATCTCTTTTTTTAGATTTATAAAAAGTGTGAGAGATCATCGAAGTTTTAGCCTTGAGTCCGCTCCAGGCGAGAGCTTTCAGCGCGCGGTGCCGGTGAAATAAAAAAGCCGTATCTTTCGAATCCAGTTCTTGGTGCAACATTTTTCTGACAGTGCCGGTCTTTGTTTTCTTTGAAATTGAAATAACAGAATCAGAAAAACCTGAAGCGATGAGGCTGCTGTGAAGAGGGGCACCCTCTTGAACAAGCACAAGGGCATCATGGCCATTCTCAATCAACCAAGCATGAAAATCCTGGACGACCATTTCGAGGCCACCAAAGCCTGCAGAACTAATCTCTTGAATTATTCGAGCCATAGAGAGTCTCCAAGTTTAATTTGCTTAGGCCTCTAAACTTAAATGAAATCACTCTGCTTTTCAAAGGATATAAGTGATCGGTCGCGCTTCACTATGATTGTGGAAAACTTGTGGAACAATTTTTAAACTGGCCCCTTAGCGTGTTGATGAAGATTTGGTTTTTGTCATCCGGGGAGCTTTCGAATTTCGGTTTTCTTTATTTCTGAATGAGAACGAGA
>JAYTQQ010000061.1:0-3716 GCA_043746635.1 Bdellovibrionales bacterium | reverse complement strand
TTCAACTGAACGGCACCGATCAAATCACGAGTGTGCTTAGTATCCGGCACATGAAGAGTTACAAAATCTGACTTTTGCAGAAGCTCATCGAGGCTTTCGCAACTTTGAGAATTTCCGAGGGGAAGTTTTTTGACGACATCGTAAAACATTACGCGCATACCGAATGCTTCAGCGAGAACACTGACTTGGCTTCCGATGTGACCGTAGCCGACGATGCCGAGCGTTTTACCGCGCACTTCGTGTGAACCGATAGCAGACTTCACCCATTGACCAAGATGAGCCTGAGCACTTCGATCACAGACCTGACGACTCAAACAAATAATTTCAGCCAAAACGAGCTCGGCAACACTTCGCGTATTGGAGTAAGGAGCATTAAACACCGGAATTCCGAGGTGGTTAGCTGCGGCCAAATCAACTTGGTCGGTGCCAATGCAAAAACAGCCCACACCAAGAAGATGTTTAGCTGAATTTAAAATCTTTTCGTTAATCTGGGTCTTCGAGCGTATGCCTAGAAAATCATAATTTTTGGCGAGCGCGATGATTTCAGATTCTTTCGGAGAATTTGGCAAAAGCTCGACTTCAAAACCTTCAGTTTGAAGAAATTCTTTTGCACTCGGATGAATCGCCTCAAGTAAGAGAAAGCGGTATTTTTTTTGATGGTACGTTTGCATAACTAGATCTTGTCATACGCACACCGCCTTGAATAGAATAAAGTTCAAACTTTTGCCAAGCTTTAACAGGAGCCTCGATGTCCACACCTCAAGACGAACGCCTTAAGCTTCTTTTTATCGATGATGATGATCTTATTGTTCAAAGCGTAAAAATGCTGCTCCCGTCAAACTGGCGAATGGTGCATTCACTCTCGATGCAAGGCCTAGACGGTAAGAATTTTGATGCAGCGTTTGTCGATATGCATTTGTCTCCGCAGGCGCTTAAATCGAAAAAACCTGAAGGTCCTGCATTTATTCAAGAGCTCAGCAAACAAAATCCGCACTTAGAAATCGTCGCCATCTCGGGAGACCTTGACCGAAACTTGATGGAGTCCTGCCTTCAAAATGGGGCTTCAAGATATTTAGCAAAGCCTTTGGCCCCCGAAGAGTTCAAACTGGTCTTAGAGAAAATCGAAGCGCTCATCCTCCTTCGAAATGCAACCCACCGCGCTTTTCAAACATCACAAGCCTGGATCGGCCAAAGCACAAAGAGTAATGAAGTCCGCAAACAAATTGCATCTTTACAAAGCGAAGCCGGGCCCATCCTCATCGAAGGAGAAAGCGGGACCGGAAAAGAAGTCGCGGCCCACCTCATTCATGGACCCAAATCTGAAAAACCATTTATCGCTGTGAATATCGCGGCGATTCCTGAAAAACTTTTTGAATCTGAAATGTTTGGACACGTGAAGGGTGCTTTCACTGGCGCCGACCAAAATAAAATCGGACTCGTTGAAGCCGCCAGCGGCGGAGATCTTTTCATTGACGAAATCGAAGCGCTGCCCCTTTCGCTCCAGCCTGTATTGCTGAGATTTTTGGAAAGTGGCGAAATTCGGCGAGTCGGTGGCAAAGACAATATTAAAATCAACGCGCGCATCATCGTTGCGACCAACCAAAATCTCAACCAAATGGTTCGTGAAAAAACCTTTCGGGACGATCTTTTGTGGCGACTCAACGGCAAAAAAATTGTTCTTCCGTCTTTGAGAGAACGCAAAGAAGATGTTCATGAACTCTGCGAATATTTTCTGCAAAAAGAGCGACCCAAAAGAAATAAATCGATTGCCGAAGACGCGCGCGCGGCCTTAGCCGAATACAATTTTCCGGGAAATGTCAGAGAGCTCAAGCGTATTTGTGAACAGCTCAGTCTTTACTCGCCCCTCCCGATCATAAGGCGAGAAGACGTCGTGAACTGCCTTCCCCATACTTTGGGGGGTGCTCAACTTGAAAGCATCGATTTCAGCCTTGGTTTAAACGAGGTCATGCAGTCTTTTGAGGCAAAAATCATCTTGCAGGCTCTGAAAATGCATCCCGATATTGATGAATTAGCACAGGTGCTAAAGGTTTCACGCTCGAATTTGTATAAAAAACTAAAAGATCATAATATCGAACTACCAAATTGAAGGCCTAACCAAGGACTGAATTTCGATGTTTGTAATGTGGAATGACCCTCTCTATCGACAAACTGTTTATCTTGTCTTCGGAACAATGCTCGTCATTGGTCTAGGATTGTTTTTCTTAAAAAACAAAAATGCTCAGTTTCAAGCGGGATGGGCCAGCATCAAAAGTTGGGTTTTTGCGGCCCCCCTTCTCGTCGGTCTTTTGGGGTTAAACGATCCGTGGCCGATGATCGTGCTCACGATGCTCTCGATTTTTTGTGCAAAGATATTTTTTCAAATGACCGGAATGTATCACCGAAGCAATTTCGTATGGGCCACCTACATCGGGATTATTCTCTTAGGCATTTGTATCGAATTTGATTTTCAAGCGCTCTACGAAGTGGGCCCGATGATTTTCTTAGGGTTTATTTGTTTGATTCCAATTTTGAGAGATTCAACGAAGCACATGATTCAGTATCTCTCTCTCACACTCGTGGCTTTTAGCTTTCTCGGTTGGGCGCTGATGCATCTCGGCTGGCTGATCAAACTTGATCACGGCCCGTATCTGGTTCTCTATATTATTATCCTCACTGAAGTATACGACAATATGTACATTGCGATTAGCCGCAGGGTCGGTAAGATCAAAATATTTCACAAAATTAATCCGAAACGAAATCTCGAGAGTTTTTTGATTGCATGCGTTCTGACTTTTGCTTTGGCTTGGGCGATGAGACATCTTTTACCCGTTCGGAGCGAAATCTTCTGGATGACTTCGGCATTCGTCGCCTGTTTCGGCGGAAGCCTCGGAGACCTCACTCTCTCAGTCATCAGACGAGATCTTGGAATTAAAGACGTTGGGGCCTTTATCATCGGCCGCGGCGATTTGCTCACGGTGGTAGATCGATTGCTTTTCGTAGCCCCAATTTATTATTACGTGATGAGATACCTTCTTAATCTCTATGCGCAGGGAAGACTTTGAAAGATTTTGATTACGAAAACGATCAGTGGATGCGGCTGCCATCGCATCTGAAACATTTGCCGCTTTTTACAAGGCACTTCGATTTATTTAGTCTCATCATTCGTGTCTTATGGAGAATCGTTTTAAAAGGTTGGTTCTTTAAACTCTATATTCGACTCACGGTTATAGGTGACTTCGAAGAGATTCACCGAAACTACCCAAAGCTCATTATTATCTCAAACCACTCCTCGCATTTAGACGCGACTTCAATTGCGGCGGCAATTCCATTTAAGTATTGGCTCGACGTTTATATCGCTGCAGCGAAAGATTATTTTTTCTCGAATGCGCTCTTCACTTTTTTTTCGAAGCACTGCCTCGGAGCCATCCCGATCGATCGCAAAGAACGAAAAGGCGAAGCGCTTGATCTTTGCATTAATCTTCTCACGAACTTAGAAAATATTTGGCTGATCATTTTCCCCGAAGGAACCAGATCACCAGATGGTTACATCCAAGAATTCAAACGTGGCGTGAGCGTTTTTTCTGAACGCACACTGACTCCCCTGCTTTTTATTTATATTGATGGCAGCAGCCGTTTGTGGCCCCGCGGACGCGTTTTCGCCAAGACCGGAAAGCTCACCCTTTACGTCGGCCCAGTTCATCCGCCAGGCCCCATCG
>JAYTQQ010000060.1:0-4197 GCA_043746635.1 Bdellovibrionales bacterium | reverse complement strand
ATGTACGCGCTCTACCACAATCTCGTTCTCATTCAGAAATAAAGAAAACCGAAATTCGAAAGCTCCCCGGATGACAAAAACCAAATCTTCATCAACACGTTAAGGGGCCAGTTTAATGACGGTTTTTTCATCCATGACGTCTAAGAGCTCGATTTCAAATAAGAGCGCTTGGTTCGCCGGAACCACTCCGTCACGAGTTCCGCGACTGCCATACGCAAGATCGGCCGGGATATAAAGTTTACGTTTGCCGCCGACTTTCATATTGGCGAGACCCTCATCCCAGCCGGCGATGACTTGTTTGTCGCCGACGGTGAATTCAAAAGGCTCTTTGCCGACCGAAGTATCGAGTTGAAAGCCCTTCATTTGGGGCTGTTTCGGATCAAAAAACCAACCTGTATAGTGCACTTTAACGCTCTTGCCTTTTTCGGCCTGACGACCGCTCCCTGTTTGCAAATCTTCAACGATCAAATTTTTAAGCTCCGCCGGAATTTTAACGACGCTTTTCTCTTTCTTAGATTCCGACGCTTTCTTGCCCTTTTTGTCGAAACCCAAAAGACTTTTAGCAGAACTTCCGAGCGATTGAGGAGCCGCAGACGGTGAAGCTGCGGGAACTGGCACCGGGGCGGATAGCGCCGGATCAACGGCAAATGCAAAGTTTGAAAAGGTCAAAAGGCTTAAAACAATAAATTTTTGAATCCAAGAGGGCTTCTTCATCAGGACACTTCTTTCGATAGAGGCAGAAACACTGCATTACTTTTATGAGCCGTTTCAATAAGCACCTTAAAAATACTTCATGACTCAATAAAATACAAGATTTCGAGAGGGAAAAAGCGGTTTTGCCTTTAGAAATAGCGAAGTCAAATATGATTGAATTTCGAGCGTTTCAAAGTTTTTTGTTGAATTGGGAGGAAGAATGGCGCTCAAATGGAATTTGATCATACTTTCAAAATGATGATGGTTCTTCAGTTCAGGTGACTTGTCGCTTTTAAAAGAGAAGTTTAAAGAGAAATTTAAAGAGAAGCCTAAAAGAGAAGCCTAAAAGAGAAGTCAGAGAGAGCCAAAAAGGATAATAGTAAAGTGTCAAAAAAAATTACCAGCAGTAGTACGGCCGAATACTTTGCAAAGAATTTGCAACAGGTTGGGTTTTCATCTCCGCTCAAAGCAGTTTTAACGACCCTCAAAGAAGCGGTCGATAATTCGCTCGATGCCTGTGAAGAGAATATGATTCTTCCGGATTTGAAAATTTCGGTCACTAAAATCGGCGACGGAAGCACCAAATCAACCGACCTCGTTAAAATTATTGTTGAAGATAACGGTCCCGGCATCGACCCTGATGATATCGCCAAAGTTTTTGGTGAATATTTAGCTTCAAGTAAATTCGGTAAAGGTCAGTGTTCACGAGGACAACAAGGAATTGGAATCTCGGCCGCAACGACATGGGCTCAGCTCACCAACGCTTCGGGTGTGCAGGTCACGACCATTCAAAAAGGCATGCGTAAGGCCATCAGTTGCCTCGTCGATGTCGATATTAAAGCCAATAAAGGTGTCCTTAAGAAAAAAGAAACCATCGATTGGGATCGCCCTCACGGAACCCGAGTTGAGTTTCGCATCGACGGTCGTATCCAGCTGAACGGCGACGGCGGACTTCTGACTTATATAGAAGGAACGACGCTCGTGAATCCGCATATGAGTCTCGACTTTAAAGTGCTCGATCAAGACTGGGTAAAAATTAAACGGGTGACTGACGTCTGCCCTGAAATTCCTGAAAGTACCTTGCCCCATCCCCATACGATGAAGCTCGGTGAGTTCATGACCCACGCCCATCTTTTCGGAAAAGTCGATTTCGGTAAGTTTTTAAAGACCGGTTTCTCGCGGGTCACCGACGGCACGATCAAAGATCTCATTAAAGGCGGTATGCCCAAGGCCCTCGTCAACATGCCGGTCATGAAAATGAAAGAAGGGGAGTTTAAAGCTGCCTTTCAGGTCATTCAAAAAACAGAACTTCAGAGTCCTTCGACCAAATCGGTTTTGACGGTCGGTGAAGAAGCTCTTTCGAAATCAATCATGCGTCTAGGAGATATCGACTTTTTCTCGGTCGTCACCCGTAAGCCTCGCATCTGTGATTTTAAACCGGTCGTGGTTGAAGTGGCTCTCGCACGATTTCTTACCCGCGGCAGCATGGACGAATCGATTCAGCTTCTTCGTTTTGCGAACCGTGTTCCTTTGCAATTTGATAAGAGTGCATGCGCGATCACCCAAGCGGTTGAAAGTGTCAATTGGCGTTCCTATGGCCTCGCGCAGAGTAAAGATAATGTTCCGAGTGGGCCTTATGTTTTTGCGATCAGCGTGGTTTCGCCGTTTATTAAATTTAAAAATGCTTCGAAAGAAACGATCGATGCTTCTGACGAATTGATCGAAGAGATCAGGCGCGCGCTCATGCAAGCGGGTCAGCAACTTTCTCGTCATATTCGTAAAGAAAATAAAGAAGCAGATCTCGAAAGAAAATTAGCTCACATCGAACAATTCGGCCCGATTTTGGTCGAAGGGCTCGTTCGTATTACGGGAGCGAATCAGGCCCGTAAATTGAGGGCCGAAGAAGGTCTCAAGAAATTATTAGGCCGAGATACCAAAGTCGCGCAAAAAGATTTGTCGGTTGCAGAAGTTCGTCTCGCGGCACTCAAAGAAAAAGCACTGAAAGCCGGAGTCAAATTCGACCAACGCGGAGTCGAAAGCGAACTCTTAGACGCGGCCGAGGGCGAAGAGCTGACAGACTTTGATGATCCATCGGATGAAGACGCTGAAGATTCAAAATCAAAAGGCACCGAAAAGAAAGGTACCGAAAAGGCCAGCACCGAAAAGGCCGCAACCGAGAAAACGGCTGCTAAAGGTACTGAAAAATCGGCTCAAGGGACGGCGAAGTCTGCGCAAGCCACCGAGAAGGCCGCAGCGGCGACGACAACGGCAAAAGCTGCTAAGTCGACTCAGAAAAAATCTAAATAAAGGAATTGGTTCATGGATAAAATTATCAGAATTCGTAAGTTGACCAAGGACATTCCGGCAGAGGCGAAAGCTCTTTGCGAAATGATGCTGAAAGAACTTGAAAATTCAAATCGACCGGTTCTCGAAGCCGTTAAATGTTCGCTCGATAACTCTCTTTATAATCCAAAAGTCGGTTACCTCACTCCGGGTTCAAAGAGAGTGCGTACCGAACTCAATGTTTCGAGCGTTCAAAAGATGGCCCGAGTGGTGTTCATGCTCGAAGTTTTACTCCGAAACCTCAAAACCGGTGCGGTCAATACGAAGCGCGAACTTTACTACATCGGAAAAGGTATGGTGAAGTCTTCGAAAAACTTGAAGCCTCTTGATTTCGCGGGCCAAGAAGAGAGTGACTCCATCATTGATTTTATTGGAGATATGCTCGAAGTTTACCGCGAAGAGCTGAACTGCTTCGCCAATGATCGCGGCGGCCAAACTTACTCCCAACATTTGGTGGTGACCGAAACCTTGCCGGATGGCGAGCGAGCGGTTGTCGACTTAAGCAGTCTCGGAACGACTCCCTTTCAACCCAAGAATAAACCCCAGGCTTTAAAGCTCAAAGCTAAGAAAAAAATTGAATTTTGTCTGGTCGTTGAGTCTGAAGGTACCGCCGGAACTCTCGTCGCAAACGGCATGACCAAACGTCATAACTGTATCGTCATGGGTGCCCAAGGGGTGCCGTCGAATGGAGTTCGTGGTTGGTGCAAACTCATCCAGACTGAGCTCAACGTTCCTATTTTCTTTTTTGGTGATCTCGACGCCTACACTTTACAGAATATCTTTCGGACTTTGAAGGCAGGGTCGGCGGCTTCTCTCATCCGAAACTCTGACTTCTCGGCTCCTTCGGTTCACTTTTTAGGAGTGTTGCCAGAGGATGTAAAAAAATATGATCTCGATTGCTACGAAGTTCGCGAGAAAGATCCGGTGGAGTCTCGATCGCTCAAAAAAGCGAAAGATGCCTTGGCGAATGACCCGTTTTTTCAAGATAAGAAGAACCGTAAACTTGCGGATGTACTCAATTGGCTTGTGAAAAACAAGCTTCGTTGCGAGCAACAGGCGCTGTTTGCAGTGAATCCGAACGATCCTTTGACTCCTGAAAAGATCATCGTCGATAAGATCCGAAGCGGATCGTATATTTAGTATATAGGCTCGAGTCTAGCT
>JAYTQQ010000059.1:0-4300 GCA_043746635.1 Bdellovibrionales bacterium | reverse complement strand
TTGGGAACCATGGTGGCATAGAAAAGCTGCTCGCGAATGACCCTCAATGGCAAACTGGTATTCAAATGCAGTGGTTTGCTCAGTTTTGTCCAACGGCTTCGGCAATATGGAGCCTGATAAGATCAGTTACGTTATTTGCGATGGATCAGAGCAGATTCGATGAAATTTACAATGGCGGTAAGTCACAATTGAAGAATCAGACGAGTTCGTCTCAATCCGCTGACGAAATCTTAAAGCTTCACAAATTAAAGCAAGATGGGATTCTAAGTGAAGAAGAGTTTTTCAAAGCTAAACAAAAGTTAGTTGGATAATGGCGTATTGGCTTTGATAAGTCTTCAAGACTCCGAGTTCAACCTCAGAGCTGAAGCCTTTTCTAGTCTTGCCTTAATCGTATCTATTTGATCTTTACTCGCTCCTTCATTTTTGGACCAAGAATAAATCCTTTCCAAAGTTATCGGATGCTTTTCGCAAATCCATTGTGCCTGATCGAGCCCTTGAATATCTTTCCAAGCAATGTATCTCACAAGTCGGTCCATAACTGATTGTGTGGGCGACAGTAATTTAATGATAGTCCCAGCAATCTCAGTTTCACTGACTTGCCGCTGATATTCACCACCCAGAAGCAAAGTTCTGTCGGGAAACTCCACCAAGAAATTGCAATCGGGATGCTTAAGATGTCTGTCGTTAGGCGCAATTTGCGAAAATCCCAAGTGGCTCATCGATTCAATAATCTCCTTTTGTTCACTTGGCGAAATGAAGTCAGCATCTCCAGACTCATATTTATTTTCTGTATATATTGAGACAACAGCTCCGCCGGTTAGAACAGCGTTGATACCTTCACTTTCTAAGTGTGCAAAAATAATCGCGGCAAACTCTCCGATGCTAAGGTCTTTATGAATCGTTTTTGTCATAGACTCCGCCTAAAGTTTTGCCCTTGGCTCTTGTTCTTCGCCTGACTAAAAAGAACTTAGAGTTTTCTGACCTTGGCATTTGTTCTTCAATATATTTTTCAAGCAATGTTTTCAGTTCATTTCGAATGCCTGACCTCGGATTGAAAGAAAACAATTTAGTATTGCCGATTTTACGACTCGAAAGTACACCACTCTCTTCAAGTTTATTCAGTTGCGCGAAGACTTGTGGCTTAGAAATATCAAAGCTCTCAGAAATTTCACTTGCAGTGCTCTCTTCATACCGAGCGATGAAAAGTAAACATTTAGCCGCCGTGACTCCACCAAAAAGTTTATTTAAATCCAAGCTTCACCTCAATGAGAGTGTATCAAATAAACGTAACCGATTCAATTACGATCATAACTAATTCGATTATTATCGTAATCTAATCAATTACGCTTCAAAATGAGATACTTGGGCACATACGAAGACCACGTTCACATGAAGCCAAGGTCCATAATTCTAAACGAATGAACTCAAAATCCATGGGCGGATTATGGGCGGAAATAAAAAGTTAGTAAAAGTTCTCGTAGGGAATAGTAAGAATAGCTCAGTGGACTCTCGGGTTATTTGGCACTAATAAGTTATTGAATTAACTTATGAATTTCTCGAACATTTGGATTTATGACGCAGTTTAGCAAACTGTTGGTTTAAGCCACTCACCCACTCCTCCGTATGCTTAGGACTATTCTTTTGAACACAAGCGTCGCACATATGCTTAATATGTATGCTTAATTTGGAGACGAACAAAAGAACATTGAATTTTAAAGAACGAAAAGCTTTGTAAATGAACCACATTATTTGCTTTTGGACAATTAAAACTCTCACGGAGAAGCTTCAATTTCGTAGGATTGGCCAGATCAGGGTATGAATGCATGCTGATCAATGCAACACATGCTCCTCAGCCGCAAAATGGATGGGGGGCGGAATCGATTTCGGCAAGGTAAAATAGAAAGTACTTCCACTTCCGAACTCACTCTCGACCCAGATCTTTCCCCGATGGGCCCTTATAATACTTTGGGCGATCGAAAGTCCTAGGCCGGTCCCGAGATTTTTAGCTTGGTCTGCCTGCCAAAATCGGTCAAAAACCTTTTCGAGCTCGTTGGACGCAATTCCTGGACCGCTATCAGAAATTGAAAATAAAACTTCGTTCTCAAGTTCGGTCGTTACGATTTTGATGACTCCACTCTTCGGAGAAAATTTGATCGCGTTCGAAATTAAATTCATAAGAACTTGCGCGATTCGAAACGCATCACACGAAACTTTTGGAAGCCGGTGGTTCAATGTCTGGATCAAATCGAGGCGCTTCATTTCAATCTGCGTCTTCATTGTCTTCACGCTGCTCTCGATAATCTCGGCGAAATTTTCTTCGTGAAAAGTGAATGATAAATAATTTGATTGAATTTTTGCGAAGTCGAGCAAGTCGTTGATCAATCTCAGCATCAAAGTCGAATTTTGCTCGATACGTTCGGCGTAATCTTTGACGAGGTTTGCATCGGGATCTTCCCACTCCTTCATAATCTGTGCGCTTAATTTTATGACCGCAAGTGGATTTTTCAGATCGTGCGAAACGATCGAAAGAATTTCTTCACGCGCCTTTACCGCCTCTCGCGCTAAGCGGTAAAGCTTCGCATTGTCGATCGACATGGCCACCCGGGTGGCGATTCCTTGCAGAAAAGTTTCGTCGTCTGGCTCGAATTGATTATTCGACTCATCAAAGACGAATGCGATTCGGCCAACATTTTTTCCTTGCTTGACGAGTGGGTAAAACGCTGCGGAATGAACCAACATTGATCTCAAAAGATTTTTAATATCGTCGTTTTCTTCGTCTGGTCGCGCAGCGGTCCCGATTCTATTCAAAACGAGCGGCTTACCAGTCAATATAATTTTATCGATGGCTAACTGATATTGGTCAAATTGAGGGTGCTTGACAGGATGCTCAAGTAGAAAAGCCTCACGGTCTCGATTGCGGTGTGCGACTATTAATCCCCTTGCTCCATCTTCATTATTCATTCGAATCAAACATCCATCCGCAATCTCGGGAACCACCAGCTCGGCAATTTTCGCGACGATTTGGTCGTAAATGAGGGTCTCGGATAAAACCTGACCTGCCCCAGCTAAAAAGCGCAATTGGCCTTCACGCTTTTTCTGCTCGCTCACGTCTCGAATCACCGCGGTCACAATCATTGTTTCTGATTTACCTGATGGGCTGAGACTGATGTCGACGGCGAATTCAGAACCGTCTTTTCGCCTCGCGCGAAGATCATTCCCCGATTTCCCCATGATTCTCTTTGTCGGGGCACTCATGTATTTCTCTTGGAATTTTGCGTGAACCGCGCGGCATTTTTCGGGCAATAAAATATCAATCCGTTGGCCAATCAGTTCTTCAGGCGAATACTGAAACCAATTGGTGACCTGTTCATTGACCGATTCAATCTTTGCAAATCGATCGACAACAACAATTGCATCATGGGAGCAACTCAACACAGAACGGTATTTCTTGGCCTCACGCTTTGCAGAGAGAAGGGCCGTTACGTTATTGAGTTGGACGATGACTCCGCCAACCGAACTTGCACTTTCGTACCAGGGTTGCGCTTCGACTCTAAGCCATTTTTTTTCTCCATCGGCAAATCTGACCTTCCCGACAGCAGAGCTCACGATTTCTCCGGCAAGGGCCCTCGGAATTAAATCTTTCCAAGACTTTGGGAGTTCATCTCCTGGAAAAATCTCGGCGGACGCCGCTCCAGTGCCGCGAAAAAGTTCTTTGCACCAAGCTTCGCTCGCGGAAAGATAGCTCATTTCGCGATCGAAGACGGCAATAGGAAGCAGCGAATTTTGAACAAATTTGACGATCGAATAAATCTTGTTGTCACTGACTTCTGGCATGTGCTCTTGACTCCGTGCTAGGGATGAGAAGCATGAAAGCTATATGGAGCGAATGTGGACTTCAATACTATTTTATTTAAATTTCTGCGAAGAATTAGTGTGCGAATTGTAAATTTCGGTGAGCTCCCTTTGCTACATACTAACTCGATTCGTCGTGACTAGTAATTCTCGGGAAAGAGTTCGCGCTCCACCGTTTCGATGACGATATGAATGATTTTGATGTGTACTTCTTGGATACGGTCAGACGTTTGCGCAGGCACCACGATCGAGAGATCTGCCAAGCCTTTTAGCTTTCCGCCGTCGCGACCTAAGAGGCAAACACTGGTGATTCCTAATTCTTTAGCGGCTTTGACGGCCCTGATGACATTCTCTGAATTGCCAGAGGTCGAAAGGCCCACGAGGAGGTCTCCTGTGCGTCCTAAGCCTCTCAACTGGCGCTCAAACACATGTTCGAAGCCGTAGTCGT
>JAYTQQ010000058.1:0-6936 GCA_043746635.1 Bdellovibrionales bacterium | reverse complement strand
GGTTCTCGCTGTTGATCTAGTTGAAAGAGACCGTGAATTAGCAGGCGAAAAAATGTAACCACTTGAATCTTAGAGGGAAAAATGCCGATCACCCATGTATAGTTGTAGGTTATTAGTAGATCTCATAAATTCGCCAGTCGAAACAAAAAACTTTGATCCAGACAGCGCAAATTCATGACCGGTATTATCTTTGGCCACCTGTTTGAAAAAGTTGGTTTTCTTTTTGTTCTTTAAGTAGACCAGATAAATTAAGAAAGGAACTGTGAGTAGAGCGGCAACTATCAGAATTACCTGGCCCTGATTTGTCAGGCCTGTGCGGGCCCTGAGACTTAGCATCCGGGCCACTCCCGCGAGCAAAATCAATACTAAAAATGCAAACATTTTTCCGATTTGCGATTTTGTTTTACCATAGCCAAATCCGGACTCGCCCGTAGTTGCGAAAAATTTGACGGCAGGTGGCAAGTTTCTTCGGAAAATCATGGTGATCATGGGTTACTCCTCCACATAAATCATACAGGGACACCTCCAATGGTTTCAAGTCTAGACTATCGCTTATATATCTCCGTAAGTTCGTTACAAAAAATCATTTAAATATTGGCCATTATCCTGAGTCCCTTACTTATGCGGAGGGAGATTCAGCCCTGATCTGCATGAGAAACAGTCACGTGAGAATTCTATTTAAGAAGCTTTTAATCGCTTCAATCCATCAGTGATGAGCAATCTCATCAGAACCTGATAAGGAACACCTTTTTTGCCAGCTACAGCTTTAAGCTCAATCAAAAGATCTTCTTCAAGAGCGATGCTTGTAGGCTTTCGGCGAGCCCCCTTGAGACGACTCATTCCAGCAATAATTTCCTTCGCATCGAATTCAATACGATCATAACTTTTCAAGCGCTTTACGGACTTCTTCATATAACTTCCTCTCTTTACGGCTAGCATCTCTTCCGCTGATGGGTCTGACTCGCCCATCACGTAACGTGAATACAACCGAAATCATTCGCCCTTCTGATGAAGGTCCAACGAGGTTAAGTCTTTCTTCATCAACTGGCGGTGATATTTGGCGGCCCATTGGCACCGCCAGTTTCAGTTCAAAAACTGACTCAATCTCGTCGAGGCCGACGTCATGTTTATTCAAGCTCTTATTGAGATTTCCTCGATCCCATTCAAATTCAAAGAGATCACTTTGTAGGTACCAATATGCAAGCCAAAGGATAAACTTAAAGTGAGCCATCTTTAGACACTATAGTACACTATACTAATTTTAGCAAGAGTTTGATTAAACTCTCAGGCTTCGCGGTTCGACTCCCGGGGTGTTGCCCGGATTCTGTGATATGCAATTATCTTCTAGAGCGCATATTTTTGATTTAAGAGTAGTTTGGTTCGTATAGAAAATGGTAGGCATCTTCCAACAACCTGCAATCTAACTCAAGTGCGTGATTTCATTGAAATCCAGGTCCACCTAATTTCGCAGGAAAGCCGCGAATTGAAGGCCCTTTACGAGCAAGGCCACTCGATACGAGAGATCGCCGCACAACTAAATTTAGGCTTTGCAACTGTACAGCGGCAACTCGTAAAACAGCGAGTGACGTTCCGTGCAAATAAGTCCGTCAAATTTTTAGAGAATCAACGGCAGACTTTTAAAAATTCAGCGCCTCCACCTTATGGCTTTTGCTACCTCGAAGGCCGCCTGCAAAAGGACCCTCGTGAATACCCCATCCTCCAAATAATTGAAAAGCAGAAGCAAGTTGGCCGAAACCCGACAGAAATTGCCCGCTATTTAAATGGCCGAGGATTCAGAACAAGGCTCGGAAAATCATGGAAGCAGGCTCACGTGTTCAACATCTTTAAACGCATTAAACTTAGAATGAACGCTACAAAGGAGTAATCATAATGAATTTCGATAAACTTTTTTCTTGGACTGCCGGAATCGTTATCGCTTGCGCGACGGTCGGTCAGCTCGATACTCTTCAAAACTGGGTCTGGCGAGCGCAAGCTAAAGTAATTTACGAATCGCGAAGTTCGCAGTGGGGAAGCCTAAGATTCTTTGTGACACCCAATACTCATTCGAGACCAGCTAACAGAGGCCTTCGATTAAAGACATTGACAATGTGTAGCCATTTGGCTACACTAAGAGTGTGATTAAGAACGGGCCAAAGAAACTCAAAATTTACGATACCGCAGAAGGCCCGAGGCCGTACTCTGAGTGGCTCAATAAGCTGCGGGACGTCTCAGCGGTCGCGCGAATCAGGGCCAGGATCGACCGCATTGAAGAGGGTAACCTCGGTCAGTACAAGGCGCTCGGCACGGGGCTTTTTGAATTGAAATTTGATTTTGGCCCCGGTTACCGAATTTATTTTGCCGTTGATGGTGATGTTATTATTTTGCTTCTTTCGGGCGGCGACAAAAGCTCACAGCGAAGAGACATTGAAAAAGCACGTAAATATTGGACCGATTATCTGATGAGGAAAAGAAAATGAAAAAAACGAAAGTATCAAAAAAATCGCCTGCATCTGATTACCGTGAAGTCCTTATTGAAGAACTCAAAGGCAATGAAAAAGCGCAGTATGCTTATCTTAAGGCTTCGCTCGAAGAGAACAGTGATATGCCCGAAGTATTCCTTAAAGCCGTAGAGACTGTCGCCAAGGCCTGTGGCTTCAGTGGCTTTGCAAAAAAAACCGGACTCAATCGCGAAAATCTCTATCGTATTTTTTCGAATGAACGCACCCCTCGACTTGAGTCGCTAGTTAAAATCTTAGATGCGCTTGGGTTCAAACTGACGATCACACCAAAAAAAGCTTCCTAAAAGATACTCGAAGTGAATAGATACTCGACGAAAGTCGAAACAAGAATTCCTAGCATTTTAAGGACGTCCCGACATTCGAGACGTTTACTTGCGCGAGGGTACAATCCAAAAAAATATGGCTGAACGAAGCTGCGATACGCTGAGCCCCAAGTACTCCGGCACGTCTTTTTGCCACACGTAGATGGCTGCGCGACCTATCACTTTCCTTGATACTCTATGGGTGATGGCTCTCGAACATCCATCGCAATAGTGCGTTCCTCCCGAGTCTTCTGGGCTTCGTGTTTAAACTCGAGTATTCGTTAATATACGTCTCATCCTTAAAACCTACCGCTGCCCCCGAATCTTGCCGACTCTCACGCCCGAGAAAAAGCTCCTGCCTTACCCTACCCTTTCTAATCGGTTGGAATCTCTGCGCTGCTATATTTCTAGGTCACCATTGCGACGCCAGAATAGCAAAATTGACCTGAGCCTGGTATCCTCGGACTGGCTGAACGAAATTCTTTCTCGATTTGAGCCGAAGTCTGTGGCTCTTGGCGAACTATTGCCTTTGCGCAAGTAAACGTGTCGTTTTGACGACACGACCGTAGTGGGGAAGCCCGAGATTTTTTCCCGAACATACGTCAGGCAGCCTTGAGGCCGGCATTGGTGCTTCGAGGTCAACAAAAATCCCGAAGGCTCAGTAATCAAACCAGTCAATGTTCATACAGCGGACGGTTTCTGATGGGGATAGCCTTACGAGCTTAATAACCTCTTCGATGAATCCGGGGATTTTTTGTCGAATGAGCTCAGCTGTCTCGTGAGACAACGACATGGGTGCGGTAAAAAACAAATTTTTGTCTTCCGAGTCAATCATCTTCGAAAAGCCTTGAAGTCGCCAGTTCTGATGATGGCGGCTCACAAGCGGCGATTGATGTCCGACATGGGTTTGTTTCGGACCGGGTATAAGTTTGCCGTCTTTTTCCAAGCAGAGTTCGTTTTTTAATAGGAACTCAATGACTTTTTTCACTGTAGCTCGCGGCAAATTCAAATGCCCCGCAATTTCATCCACATTTTGAAATCCTGGACAGGCCGTCAAGTTGCGTATTCCAGTGTAGAGCCAGTTGGAATAAAAAACTGTTTTCGCAATATTCGGAAGATCTGTATCTGCCTTAACCCGCCTCGTGATTTCACTGGCCCGCTTCTGTTCAGAGAGAATTTTCTTTTTGAAACGCTCACGCAGTGAAAAACTGCCGGCCTTTGCGTAAAACAATAAAAGTAAGAAGTATTCTGATTCCGCTTCATCCATTCCGATAAAAACGGCTAAGTCATTGGCGGCTTCAAGGCTAAAATGTTTTTCTCCACTTAAAATGTGACTCATCATTGTTGAGCTGATTCGAAGATGGTCGGCCATCTTTCGGATAAGACCTCGTCCCTGTTTGGGCTGGTCTTCAAGCCACTTCTTTAAAAATTTCTTATAATCATTAAATTCGTAAATGGTCACAGTTCTATTGTATCGGCATTCATGGCTAAAATGATAACCAAAAGGTCACTATTTATGATGTTATTTTACTAAATGAATCTAGATATCGGAGGCTGCGTCGCGTTAGGATCAGGCAAGACAAAAGTTCTTCGAAGGAGAAACAAATGAATAATAAATTGAAAATTATAAACCGTAAGCTCTCACTATTGGCGATCACTGGACTTATGGCTTATTCACAGAGTGGGTTCGGCGCACCCCAACTGCTTTGTAATGGGACCCCTTGCACAACCTCGAGTAATTATTTTGCCGCACTTGGCGACTATTTTTCGAAGGGATCCCAACCAACTCCAGGAGAAAGTAAAGGTTGGTTTAGCGGCCGATGCTTCAAGGATTTTGATAAATCTACAGCCGTCGGTGGGTTGCTCGTAATTGAAAATATTAGTGTGGGAACAAATCCTGGCGGCACAAACGGTCCGCTTTTTCCAAGCTCAGGAGAGACTACAAATTTTACGGTTGGTATTTTTGGTCCTACGTACGATCCAAGTAGTTACGATCATTTATCAAGCGAAGACGAAAATGGTATTTCTAAAAATATTAATACTCCCGAGTACCAAAATTTAAGAGCCTCTCTTGTGAAGGGATCGCTAACCTCAGAAGGTAGCGATGACCTTAGATTTGAAATCAGAAAATATCAGGACTACTTCGTCTCGCAAGACGTCGTCATTCAAGCGCGGGGCTTTTACAACGCCGGTGATGTTTACCTTCGATGTTACTTTTTTAAAAAAATCAGAAATGCAAAATAACTTTATTTGAAAAGGAAAATTTATGAAAAAAATGATCTTACTTATGATTCTTGTGTTTGGGTTTTGTGGCTGCGCTTCAGCTCAAACTTCTCAAAATCGCATGCCCGCGCAAGTTGCGACAACTCAAGCAGTGAGTATCGGAAATCTTGTTGAGTATAAAGACGGAATTCTGAAAATTGAAATGGACACCTGTGGTGGTCAAATTTCTCCAGCAGTAACATTTAAGGCGTTAGAAGAAGTTGTCGATGGGACAGCCTCAAAAATCATTTTTGAAAAGGCCGGCGAAGTTGAAATAGTCGTTTCACGATTTACAACCAGCATCGATTTTAAAACTTCTGCCAAATAATTTTATCGAGAAAACATGGGGCCGATTTTGCAAAATCACTAGTGAGGTTTAAAAAATGAGATGTACACTTGATATATTGCTCCCTATAGCAGTGGCGCTGACATTTATTGTCGGGTGTACACCCAATGGTCAGTCTCCTAACGGGAAGGGCCCAGGGCAGCTTCCAGTAAACCCTCCGAAATCTCAAGGGACCGTAGACAGCGGCGGGGGCAATACGTTTATGGGAAAACCTCTCGAGTCATATGCAATTAAGCTCCGTGAGCTTCAAGCTTTTAAAGAGAATATAAGCCCAATACTTGAATCAGAAGGCTTTCAAGGGTCGTCGCTCAAAAATGTCTTAACCTCGATCATTGATAAAAAAACTTGGTACTTGATTCCTTCGGAACTAAAACAACTTCCTTCCGAAAAAATTGCTTCAGCAGTTGGAACCGACCAAGCCGCCCTTCAAGACTTTAAACAGGTTTGGCTGAACCAAAATATTTTCGATAAAATGACCGTGAAAGATCAGTCCGTTTTGATACTTCACGAACTTCTCATGGGCTTGAGGCTTTTGAAATTTGATTCCGCACTCGATGAGTGTAACGCATTTCGAGCACCTGAAGAAAAAGATTTTTTTTGTAAGAACAGTTATTCCACTGAAGGTCGCGGCAAGCCATCAGATCTGAGTGTCGCCGACTACGCGCAAATCAGAGCGGCCACAACAAAGTTAATTGAAAATGGTCAAACAATTTCCGTAGAGAATTTAAATGATCTTCTTGGTGTTGAGGGTTTTAGTACCGACGACCACCGATTTGAACCGAAGACTTCGCGAAAAACAATTTCGCTCGAAACGCTGGCAAAAATGATCCAAACGTCAAAGCTCACGAATTCATGGCCCGAGCTTGGCTATGACTTTGGGAAATTCATAAGTGACCATCCCGAGCTTCTCGCCCCAGGAAGCAAGCTTCCTAATATGATGTGGCGGTCTGATCGCAAGTGTGATTTTGGTGTTGACGTGACCTCAGATACGTTTTCGATTTCACTTATTGAGGGCGATGCGAAAAAAACCTATTCAACAAAGTGGACGAGAGAGATCGAAGCCAATCTTCAAAAAGATCAATTTGAAGGCCGTTATTTCTACGAAATTACGACTCCAACTCTAAAGATGAGTGAGACCAACCATCAAGGCGACGAGGCTCTTTTTGTAACGCTGAAATTTATGGATGATTTTCTTCAGGGCGCTTATTTTGAAAAAGCAGTTTGTCTCGATTCAAGGTGCGGTGAAACTGGCGCTGGGCCGACGAGCTTCAAGGTCATGTGCTACACTCGGGCATCTTTGCAGTTGAAATCGAAATAATAATCTCGTGATGAAATTTTGCAAACGCTCGCCTATTTGCTGAAGCCTCCAGCGTAGCCTATATGGAGTTGGCCATTTCTTCTTAAGTTGTGGATTGCGGATCATGGATTCGCATGGGAATTCGGTCACCAAATCCAACAACCTGCAAATTGCTCTGCTTATATTTATAAGTTATTGAAAACACTGGGT
>JAYTQQ010000057.1:0-9384 GCA_043746635.1 Bdellovibrionales bacterium | reverse complement strand
GGATGATAAACCGGAATATCTTTAATTGGCTTAAACACGAGACCGTAAAGCATGCGGGCATGTTCGAATGCTCCGGCGATGACTTTCTCTAAGGGAAAGTAAGGTCTCAACTGCTCTTCGTCGAAATCATATTTTGCAATCTTGAGTTTTTCAGACAGATAGCCATAGTCCCAAGGCATGAGTTCATACTTTTCGCCGGGCAAAGTTTTTTGAAAATCTTTAACGAGCTGAACGTCACGTTTAGCCGCAGGTAAAGACTTGTCGACCATGCGATTTAAAAAAGTCATCACTTGATCAGCGGTTTGGGCCATGCGTTCTTCGAGCGTGAAGGCCGCAAAATCTTGAAACCCGAGAGTGCGTGCACGCTCATCTTTGAGTCGAACGATCTGCAGACATAAGGTTTTGTTTTCGTTCGCACCCGTCGAGGCGCGTGAATTAAAAGCGTGCCACATTTTTTCTCGAAGCTTACGATTATCTGCATAAGTCAAAATCGGAATATAACTTGGCGCCTGTAAATTCAAAAGCCAACCGGTTTTGCCAGAAGCCTTCGCCGCTTGCTCGAAAGCATCGAGTGCCGAGTCGGGAACTCCAGAGAGTTCAATTTTATCCGTAATCAAAAGTTCAAACTCGTTCGTCGATCGCAAGATACGATCTGAATATTCAAGCCCCACTTGTGAGAGCTCTTGGTCGAGTTCACGCATGCGTTGTTTTTTAGTCTCATCAAGCAAAGCACCGTTGCGGGTGAAATCTTTATAAGTTTTTTCGGTGAGCACGAGCTCTTCGCCCTTGAGACCGCCACGATTGTCGTAAACTGTTTTAACCCTTTTGAAAATATCGGGATCAAGGGTAAGGTCGCTCGAAAAATCTGACAAGATCGGAGAAATATCTTTAGCCATGGCTTGAAGCTCATCGTCGCTTTCGGCTCCGAGCAAATTAAAAAAGACTCCAGAAATATAACCGAGTTCGTGCGGAGCACTTTCGAGCGCAAGAATCGTGTTTTCAAAAGTCGCCAGGTTTTTTGAGGTTTTGATTTGTTCAATTTTTGCTTTTGCTTCTGTGATTGCCGCCTGGATTGCGGGTAAGAAGTGCTCTTTCTTGATCAAATCAAAGGGCGTTGCTTGATGTTTGTATTTTGACTTTTGGAGAAGGGGATTTTGTGTATTTGTCATAGCCCGCAAAGATATCACAAGCCATTCACGCATCAATCAACTTTGAGGCAACTTTGCAAAAAACGCCCTGGGCTATTGCTTTCTAAGGCGTCACGGGAGGAAAATGGCTCAGAAAAACAAGGGCGCCTTCAAAACACGCGACAAATAAAATACTGAGCAGCGAAACGAGAAGCGCATCTTTATTTTGCTCAAAGAACTCCATAGCACCCTTTATTCATTCATACGAAATTTGCTTGTTTACTTAGCAAGAAGCATTCCGGGAGGTCGTTCAAAGACCTCCTTATGTCGCTCATAACTAGTTGGCGCAAATGCCGTATCCAGAAGGGGTTTGAACACATTGACCGTATTGACCGCATGAACCAATAACGCCCACTTGGCAGATTTGGCCGACGCCCATCGAGCATGAATTACCAGAGTATTGGCCGAATCCGCCGAAGCTATATCCGCCGCCGCCGTAATTGTACTGCGCGTAGTTTGAGATTCCCTGAGAGGGAACACAGTAGAGGCCTTGTCCGGGGCTACAAGCCGGTACTTCACCGTAACTGCAGCCGCAAAAGCCAGCTTGAGCAACATTCGTGTTTCCGCCCCAGCTGTAAGGATACATTTGTGGTTGACCGCCGTATCCGCCGCCGTAACCACCGCGTCCTCCGGCTCCGAATGGGCCGGCTTGCTGAGGAGTATAACCGTAACCGTATCCCGCTTGGCCGTAAGTCGTTTGTGCGACACCCGGTTCACAAGACTGAAAGCTCGTTGGCGCTAGTGCGGTCGTGTTTCCGTTTTGGTTATTATTGTTTTTTCCGCAAGCGGTGATTTGAAAAGCAACCGCGAGAACGAGTGCCAATTGGCAAATATTTTTCATCTGAAACCCCTTAAAAAATGCGTTTTTTATTCCTCGTTGGGTACGTATTCCAAGATCTGTGCCGCGGTAGGTGACAAATAAAGTCCCAATGGAGAAATTTTTTTGAAGTGCTTTCATGACCTTATGAACAATTTGCATTTTCGAGGCGGAAAAAGTCGTTTTTGGTTTTTAGCGGGTTTTTAGCGGATTTTTTGGCGCCAATTTGCCACCGTGAGCTTTAAAAAGTGCGGATTTTGGTCTGTTTTAAGATTCTTTAGATTCTTGGTCGGCTAGATCTTAGTCTTGAAACCTAGAGTTTCTTAAAAACTTACGAGCCGTGGCTGGCTTCTCACTATAAAATAAAGACAGTGGAGGCTTTGCTATGAAATTCATTTTTCTGACCCTATCCGTTTTGTTTTTCAATCTTTCTCTTGCTGGTGCCGTGCCTGCAAAGCAAATTGTTCGTCCACAAAAATTAGGAAATTATATTGCGGCAGGCGCGATCGTCGGAGGCAATGCAGGCAAAATCTTTAGTCTTCTTCGCGTTCAAAAAATGCTTTTACCCGACGGAGTAGAACGACTCATCCTTACCTATGGAGATCAAGACGGTGTTCCTCTCAAAACTCAGCCTGGATATTTTCATTTGAGTCTTGATCAAGCGGGTTCTCGTCTCGTGCTCGATCTATCGCAGGTTTTAAAGACTGCAGTTGATCAGCAAGATCTCATAAAAGAATTACGTGGATCGCACCTTGTGGCAAAAACAGACATGAGCATGGATCCACAAGATGGCACCACGAATATTACTCTATTCATGCGAACTCCCGTCGAAACTCGCGCGCAAGTCGAACTCAGCGAAGATAAACAGAACCAATTAGTGATTGATATTCGTCCGGTCTCTGCAAAACACTAGGATTTTTGGAATGCAAAAAAATTGTTTCCTAATTCTTCTCTTTCTCGTTTCGGTGAGAGCCGAATCTAAGATTTTTGATTTTAAAAATCCTAGTTACGGAGCTTTCGTCGGGGGCACCTATGGTCCATCGATCGCGCAGGACTCTGCCTACGGTGGCTCGGGCGGAAATGGCGTGACCTACGACACGAAAGAAGAATCCAATTATAGCGCTGAATTTGGATTTCTTGCGAGCACGAAAAAACTCAATTTCAAAATTTACGCTGAATATTTATTTCCAAAACATTTGACGAACATCACCGGCAGATCGGGTTCTACCGCTCTTTATAATCTCGATTCTGACGTTTCGGTCTTGATTCCGAGTGTGGCACTTGAATATGCAATCAAGAGCACAAATTCATGGCGCTGGCTCTTGGGTGGCGGCTACGGATACGCCATGGGCAATATGGATAATAAATATACTTTTACCTCTGCCGGCACATCGCAGACCGGGGTCAGCAACTTTGAAGAAAAGTCGACCGCAACCTCATCGATGTACTTAGCCTACACGTCTTTTGAATTTCAATTCACCGATATCGCGACGATGATGATCGGAGCGGGCTATCGCTATTTAAGAATGAATACTTGGTCGGCGAGCACGGGTGTCACAGGCTTAAACGGAACCGTCGCAAGTGGTTCAACACTGACGAATCAAGACGGTTCGAATCGCAGTATTAATCTCAGCGGGCCTTATGCTGGTATTACTTTTCGATTTTATTTTTACTAGATTTTAATTAAGGAGTTGTCTGAAAAAATAGCTATTTTTAGACAACCGCTAATACATCGCTTCGAGCAAATCTTTGTATTTCTCGTCAACGAACTTACGCTTGACCTTCAAAGAAGGGGTCAGCTCGCCACTCTCGATCGAAAACTCGTGATCGATGATCTCGAAATTCTTCACTGTTTCGTAACTCGCCAAGTGTGAGTTTGCCTCAGAAACGATGTCGTGAACATGTTCTTTGATTTTGGGATTCTTAACGAGGCTCGCAAAATCTTTATAAGAGATATCGTTGGTTTCTGCAAAGTGCTTCGTTGCCGCAGAATCGAGAGTGACCAAAGCTACGACGTATTTCTTCTGGTCACCGTGAACGTAAACATTAGAAATGAAATCAGTCTGTTTCAAAAGAGCTTCAATTTTTTGGGGAGCGATAAATTTTCCGCCAGCGCTTTTAATCAAATCTTTTTTACGGTCGGTGATCTTCAAAAATCCGTCGGGAGTAAATTCGCCGATGTCTCCAGTTTTGAACCATCCGCCGTCCATTACTTGGCTCGTCGCTTCTGGATCAAGATAGTATTCTTTCATGACTTTTTTACTTTGCACGAGAATTTCGCCATCTTCGGCGAGCTTCAACTTCACGTCGCCGATGGGTTTGCCCACGGTTCCGAATTTATAATCAAAAGGAGTATTCACCGTAATCGCTGCAGTCGTCTCGGTGAGTCCGTAACCTTCGAGAAGCGTCAAGCCAACGGCGTGAAAAAATTCTGCGAGGTTTTGGTTGATGGGCGCTCCGCCAGAAAAAACAAATCGGAGATGACCACCCAAGCCAGCGTTGATTTTATCAAAGACCAATTTTTTAGCGAGTTGGTATTGAAGGGCAACCTGAATCGGAAGTGCACGACGTTCGAGTTTACACTGACTGACCTGTCGTCCGATCGAAACCGCCCAATCAAAAATTTTTTTCTCTAGTTTGCTGGTTTCCGCTTGCAGTTGAATAGCGCTGTAAATTTTCTCGAAAACTCTCGGCACCGCAATCATCACGGTCGGTTTCGTCTTTGAAAAATTATCGCGAATACGATCAATGCCTTCGGCGTAGCACATCGTGTAGCCAATGATCGTGTGGCCCCAAAGTTCGATGCGGCCCATGACGTGCGTAAATGGCAAAAAGGTCAACGTGCGATCTTTCGCAGAAATTCCCAGGAGGGGAAAGGTATCGACCACTTCACTCATAATCTGCGTGTGGGTGAGAACGACTCCCTTTGGAACTCCTGTTGTGCCCGACGTGTAAACAATCGTCGCAACGTCCTCGAGATTTACTTTTTTTGCACTCTCTTGAAAAGCATTCGGAGTCGCTTTAATTAATTTCGTTCCGAGCTCTTGCAATTTTTCAAAACTCAAAACTTGCGTGTTTGATTTATCAGACATTTTATCTGAGTCAAAATCAATGCAGACGACCTTGGTGACTTTCGTTTGCGAAGCAATCTCGTTGAATTTTTTTAAAAGAGCTAAGTTTTCACAGATCAAAACTTTGCTTTCGCTATTGATCAAGATATGTGCGATGTCTTCGGTTGTGTTGCTATGATAAATGGGGACGGTGATGGCCCCTAAGCACAAAATCGCCATATCACAGTAAGCCCACTCGGGCCTGGTATTAGATAAGATAGCGACGCGGTCTTTGGGTTCAATTCCGAGTGATCTGAGACCCAGACAAACTTCTTCGACGACGCTTTTGTAGTTGCTCCAGGTCTGTTCGATCCACTTTCCTTTGCGGGGAAAAATGATCGCTGGGCGACCTGATTCACGATCGGCGTCGCGGTTACAAACTTCTAAAAATCTTCTGCAAATTGTGTCTTGTGCTGCCATGAGTACTCAAATTTACTTCAACAAAATCAAAAATACAACAGGCAGTGAATTATGGATTATTTAACGGTATGAACGGTCTTGGGACTCAATTTACTTAGCTTTGGAGTCAAAGTGACTGGCTTCGTTTCACCATCGCTCAGTGTTAAGGTGACTTTATCGTAAGATTGAGTTCCGGCATCGTAGGCTTCGACGAGGATTTCTCCGTCGGGGTTGACCGAGCAAGGGTTTACGACATTACAGTGATCCACTTTTTGGTGATTCACGTAGAGGTCGCCTGTTCCTTTGATGTTTGCAATCAAATAGGCATTTCTTTTTTTGCTGAGATCGGCAGAAAGCGTTTCAGAACCTTCTCCAGAAATGGTTTTTTCCCAGTCGTTGAAGCCATCCATTTTAACGATGATCTTCGCTGGTTTATTTGCAGTCAACTCAACATGATCCGGAGTTGTCTTCACGCCATTTTGATCAGGCTGATCTTGAACATAGATGCGTGCGTTGGGTGGATTGCTATTGATATAGATTCGAACGAGTTCAGGCGCCTTCACCGACGAACTTACGGTCGAGCCTTCTTCAGGGCGACTACAGTTTACAGGGTTTGATAAGCAGCGAGCCACGAGCGGAACATATTTTGCGAGCGTGCCATTTTGAAAGAGACTGTAAAGAACAAAGGCGAGGGCGGCAATACCGACTGCGACTGAGCCGTAAATCAGGCCCGAGCCCGATAAGGTATTCTTTTTATTGCGAAGAAAACTATTCTCGGCCGTCACTTTTGCAAAACCGGTCGATGTCGTTCTGTGAAAGCTGACGTCAATTTCAAGACTCGCGGTATTGAGTGGATCTTTCTTTTTAGTCTTACGCATCGGCGGAGTCGACGCTGCTTTGTCGAGAGTCGGGTGCGGAATAAGAATGCGTGAATTTTCTTTGAAGGTCACAGACTTTTCATCTTTTTTTAGATCGCCTTCTGGGCTTACAGAAAAACTATCAACTGCGCTGATTGAATCTTCGGTTATCTCGGTCACTTCGATTTTTCCTCGAGGTGGTGGCGGAGCCGACTTCGTAATTGTTGCCTCAGTTTGTTGAGGCGCCGCTTTGCGATCGAGCTTAACTGACGAGTAATCCATTTGCTTTTTACGATTTTCAAGAATTTCGGCATTGAATTGCTTTTTCATGAATCCCGAAAAGTCTTGATTCGTAAACATAGGAAAATATTTATTTAAAAAAACGGTAAGATCTTTTTGTAGGGCCGCTGCGGCTTGGTATCTCAGATTGCGGTCTTTTGTGAGAGCCTTGTTGACGATGCGCTCTAGCTCGGCAGGAACGCTCGGATTAAGACTTCTGAGTGGCGGAATTTTACATTCTTTAATTTTACGAATAGTTGCTTGTTCGTTGCTCGCCAAAAAGAGACGGTCGTTTGCGAGGAGTTCCCAAAGTAAAATTCCGAGTGAGAAAACGTCAGTACGAAGATCAAGCGCTAGGCCTTCTACCTGCTCGGGACTCATATAACCAAACTTGCCTTTGAGTGTTCCGGCTTGAGTGGCCTCAGCCTGAGATTCAGCCTTCGCGATGCCAAAATCGACAATGCGAACTTCGCCTTCGAAACTAATCATCACGTTTTGGGGGCTAATATCACGGTGAATGATGTTGAGAGGCTTGCCGGTTTTGCTATCCATCGCGCGGTGAGCGTAGTCGAGACCCGCAGCGATTTCACGGACTATAAAAATAGAGTGCTCAGTGCTGAGTGTGATTTCAGATTTGCGAACGTGATTGAGAATCTGCCTTAAATTTCTACCAGGGACAAAATCCATCACGATGTAGAATTGATTTTTCTCGAGACCGAAATCAAAGATCGAAACGATGTTAGAGTGAGAGAGATTAATCGCGATCGAAGCTTCGTGTTGAAACATTTCGATGAATTCTTCTTGTTGCGAAAACTGAGGAAGAATTCGTTTAATCGCAACGTACTTTTCAACGCCGCTTACACCTTGTTTCTTCGCTAAGAAAACCTCTGCCATACCACCCATGGCAAGCTTTTCGAGAAGCGTATAATTTCCGTAAACTTCGTAAGGTGTGCTCATATCTTATAGATCTATTCGGACTAAATTGTTGTCTTCTAAAAGAAAAGTGGCAAAATGAGGTCGGGGGTTTGATATGTTTTGGATCGGACTAACAGGAGGTCTAGCTTCGGGTAAATCAACGGTTGCCGAGATCTTAAGAAACAAAAAAATTCCGATCATAAATGCTGATTCTTTGGCTCGAGAAGCCGTTCGTCCAGGGAGCGAAGGCCTCAAAAAAATCGTAACTCTTTTCGGGACAGAGCTCTTGGTGCCCGACGGAACACTCGATCGAAAGAAATTAGCTTCAAAAGTCTTCGGACAAAAGACGAGTCTAGATCAGCTTGAAAATATTCTTCATCCCATCATTCGACAAATGGCGATCGAGGCGCGCGAAAAATTAAAAAGCGAAGGGCACGCGATCGCTTTTTATGACGTGCCGTTGTTGTTTGAAAAAAATATGCAGAAACTCTTCGATCGCACCGTTTTGGTCGCGACGTCAGTAGAGAATCAGATTCAGAGAGCCGTTTCACGTGATAAAATGAGTGAAGAAGAAGCGTTGAGTCGAATGTCACACCAAATTCCTTTGGTGCAAAAGCTTAAGCTCGCAGACTATATCATTGATAATAATTCTGGATTAAAAGAGCTCGAGAAAAAAGTAGATCAGATGCTTTTGACGATTACCAACCCCAAGAATATCCAACGCTTAAAATAGCGCTGATACCGTCGCCGGCGAGCAGTTCTAATTCATAGCGCATGCTCATCGGGTTGATGAAAGTTTTTTCGAAGCCGACGGCGCCGCGAACCTGGTAATTTTTAAACTTTAAAAAAGTCGCGAGCTGGTCATTGGGAACTAGGTTGAGGCCGACTCCAGCTTTGGCGTAGGTCCTCGTGCGGGCCCGCCCTGAAATCCAACGTCGTTCAGCGTGGATGGTGCCGTATGAGTCGTTACGAACATCGAAGCCAAAATCGTAGTACTCATTAGATTTATAGCGGTAAAGATAGATCACGCCGGCGAGAAATAAAATTCCGTTGTCGGATATCTTTTGTGAGTCGAAAACTCCGCCGAAACGTGCCGATAGCGCTCTCGAATACGGATAAAAATAATCTTCGTCTTGGTGAATCACGATCAAAGGCGGGGGCTTTGCTATATCAACATAATCAAGAGCCGCTTTGCCGTTTTGTTGCTCACTGTTGTCTATTGCCTCGGGAGTGTCGACGAAATCAGGAGAAGGATCTTGTTTCGCCGCCCACGATTGCTTGACAAAGAGATTCGAAACCAAAAAACTGATTGTTACCGAAATAGTAAATCGAAAGATGAGATGTCTAATCATTCAAAAAGTATAACGTGGTTGGATCAGCAGCGAAAGGTCGAAAATGAATTTGCACTGGGTGTTTTTAAGTTTAGTGATCCTAGGGTTCGTATCGCAAAATGCGAAGGCCGAAGTTCCAGACTATACGATCCATCATAGCTACCAAAGTATCCGCGCACTCGGTATGGGCGGAGCCTTTGATGCACTTGCTGACGATTATTCTGCGATCTTTTACAATCCAGCAGGACTTACCCAGCTTGAAGAGGGTAACTTAAATATGTTTATATCGGCGGCCGCCGACAAAGACATTGTTAAGTTTACTACTGATTTGAAAGCTGCCGCGACAAATACGAGCGGTCCAAATGGCGGAGTCGATGTCACTCCCATCGCGAAAGTTATTAGCGAAAATTACGGAAAGCATTTTTCTTCTCGAATTCCGAGTGCGGGTCTGCTTTACGCTAGACCCAACTGGGGAATCGCCATCATCCC
>JAYTQQ010000056.1:0-4871 GCA_043746635.1 Bdellovibrionales bacterium | reverse complement strand
GCCACCTATGCGCATTAAGTTCTAAGCTGCCTGCTCGGCTTTACTTACGTCGGCTTGGTTGCCGACAAGAAACAATCGATTTAGCTTGGCGCACTCATAGTTGTTCTCCTTTTTGCTTCTTCATTCTCATGGATTCGATGAGGAACTGATTTTTTAAAAATCCATGTGGATCGTTCGAAATGCGATTGAGCCATTGATCGGCATCTACATCCTGCGGAGTCTTTTTTGCAATTATTTGTTTGTCATATCTATTTTGGTCGACGCCAATTTCTGCTTCCTTATTTTCTAAAATAGGATTCGGCTGCTTTTGATCGGCTGCTGACTTCGGCTGTGCGTTTTGGCCTTGGGCCTGATTGAGAGTTTGGTCTTGATTAAAGTTCTGATCTTGTTTTTGCTCGTTGCCCTGATTTGGAGATTGTTTCCCCGCCTGTTTCTGGTCCTTACTTTGCTTTTTGCCTTGATCTGATTTTTGATTTTGAGCTTGCTTTTGATCTTGCTTTTGATCTTGGTCATTTTGCTTTTCTTGATTTTGTTTCGGATTTTGTTTCGGATTCTCTTTTTGTTTCTTGAGAAGATCCTGAATCAGTTTCAAATTTGCTTGAGCGTTTTCGTGCTGAGGATCTGCTTTAAGCACCTCTTCATAGGCCTTGATTGCGTCCTCGAACTTTTTTTCTTGGGCTAAGGAATTTCCGAGATTATACTTTGCCGCAATTGCTAACTCAGGGCGATCTGATTTTTTAAAAAATTCTTCAGCCTTATTAAAATCACCGGCTCGATACTCAACAACCCCTTTTCGGTAAGCATCATCAAAATTCGTTTCGGCAGTGACAAAATCTTTTTTCTCGAGTGCTTCTTTGCCAAGGGTGGCCTGATTCTTAAAAATATTGCTTACGCTCGCAAAAGCTTTCGTTTCGAGCGTCTGCGATTCGGCAGCCATGCTTTGACTAGAAAGTCCAAGCGCTGAGACTGCGACAAAGATAAAACCTAATTTAGAAAATGAGACACGGTTTTCTTGAGATTGCTTACGAAAAAGCGGAAGGATTAACAATAAAAGCGGAATAAGGAAGATATAAAACCTAGGTTCCCAATCTCTAATGACTGAATTTGTCTCTGATACGCCAACAAGATTTTTTGACACCGAGAACAAGCGACTGACGACAACTGAGTCGTCTTGAGAAAAATATTGGCCGTGGCCCTCGTTAGCGAGACTCTCTAACTCTTTAACATTTAATTTTGATATAATCGGTCGACCATCTTGAGCCATAAATCTTCCGGCCGAATTTGAAATTGGCGCGCCCTCAGGCGTACCGATGCCGACAATACTCACATTGATTCCGCGTTGAGTGAGTTGATTCAGTTCATGCCCAAGATCTGTGTCTTCAAAATTTCCGTCGCCGAACACCAAGATAGATCTATCTTGTCCCGCTACCTCACTCAAAAGTTTGCCGGCAAGAATGAGAGCAGGTCTTAAGCGTTTTCCATGAACTGAGATAATGTCCGTACTGACGGCATTCAGCAGATAACGAATTGCGGTTTTGTCCTCAGTAATGGGGCTGATCAAGTGAGCATCACCCGCAAATCCAATGAGGCCAATGTTGGTATCAGGATTTTCACTTAGAAAATCTTCAATTTTTTCTCGCGCCCGGATCAAACGTGAAGGCCGTATATCTTTGGCGTTCATTGAATCAGACAAATCGAGGAGCATCACGACGCTCTTATGCGGTTTGAAGTTGGGCACATCTTTAAAGTCCCAACGAGGTCCGGCGAGAGCAAGAATGCCGAACGTCCAAAGAGCGGCCCAGAGAACGAAGCTTTTTCGATTGGGGAAGCGCTCAGCTCCGGAGTATTTTAACAAATGCGGAAGAAGATGTTTATCTGCGAAGAGATCGGCACCATTTGTTTTTTTATCAAACTTAGTTTTTAACAAACCTAACGCCCTGATAATCGGCACGAGGGCGAGAGCCCAAAGCCAAGGAGTATTTTGAAAATTAAACCCAGCTAAACTCATGAGACCCTCCCTTAAGTTGCGCGGCAGTACCTAAAATGCCAATGACGATGAGTGCAAGTCCCAGCGGATATTGAAACAGCGGTTTACGAATGAGAGACGGCGGCCGAACCGCACTCGATGTTTGTAAGGAGTTGATTCGCTCGTAAATTCGGGCGAGCGCATCGGCATCGGTGGCGCGGTAAAATTCTCCCCCGGTCATCTCCGCCATTTTTTTCGTGAGATCGGTGTCGACGTGCGAGTCGTACATGGCGTATCCGCCATACCCGTCAGGAAACGGAACCGGTCCGTCCTTTCCGATAACGATACTATAAATATGAATACCATACTGTTTAGCCAGTTTGGCAGCTTGCAAGGGTGGAATGGTACTCGCGTTATCTTCACCGTCAGTTAATAAAATAATAGCTCGAGAAAGAGCCGGGCGCTCGCGAAGATTTTTGACCGCAAGGCCTACGGCATCGCCGATCGCGGTTGCGTCTCCCGCAACGCCGGGCACCGTGTTTTCAAGCATGTGACTGACTGCTGAGTGGTCCATGGTTAAAGGTGATTGAAGATAAGCATGCTCACCAAAAACAATAAGTCCGATCCTATCTTTGGGCCGTTTTTTAACAAAGTCTTTAACCACTCTTTTAGCTACATCGAGACGATTGGCTCGGTCACTCTCGGTCGCGAAATCCAGAGACTGCATCGAACCCGACAAATCAACCGCCATCATCAAATCACGTCCTTTCGTTTCTTGCGAAAATACTTGATCGATAATCTGTGGCCTCATTAAAGCGATAACGAACAGCGCCCACGCAAGGTAAAGCAACCACGGCCAGCGAGAATTTTTTTTTGAAGCTATTGCACTCTCTATCCCAAATGCCGACTTCAAAGATTGCACGTGGGGAAAATGAATCTCGGGAGCCTTGTCATCAGAAAGCTGTTTTTTTGGCTCGAACAAATATCGAACAATAAACGGAAGCGGTAAAAGTAAGGCTACCAGCGGCCACTCAAAATTAAACATTATTTTACCCATCCTTTCGCGGCCTGAATTGTTTTTTTGAAGGACTCTCGGTCGACCGAAGCTCCTGGCGGCTGAAAAGGTGCCTCTACGAGTACGGACAACGACCCATTCCAATCATATTTTTTTGGATCCTTCAGGGTCATCCAATCCAACCATTCTTTTCCGTGGAGTTGAGCGCATTCGTCTCGAGAATAGCGACGAATTGCTACATGACGCATGAGACGCTCAAGCTCAGTCGCCAACTCTTGTGCCTGGTCGGGGCTATATGTTGCCTCCATCTCTTCTAATCTTCGAAGCATGCGGTATTCCCAACGAAGCCGATATTTTCTGAGAGCTAAATAGAAAGCCCCCGTGACGACAACGCCCAGAAGAATTAAAGCACCCAGAATCCACCACCCGATTGCGAGAGGCCAAACACTGATGTGATCAAGTCCTTGAATATCTTTCAGTTGAGCTAGTGGGTTCATGTTTTGACTTCCTCGCTGTCGAGGTTTCGATATCCAAAAATTTCGTCAACTAGATTGCCGTTAGTCGTGACTCGAATAAGCCTGGCCCGAAACTTTCTAACAATTTCTTGAAGAATCTTATCGCCCTGGACCCACTTTTGACGATACTTCGCAGCGCCCTCTACATTATTTGTATTTACCGTTAACGACGAGTCCTTTGAATTTGAAAAATGAATAGTATCGGCCAAAGGCAGATCTTTGTCTGCCGGATCGGTGACTTTTACCAATGTAATATCTCGACCACGAGAGAGTAATCCTAAGTTTTTTTCAAACTCTTCAGAAACTTTAAAGAAGTCGCTGATGATGAAAATTGCCGACCCATGTTTGATATGCTTTCGGGCTTGCTCTAAAGCGTATTCGACTTTGACTTCCTCCCGTGCGCTTGGCTTTGCGCACAAGGCCTTCAGCATTTCCCAAATTGATCGACGAGAACGTCGAGCCGTCAGAAATTTAATTCCCTCAGGAAGGGACCCGAACAAAATCGCGCCGGTCTTATCACCAAGATCATGAGCCGACCATGCAATGAGAGCAGCAGCTCTCGCGGCCTGGACTGATTTAAAAGTTTTGCGCGTTCCGAATTGCATATAAGAATTGGTATCGACAATAACGTAAACACTTCGCTCGCGTTCTTCTGTAAAAATCTTAGTGTGGGCTTTGCCGGTACGTGCGGTGATACGCCAATCGATTGAGCGAATGTCATCACCGAGAACGTACTCACGAAATTCAGAAAAGTCCAACCCGCGGCCTTTAAACAATGAACTATGGCCGCCATATGAGGGTGATTTGACTTTCGCTTTTGGTTCAAGTCCTCGAGAATTAGTTTGTGTTCGAAGTTTCAATAATTCGTCGTGTGTAGGCAGTAACATATTTCCTCCTTATGGTGCGGCCACGTATTGCAAAAGGCGCGAGATGATTTCTGTTCGGCTAATGTTGTCTGATTCACTTTCAAACGAAGGGTAAATTCGATGCCCGAGAACGTCGGTAGCAATTGTCTGCACGTGTTCGGGGGTCACGAAGCTTTGTCCCCTCAAATAGGCGAGCGCTTTGGATGCCTTTAGCAAAGATAAAGTCGCGCGCGGAGAAGCCCCGTGACCAATCCACTTCGCGAGCGTGGCATCATACTTTTTCGGCATGCGCGTCGCGGTCACGAGCGAAACGATGTATTCTCTGACGGAGTCGCTCAGATAAACATCTTGGGCCTCGCGTCTCGCCGTCATCACTTCTTCAGACGATGTTCGACTGAGAATCAATGGATTTTCAAAGTGCCTTGCTTCTGCACGCTTTAGTATGGTGAGCTCATCGGCAGGATTCGGATAGTCGACCATGACCCGCATTAGAAAACGATCGAGCTGTG
>JAYTQQ010000055.1:0-4442 GCA_043746635.1 Bdellovibrionales bacterium | reverse complement strand
AATTCGCGCCGCGCGGAATTGCACGCGTCTTGCTTAGCGAGTTGTTCGGATGAATTTTCTGAGTATCCTATTGCAATATAGTTTTCAGAATTACTAGTGACAGATTTTTCTCCCGCGAAAGCAATGCTTGAAATAAATATGAGGAGCAAAGTGCTTCGCCACATACTCAATCCTTGCCTTTGAAGTCTTTGGTATACTGGGTGACTTTTCGTAAGTACTCGCGTGTTTCAGATGGAGCTATTTCTTGTAGTCTATTAAAAATGTCCGACGCAGGCATTCTTGTCTTTAAGCGCCCTTTTGAAATTGCGGTCTTTATCCGGTGTGGTCCCCAATTATAAGCGCAGGTAATAAGATACTGCTGTGTGGCTTTGTCACTGATGGATTGAAAATATTTGTCTCTAAGTAATTGGAGATAAGTTGAACCGACCATTATATTTTTCGATGGATCGTAAAGGTATTCAGGTGTCGGCGGAGCTGCCTTGCCAGTTACGACTCCCATTACCTCCTGACCTGCAAATTGCGGCATGATTTGCAAAAGCCCAACTGCTCCAGCACTTGATCTTGCACGTGGATTGAAGGCGCTTTCCTGTCGCATTATTCCTAAGATAAATGCAGGATCAAGATTATACTTTTTAGCCCAGACATCGACCGTTGGTTTGTACTTAGCGGCTCTGCGCTTTATATAATCAGGCACTAACTTAAATGTGACGCGAAATAATTGGCGCTCTTGACCATCGCCGCCGAGTTCGGTTCCAGCCGTTGCAGTGCTTTTGCTCAGGGAAGTGGCTAGCGCTTGCATTGACTCTTGTGAATTTGAAATCTCATCAATGCTAAGTACAGCTTCAGCAGAAGATCTCGCAGGAGATACAATTTCTGACAAAGCCTTACTTATGCTGTCCTTGGCGATCTTTGCTGAATTAGCTGATCCTTGCTTGTCGATCAAGGTTTCGACGGTAACAGCACCATTTTCGTAGTCGACTTTTAAACGAGTAGAATCGCCGTTGAAATATTCAACAAAAATCTTCTTTTCCGGCAGAGCGCCGTCAGACCATTTTCTTAAGACACGCTGATGAATATCCTCCCATGCTTTACTTTGGCTATCATAATGCTTGGTGAATGCAGTTTCTGTTTCATTCTCCGTTTGATCCCATCCTGATTGAGCATTGGAGAACGCCTCTTCCGCATGGCAAGGTTGCCATGCGAGCAAGGTAATCACGGCCCAAAAAGGAAATCGAACGTGAAATGGCTGCATACAGGCTTGTTGTCCTTAGTTTGACTTCGGTTGGTATGTTGCAAAATCTTTATCTACGTCTTTAAGCACTTCCTTTACCGCAGCTTTTGCATCTGCATCCTCGATAATTTCAGAAGCCTTCTTGCTGCTTCTTAGGAGTGCTGTCTGATAGTCCTTATCTGATAGAGTAACTACAGCAGCGCACGTAAAAACTCGTTTATGTCCGTTGCTTTTAGAATAATCTCGATGCTCCCAGTAAGTGCCATGTTCACGGACACCGCTAAGAAAGGCGATTGATTTACCAGCAAGCTGCTCTTCGTATGCTCGTTTAAGCCCTGGATCGTTCGAATCGCTTGGATCAATAGCGAGGCGTCCCTGTTTATCGGCGGCAATTTTCATGGAGATCAGTTCTGCAATTTGTTGTGCAATTTTTTTCTTTGCTTGCAGTGATGCGATATCGCAACCAGAAATACGATCATTTACATCGCCAGATTCGCCAAGAAAATAGGTGCTCCCTTTACCGTCATTTTCACGCTTCCACTTTGAGAAATCTCGCATCCAATCTGGTGCTGGATCGGGCACACGCTCCTTCACGATGTAGTCAGGTTCAAGTTTTGTGACGGGAACATCCACAAATTTGTTCGTTGTTGAACAGGCAGCTAAAGTGAACAGGCAAGTAACAAGCATTATCTTTTTCATATTTCCTCCATCTATTTTTTTAACTTTGAAAAAAAAGCATCAGTATTCAAATTAGGTTCTTAATATAATAGTTTTCATTTAGTCGCTGACTCCAGCCAGAGTCTGCTCAACTGGCCATACAATTTTTGTTAAAGCGCCATCATTTTTAAAAATGGAAGTTCAAATTTATTTCTCGATCAAGTCTGATATTTTTTTAAACTCGAAGTCTTTGAAAAACTTTGGCCAATCGATAGTCATTTTAATTTTCACCTGGTCTGACGAGACGCGCTCGACTGCAATTTGGACCTTCAGTTAACGATGCACATCCTGACAAAAATATTAAGGCAAGGAAGATTGATGTTGCTTTCAGTTCCATAGATCGCTCTTTCGTTTTTGCTTTGCTTTTGCTTTTGCATTCGCTTTATCGGCCTTGTCCTGCGCGACCTTCTGGGCAGCTTCTTCTTTCGCCTCTTCCTCGCGATCTTTAGCGGTCTCTTCCGCTAGCTTTTTTTCGATGAGCGCTTTGTCGGCCTCGGTGTTTATGAGTGGATCACCAGTGAATATTTCCTTTATTGCGACACCTTTAGTATCCTGATAACCAGAGTAGTATTTCGGATAGTCTTTATTTTTTCGATAATGCCTTTGTAGACGCGCTTTCGTTGCAGCTTCAGCCTTCACCTTCGCAGACTTGAACCAGGTAATGTATTTAGAGTTGTCCGAAAAAAGCACGATGCTTTCGGCACCAAACTCCGAACGATTAAAAAGTAACATGTCACCTACATGAAGGTCCCCAAGAACCTGATCTTTCAATAGCGCATCGAATCCACCTTCGGAGCATTTTTTATTTTTAACCATATTGTAGCCAAAGCGAATCACGAAAGGCCGAGTAGATAAATCATTTCCATCCAATATAAAGGCCGTACATCCTTGAGATTCTTGCATGGTTCCGGCAGCAAGTACGATGTCACCTACGCACATAAAGTCTGTTGCGGCGCTCTTAAGAATATTTTCAAGAACTTTCGGGGCATTTGGCCTTGCCCAAGTGACAGTCGCAAATGAGCATCGACCATCTTTCTCAACCACTTTTGTCATCTCTTCTAAATCAGGATTTTTCGACCTATACACCTCATTTTTATTTAAGGGATTACTAAGCTCCCAGGCAACCGCTTGTCTCGACATGAAGAGTAGACTGACCAATATTAAGAATTTCATTTACTACCTACTTTCTTATCTAGAGGTCCAAGACTAAAATCTTCGGCATCTGCCAAGTCCTCAATAGTGAGCTTTACCCATTTCGAGAATAGACGCTTTGTTGGAAGTTTCTCAAACTTTAGGCTTTGCTCGTTGCCAAATAAATAGTCGATGCTGACATCGTAGTGCTTAGCGATTGCAAGCAGGTGAGCAGGATCAATTTGCTTCTTTGGCTTGAGATAAGAATTAAAAGTTGATAACGGTACGCCGCAGGCTTTCGCAGCACTGCGGGCTGATTCGCTATTCGCGGCCATGAGTTTTTTTAGTACACTATGTAATTTCATATCTGCTAGCATTCGGATATCATTGTGAACAGCAGGAGTCGCGTGCGAGAAGCCGCTCGAGGTATCTGAGATGCTGTCACCGACTTTCCGCAAGTCACTCGCGTTGCCAGCCACAGTGACCGATTCCGCACTTTCATTTATAGGTCCTTGCGCAGGACGCTTACCGATTCCAGACATACATATTCTCCCTGGACTAAAGTGAGACGAATATTCGACCGCTGCCAAAACGAGACAGCGTTTATTCAATCCACTCCGCTTCCATGATCATTTTCTCGGTTACTCACATCTAAAAAGAACGGGAATAGTGACATTTCCGATGAATTACGTAAGCTACAGGCATGGGCCTGTTTCAAATCAATCCAACAATCCGTCAGACGAATCGTTACCTTCGCAAGGTTGTCGATGATCTCACCAAAAAACATGGCGGTGTTTCGAATGAAGAGTTCGAACGGGAGCTTATAAGTATCACGGGTATCGGCTGGAAACAGGTCAAGAGTTACCTGAACAATCCTACTCCCAGTCAAAGGATTAAAGACAATGCGATAATTCTCAAATTCGTACAGGCGAGGCAAGCCGCTGACAGTTATCGCAAACTCACAAGATTGGGCGCTGCCGCCGCGACTGCATTGACCTGTTGCTATGCGATTTATTACTTTCTGACCAAACCGAACGTCACGGAACAATTTGTTGTGCACGAAGCACCGCCCCCAGGGCCGCATAAAATCGAAAGTATTGAAACTAAGGTTTTCATACGGATTCCTTCGCGAGGATGGACCCTCCGAGTTGGTCCGCTCAAGCAATCCAAGATTCCGTTGGAAAAATTTGCGTGTACAAAAATGCCGACAATTAGTCTCACAAATTGCTCTCTTAGTGCAGACGACAAACAGGGAATGCTTCGAGTAACTGTATTGGTTGATGGCGATATGGTAAGGAAATTTAATGTCATGACGTTTAATCCAAAAGACATCAGCGACATTCGAAAACAATTGGCAACGAGA
>JAYTQQ010000054.1:0-9192 GCA_043746635.1 Bdellovibrionales bacterium | reverse complement strand
TTGAGTTGTTGCGTTTCCTGAACTATCAACAAAAACGGCTCTACGATAAGGACTCGCTTCGTAACCACTCTCGACTCGAAAATCATATAAGAAATTGATCAAGCTCACGCGACTTAAAACTTGAGTCAGAGAAATTGAGTAGCCCTGATTGTTCATGGTCTGATGAAACGTCGGAACGCCAGATTCTTCGACCGTGTCTTGCCCGTTACTGAAGGTAAATCCAAGAACGGTATTCTTAGAGAAAAACTCGCGCGATCCTCCGGCGGTGACAATTTTAGAATGATAATCGTTCTCGTCACTCTGAATATATGCTGCGCTCAAAGTCCCCTCAGGAATTGTCAGCTCCGTATTAAGATCATATTCAACCCGTCGATCACCGATGCGGCTATTTTGTCCTTTTGATCCGAAGGAACGAACGTCGACAGAAGCACTCGATACAATGTCGGCCGCCCAACCGGCGCCGATTTTAAGTTGGTCATGATACGCAGTTCCTGAGATATCCACTGAAGGAGACACAACTTGCGTATCTCCATCGTTATAATCTCGAATGACCGAACTCACTTCATTCACCGCAAAAGCTGCCTGCGCAACGAAAGAAATGAAAGTGAAGCTAAAGGCTTTTATCATAAGCCAACCTCTAGACTCGCTTGGGCCCCGAAAGTAACGTAGCTATTATTTTGATTGAAGACGACGGCTTGGGTGGCCCCGAGACTAAACGAGACGCCACCGCTTTGGTTGAATTTAAGTCCGACGACTCCACGAAGAAGGTAGTTGAGATTCGTCGACTTGCTACCGATAAAAATATCATCGTCTTTAGAAGGCAAAAATAATCCTCCGGCGTAAGAGACAAATCCTGACAGTTGATGAGAGAGTAAAGCGTCGTTTCCAAGTTCGATGCCGGCGTGATGCCCCGAAGCCTTTTCGGCAATCCATTCGCCGACATAATATTTGGTGTAGAACCCAGGCGAAAGGTAGCGCAAATAGCCGACCGTCAATAAATAATTTGGACCTTTGAAATAAGATCCGGTGGTCGATATCGAATTTTTAGAAAGTCCTAACTCTGAGTAGTTTGAAAAATCGTCGTCATCCATACGATCAGTTTTAACCCGAACATTTGCCGTCTGCGCGATGTAGCCAATCGCCCTTCTGCCGTCGGGGAAGACCACGAGAACTTTATAGAAGTTTGCTTCTTTGGTGTGTACAAGCCCTTTTGCAACCGCAACCGAACCTTCGGCTTTTAAAATATAAATCGGTCGATAACTAAAGCCGGCACCAGAGTATACAATCGTCTCGTCATCAATACCGATCAGTTGATTGGCGGCCTTTGCTTGACCAAAAAACAAAATTGAAAGGAGACATATAATTGCGAAACGAAAAAATGGCATCTTTATATCGTGAAGAGACGCATGATTCTTGTCAACGTGCTTAAAGTTCATTATCATTTTCAAATGAAATTTAAATTCTTGATCTCAAGCTTCATTCTTTTGATTCACACCAACTCGAGTTTCGCGAAAGATATGTCGCTGGATGAAGGTAGATCCGTTCAACAAGAAACACAGCTGGTCTTTAGTCGAATTATTGTCGGCGAATTTAAGAATAAGAACACGCAACAAGCCATGGGCGCGGACTTCTGCGCTTACCTCACTGAAGAATTCAATACAAAAAGTTATTGGGATAGCCAGTGCGGAACGGTCACCCAGATCGGTGAGTCAAGAGCCATCAACGGCTCAGATGCCGTGATAAGTGGCGAATGGCGTGATGATCAACTTTATTTAACTCTGCGTTCTAAAAATCTTAAGTACGTTCTTGGCAGCTGGAAAGTCGCTATTCCGACTCCGGATGGCGTGTTAGTTAAGCCTGCGGCCGAGCAAATTGCCTCGTCGTTGATTTCTTTAGTTCCGATGATTGGTCACGTAATGAAAGTTGCCAGCAACGGAAAGGTTTTAATCAACTTAGGCTCGCGAAAAGCTGTTCGTGTTGGTCAGAGTTTTAAAGTTTTTGAATATACATCTATCAATCAGCCCCTGAACGGTAAGCAAAGAGAGATTGCGAAACTTGAAATTCAGAGCGTCGTGAACGCCGAAAGTTCGATCGCGAATGTCTATTACAATACGAGAGATGAACAAGTTCTTTCGACGCTCGCCAAAATTAAGATTGATGATTCTGTTCTCGTCAAAAGTACTTTGACGGAGCGTGAAGGAGAAAGATCTTGGATTTCGCTTGGCGAGCAGCTCATGAATATCCGCGTATCCACAGATCCTCGTTCGACCATTCAAAAAAGAAATTATAATCTCAATTACACTCCATTCGTGGATCTCGCTTTTGGAACCAAGAAAATGTACGCGCATGCACTTTACGGACAAGCCTCTGGGCCGAGCGCTGATATTACTTATCTTGAAGTCGAAGCGGGAACCGATATTTATAAAGGTAATTTCGACGACGGATTTGTGCTCATGGGGGCGGGGCTCAATGTTTCACAGTATTCGGCATTCAATCACACTACGCCCGGCATTTACGAAGACTCGCAGCGAATTTCGCCTTTTTTAGACATTCGTATTCAGTACGAACCTAGACCTCGGTTTTTATTCTACGTCGGAACTAAATTTCTTTATCCAACCTTTACTTCAGGCCAATTGGATGGCTCGCAAATTTTCAGCTATGCCGCCGAACCTTATGTCGGAACGAAAATTCAAGTGAGTTCTAAGTTTGCTGCCGAAGTCTTAGCCAGGTCGCGCTATTATTCAATCAATTTTAGCGGGTCGACGGGTATCCGCGAGACTCAAACTGCCTTTCTCCTGAAGGGAATTTATCTGATTAACTAAGCGTCTGACGCTTCGGCACAGATCAGGTCATTTAGAGGCATATTTTTTCAGTATTTATTTGGAAAGACACCCACGTATCTCTATACTTATTCTTGAAGCGCTTATTGAATCAGAAACGTGGGAATAAAAAATGACTAAAGCAGACCTTATTAATCTCATATCCGAAAAAGCTGGCATCACTCGAGTGAAAGCGGAGACAGTTGTTAACACCATTTTTGATTCGATGGTTGAATCACTTTTAAAAGATGATCGAATTGAAATTCGCGGCTTCGGTTCAATTGCTAATCGTGACTACGGCGCTTACAAAGGACGTAATCCACGTACGGGCGAGGTGATCAACGTACAAGAGAAGAAAAGACCGTTTTTTAAAGCGGGTAAAGAACTTAAAGAAGACATCAATAAGGCGAAATAATTAAATCTATTCAATAGTTTTATCGGGCGCGAGAGGCCTCGGTAGAAGACCGCGCCTCCCTCAACGGGATTACTTCGTTACTTCAAACCAAACCTCGGCAGCTTCGCCGTAATTATGATCATACAAGGGCCCATCCGTCGCCGAGCTATAAACATCGGTCGTTACGCAGTCAAAGATCGCGCCGGGTTCGAAATCAGGCCCGTGTTCGCAAGGCGCGCCGTAAGTATGAAGGCGATGGACGACGCTATCGTCATTATAAAAACGAATTGTATCGCCGACATTTGCTTTAATGCTGGTTGAGTTTGTATTCCACGCTTTTGCGATGGTGCCTGGTGCGATGTGAAATTCGATTACGCTCGCGAACGAACTGACGGCAAAAAATGGGACGCAGATAAGTGCAAATAATTTCATGAAACCTCCGAGCTCCAGGCTGAAGGAGATCTCAAAATCTGTCAAAGAGAATGATCATCCGGAACTAGACCCTTCATATAGTGATGATGTAAGTACGCTGCGACGGCCATGTAGAATGCAAATAAATTTGTAAGGGTCGAGTGTGAGAGCGTACTCCAATAAAGGCCAGAAAGATGAAAGCTCACTTGTCCCGCGGCAATTGAAGCAGCGATCACGCGATGCCAAAAGTGCGAAGCCGGAATTTCTTGAAACAAACGGTAAGAGAATAATAGAAATGGAAGTATCATCGCGAAATATGCAAATGTCCCGATCACTCCAACTTGGGCGAGTAACTCGAAATAAATATTTGTTTCAAGTTCTTTGACGCTTTGGCGATCGGCGCCGGTCATTTCAGGCGAGACAAAGTTCTTTGTAAAATCAGATCCAGCTTGCAGGCCGGCTCCAAAAAATGGCTTTTGAGCAAACTGCGCAAACAGAATATTAATATGCTCTCGCTCGACGCTCGCTCGTAAGCTTTCACGATCTTTAATTTGGTGCCAGAACTGAGAAGGACTTTGATAGACGACCCCGACGACGATCGAAAAGAATAACACGGTTCCAAAAATAAATTTGAGGTGTCGTTGTGAATGAATGATCAGGCAAATCAGGACGCCCGCGAAACTTGCAAGCCAAATGCCTGGACGGTAGGTCCAAAAAATGATGAGCATCAGAAAAAAGGATAAGAAAAGAGATGCGGCCCTGAGCGCTTTTGAATTTCTGCGTTCAGCAGCGAGATAACAAGATATCGGAATTGGCAAGATCATGGCGAGTAAACTACCAAAAACTTCTGGATACTGACTGAAACCGGTCACGCAAAAATAAGAAAATTCTTTGAGAGGAGCAAATTCAAGAGTTGTTCCGCTGATCCATTCGACTCCAACAAAATGCTGAATGACGGCGTAAACACTCGCGAACATTCCGGCACCGAATAAGATCTGAAACATATTGTTAAGGCCGGGAAAAAGCTCGAGCATGTAGGCAAATAAGTAAGGGAGAAGGAGCCATTTGTAAGTGAGCAAACTAAGCAGTCCGTCGTGACCGATAAAGAGTGCGTTGATGATCAAAACAAAAATAAAAAGTCCGGCGGCGACATCGACCCCAATCGGAAAAAGCGAAAACTCTTTCGTACCAGAAAACCGATCAGCACAAATATAAATGATGGCCAGGAGAGCGCATATCCAAGCAAGGATATCGTTCACGAGTGGACTCACAAAAGTCAGAAACAAAAACACCGTAATCAGCCACGGGATAGGTGTTCCCGCAATCTGCTTCACATAGTAGCTCGACCAATCTTGTTTGGTAGTGGCTTTAATATTTTGATTCCAGCGTCCGGTGACGCGTTCATGTGATTTTGCACTTGGAGTGACTAGAGTCGCCATACTATCCTTTTTTCTTGCGTCGATAATTGCCGGTACTGAATAAAATTTCGTAGTAAGCGTTAATGCTTTCGGTCAGCATCTTTTCGATATCGAATAAGTTGAGAATTTTCTGTCTGGCAGCTTCACCGATTTCAAGAATCGGTAAGTCGTCGTTAAAAATATCAAGAAGTAGGTGACTCAATTCTTTAACGTCAGCCGGGCGAATCAAAAAACCGTCGACTGATTTTTCAACGATGCTCGACATCGGACTCACTTCCGAGCCGATAATTACTTTTTTCTGCGACATGGCTTCAATCAAACCTGGTTCAAAGCCGGTGGTACGCGCACTCGTATTGATGTAAACGTCGGCGAGAGCGATGTAATCTGGAATATCGCTATTGTGAATGGCTCCGGCTAAAATTACCTTACTGCCGAGCGCGAGGTTCAGCATCTCTCTTTCGATATCGAAAAACTTTGGGCCATTACCAAGAACGATGAGCCTTGAATTCGGTTTTTTAATGACAAGTTTTTCGAATGAGTAAAATAAGTTTCTCATTTCATTAACTTCGTTCATTTCTGAAATCGTCACGATCGTTTTTGCATTTTCAGGAATCGAAAGTTGTTTTCTTAAATCATCTGATTTTTCACGGGGGCTTAAGTCTCCGACTTCGATTCCGTAAGGCACCGTATGAATGCGTGCGTCTGGATAAAGATAATATCTTTCAAGCATGACCCTTTGCTGAGGACTCGTGACAAAAACTCCGTCGGCGCTCGCCAGAAGTTTGCGATCGCGCCCAAGGTAGGTGCGCAAAAATTTATAAGCGACCGCGATCGAAGTGCTCAAAAGACTGCCGAGAGTTTCTTGAGCCATTCCTTGAATCGCGAAGAGTTGCGACATTTGTGTCGCCTCGACATCGTAAACCACCGAAATTTTATACTCGTCTTTATACTTACTAATTTTGTAAGCAGCGGGATCGATACTGTGCAAAATTTGAAATGGATTTTCTCGATGTAACTCGACAAATTTTTCTTTGATAAGATCAGAGAAAGCGAGGCGCCGCTTTGAAGATCGACCTTCTCCGAGATAAAAAATCTGCACGCCATCTTTTTCAATGAGTTGAGTAGAACTTGGATTTTGGTAGGCAAGAACCTTGACGCTATGACCACGTTTTGCGAGGCCTCGTGCGATCAGCCAAAAAAAATTATGCTCGGAAGAACGTCTCGGAACGTGAAACTGTCTTGAGATCAGACAGACATTTAATTTGTCAGGTAAAAAAGCTTTCGCTGCCATACTATAAGGTTAGCTCTCGAAACTAAGACTCGCAAGTATCCGCTTCAAGAAAGAATTTTTGTATACATGCGGCTGAGCCGATTGCCCAGTTCGTCTTCGGAATGCAGTTGTTTGAGCTGTGCTAGATTATTACGCATTAGCTTTCTAATCTCGGGCGTGCTGAGAAGTTCTTTGAGCGCACTCTCCGTTTGAGACTCTTCAATCACTTTAGCGTGAACATTATTTTGGATCGGCAATTGGCTGGTCGCTACTTGCCTTGTGGTCATGATGATATTCGCTTGGGCGGCGAGGGCTAGGCCTAAGTTTTCGTGAATCAAGTGTGGAGAAAACCTGAGGCCTGAAAATACGACCGCGTGTGCTGATTTCAGATACGAGATTTTCTTTTTGCGGGAGAGGGGTCCGGTCCATTGAACTTTCGACCCAATAGGGGCGAGCGATTGCATGATTTCTCGACGTTTCTTCAGATCAAAATCAAGAAGACTGCCGGAGCAGACGAGATGCATTTCCGGAAATGATTTGAGGATTGCTACTAAAACTCGAATTAAGTTGGCGGCCTGATCGTACTGATCAAAATTTTCTGGCAAAAATATGTAGGTCGTTTCTTGGGGATCTTCGAACTCTTCAAGAGACGATGAGTCTTGAAATGCGCGCGCGGGTAAGCATTCAATTTCGAGACGTCTAAACCGAGTTTGAATTGGAGCCGCCTGCGAAGGATCAATCACGCTGACGAGTTGGCTTGCAGCAATCATTGCTTCGAGACCGGGCGACAATTTAGGGTCAAAATCGATCAAGCTTAAGATGTTTTGCGTATTGATAGTCTTGGCGAATGCCGCCAAAATTGGGAAGGCGTGGCTGAGTCCGATTTTTTTCTGCGGTTGAATAAAATGAAAAATATCAGCCTTGATTTGAAACAAGACCGGAAGAAGTTTGGCCGCTTCAATAAAATTCCATTTGCGAAATGCCCTTAATATTTGAACCTTGGGGTGATAACCAATGAGCTCTGAGTCCTTATCATTTTGCGTGACGAAATAAATCTCGTTCGCGGTTTCGGCCGCGTGATTCACAACTTGTCTTGAAAAGTGGGTGCGTGAAGGGGTGTCAAGAATCGCATCGCTAAAAACAACAATCTTTGCCATATTGAGGAGCTTCCCGCCCGATTGGCTCCTAACTCGTCAGAACCGAAGTCAGGCGATCGAGGATTTTCTTATTCGCATCAGGAATTTGCAAAATCGCCAATTCTTTCGGATAAATCCACTTAAGTTCCATGTGGTGAACTGTTTTGGGTTCGCCCTTCCAGAAAAGAACTTCGAAAAACAAAATAAGAATGCCAGTATCGCCGTAAGAATGCGTACTCGCGATTTTAAGTGCGCCGACTTCGGCATCGATCGCGAGCTCTTCATTGAGTTCACGAGCAAGGGCTTGCTCAGGAGTTTCACCTTTTTCAATTTTGCCGCCAGGAAATTCCCATTGGCCGGCGAGAGAGTGCCCCACCGGTCTCTGACCGACGAGAACTTTATCACCTTTTCGAATGAGCCCCGTCACAACGGGAATCCATACTGGACGTTTGAGTGCCATAATAAGCTAGGTTAGTTCTTAGGACCCAGTTTATCAAAGTATTTTGCGACCGCTCTAAAAAATAAAGGGCCTTGAAATATGAGCGCTGAATAAACTTGAACAAGGTCTGCGCCCATTTCAATGCGTTCTCGAACATCTTCTGGAGTCATCACGCCTCCAACGGAGATGAGCAATCGATCTTGCTTCCTCGCACCCAAATGTTTGACTGCCTGCTGCAACTTGAGTTTCGAACTTTTTGAAAGAGGAGCTCCTGACACGCCACCTTCTTTCTGAAAATGAGATCCCTCTTCTCTTGCAAGAGTCGTGTTGGTCAAAATCCACCCATCGATGTTTGAAGCAAGTGAACGGTCAAGTATATCAGAAGTTTCTAAGTCCGACATGTCTGGACTGAGTTTGAGTAAAATCGGAATGCGAGTTTTTGCCGACAGTTGTGCCTGTGCGATTTCACTCAAGAGATTTTCAAGAAAATTTTGTGAACCGAGCTCCCGAAGGCCCGAGGTATTCGGACTCGAAATATTCATTACAAAAGCGTCTGCAAAGCGGTGAAGCTTTTTGAAACAAGCGACGTAATCTTTGGCTGCGTCTTTGTTAGAAGTTGTTCGATTTTTTCCGATGTTGATAAAGAGCGGACGAGGAATTTCTTTTAGCGATTCTAATTTCTGCACAATCTGATCGGCACCTGGGCCCGGAAATCCCATTTTATTCCAGACGGAGAGGGTTTTTAAATCACGATCCATAATGAGGCCCGGGTTTGGAGGTTGAGGGAGTGGGGTAACGGTGCCGAGCTCTAAAAAACCAGAGCCAAAGCGATGCCAAGCCAAAAGTGAATCACCGGTCTTATCGACTCCACCGGCAGGTCCTAAGGGATTTCGAAAATGTAAACCTCGCCAATTACGAGGTCGCCAGGTGAGATTTTTTTGAGATAAAAATGGAGACCAAATATTAAGGCCAATAGGCCCCAAGTCGTGAGCCATCTTGGGAGATAGCCACAACCATGGTTTAATCATCTTGGATAGAGTCCGCGGAGGAGCATCGCTTTTTCAAGACGACGAACCGCTTGTGCCATCGCGGCGGTTCGCATATCGATTTTCTTCTCAATTTTAAGTTCCCAAACTTTGTCAAATGCCGTCGTGATGATTTGTTTCATCTTGTTGTTCACTTCATCTTCATTCCAGAAGAACCATTGAAGACCTTGAACCCACTCGAAATAACTCACGATCACACCGCCACCGTTTGCCAAAATATCCGGAACGATCACGACACCTTGGTCGCTCAAAATTTTTG
>JAYTQQ010000053.1:0-13916 GCA_043746635.1 Bdellovibrionales bacterium | reverse complement strand
AAATGCTTTTCACGAGCCTTCGCTTTTATCCTTTCTAGCAGACTCCTGAAAAACCGGCGACTACGTCTCGGTTTTTCAGATCGCCTATCAAATTTTTGTGGATATGTGGCCTGTGGTTGAGATCTTTTGAATTTATTAAAAGTCTGGAAAACCACGTCCTGTGGGCGTGGTCAGAGAACTTCGGCTATGCCGCTATAAATCTTTGGAGCAAGCGCTTGGATCGTGTCTGGCAGCTGTTATCCCCAGTTTACCTGTGTTAAAACAACGGAAAAAATAAAATCACTCAAAGTTCCCGCATTGAATGCTTGAGCGCTTCGCTTAAGCTACTTCTGCCTGTCTTACATTTTCGTGGGACTTATCACTTTTGCTTAAGGTTTATGGTGACAGTTTCCAGGCTGTCGTAGTGGCTGACCTACCCCTTTTCAAGTCATTGTAACGGGTCGGCTAGGCGCGAGATAGAAAGTTCTCAAGGACAAAGATGTTATTGAGTTTAAAGGTCGCTGGCGATTCGACAATGGCCATTGCTTTCAGACTCTCCATGCCTGAAACAAACCACGGCTCTTTGAGCGTGTGTTTCTGTAAAGCCCATTTTGGAACTTCGACTCTGAGCTCCCGGCAAAGCTCAAAAGTGATCGAGCAAAGAAGTGCCCTTTCTTTTTCACCCAAATCCTCGCCTGGTGGATTTTTAACAAGGTCCGGGTTCTTCGAACGCCTAAAGGCATCGACGAAATTGAAAAAGTGGATCTTCCATTTGCCGTCAATCGCCACTTTTGTTGCAACATCTTCTGCTGAATCCTCGATTGGCAGTTCGCGGAGGCTGACTTCATAGCCTAGGACCTTTGCGATTTTACCAAACGCCTCAAGTGTTGGACTTGAGGAACCTTCGACAATTTTGTAAAGGTAAGAACGAGCCAAGCCAGTTTTTTTGGACAGCTGGAGCAACCCATATTTGCGAGCCGCCTTGTGAATTTTGGAAATGTTCATGCTTTTGACCTTTTTCCTATTGTCCTCTATATAGGACAGCTTGTCAATTTGTATAGTTGGTAATTTTTTAAAATTTTGAAAGTGACGGAAAAAAGTCGAAAGGCTTCCTTTTTTTATCTCTCATTCGAGTAAGAATCATGATCTCGGCTAACTCATTTTTTCAAGCGCGTCGTGTTGATCTTTTAGATCTCCAACCCTTGTTGAAAGCTCCAAAAGTTGGTCCACGAAGGGCTTTCCTAATTTTTTCTTAAGCGATGAGACGATTAGCGTTCTGTACTCGGTCCCACATCTTTTTTTGCCAAACACTTTGGCTGCTTCCCCTTAAATCCGGATAAGGTTGCCTCACGAGCTTGCGATAGAGAAGCTTGAGCGCTTCGACCTCTTTTCCCGAACTTTTTTTGGTTGAACGACGCGGCGGAAGCGGCGGACTGATACATCGAATGTGCGGATTCGTCACTAACATGGGGCCGAAGTAAAAAAAGGAAAGCCCTCATCGAGCTTTCCTTTTTATGCTTCGCGCTGACAAATGTTAGGCGAGGCGCCCCCCGGAGGTACTTTCTAAAGTTTTCACTTCCTAAAGTTTCGCTTCCGCGCGGGCATGAGATGAATACTTCTCAAACTCACCATATTCGTGGAGTTTGTTGTAGAGAGTCTTAATCGTAATGCCGAGAGCATTGGCCGCTTGAGTTTTATTTCCCTCAAAGTGGTTCAGCGCTTTAATGATAAAGGCCCGCTCCAAATTGTAGAGAGTAATGCTTGGATCATAATCATCACTCATTATTTTACTTTCAGGATTGATGATATTCTCTGGAAGATCACCCGTCATGATCGTATGACCATCAGCCAAAATCTGAAGACGTTCGCAAACATTTTGGAGTTCACGAATATTTCCTGGCCAGTCATAACGAACGATAAACTTCATCGCTTCTTCGCTCATTACGCGTCCACGGTTTAAAATTCTGTGGTTTCCGCGAGAAAGAAAATAGTCTACAAGCAACGGAATATCTTCTTTACGACGACGCAGTGGCGGAGCCAAAAGCGTAATCGTATTGATACGGTAGTAAAGGTCTTCTCTGAACACACCTTTCGTGACATCGACATCGAGCTCACGATTGGTTGCAGAAATCAAACGGATGTCGACTTTAATTGGATCTTTTCCGCCGACGCGTATAATTTCACCTTCTTGGATGAAACGTAAAAGCTTCGCTTGAATGCCTGGAGTGAGTTCTCCGATTTCGTCTAAGAAAAGAGTGCCGCCGCTGGCTGCTTCTGCGAGACCAATCTTACGCGTGTAAGCGCCGGTGAAAGCACCTTTTTCGTGTCCGAAGAGTTCGCTCTCTAAAAGAGTTTCACGCAAAGCACCACAATTGATCGCAACAAAGGGCTTGTTCGCTCTTAGGCTACGTTCATGAATGGCTCGAGCCACGAGTTCTTTACCCGTTCCGCTTTCGCCTAGGATCAAAATCGTCGCTCCCGATGGAGCAACACGATCAACCATCTTCATCAGATTCTTCATGATCTCTGACTTATAGACAATCGACTTAGGTTCGAGATGTGGGTTTCGAGATCCACTATCTCCTGAAATCTGAGCCATACTCGCCGGAGTTGGCAAGATTGGAGTATTTTCAGTCTGTGACATAGGTACCGCCTTTAATTCAAGTTTAAATACAGCTGCTTAGCCTCATTTGAGGGAACCCTTTTTCTACTCCGCCACAGTCGTTGATCAGGGAGTTGAAGCCCTTTGACTGTCAGCGCAATAGACAAGTGTCTAAAAATAATGCTATGCGACAAGAAGGAAATTACACGGTGTATAAAAAATATGCAAGCAATTTTTTCAAGAGTTCAGGTAGCCTATGAATAATTTCAAACGGAGTGACGTTTTGTGGCGCTGAAAACAGCCCTAAAATATGAAGAACTAACCTGCCTATTTCTTAAACACTTAGAATTAGTGGAGTCGGCATCGGTCCACACTTTGCGAGCCTACCAAAGTGACCTTCTTCAGGCTTTTGAAAAAGTAGGAGGGGCAAGTTTTGAGCCAAAAAAATATTTAGAAATTTGCCGTGCCGCCCTCACTTCTTGGGCGAAACTTTCGCAAAATAGCCGAAACCGCAAGCTCGGAAGCCTTAAAAGTTTCACCGGCTACCTCTTCGAGCACGATTATCTGCGCGAAGATCTACGAGTTTTTCTGCAAGGACCGAAGGGGCAGCAAAAAATTCCGCATTTTATTTCGGTCGATGAAGCATTGTCGCTCTTACGACAACTGAAAGCCGAATACGAAGCTTGCGAAGCTCAAAAAGTGAAGGCGCAATTTTACCGCGACTATCTTTTGGTACTCTTGCTCTATGGTGGGGGCTTAAGGGTCAGCGAAGCGTGTGAACTCAAAACTAAAAATATTCAGTTCGATAAAAATATGATTCGCATTCGCGGAAAAGGAAATAAAGAGCGACTCGTGGCCCTCTCCCCAATCGTGATGAATGCGCTGAAGCCTTTGGCTTTTGAACATACTCTCTATATATGGGGAGACGAGGCCTTCTCAACCCGCAAAGCTTACGACCGCGTGAAGTACTGGGGTGTGCGTGCGGGAATTACGACGCCCCTTCATCCGCATGCTCTCAGGCATAGCTTCGCGACTCATCTTTTGAGCAGTGGCGCAAACTTGCGCAGCCTTCAAGAATTGCTGGGTCACACTTCTCTAACCGCTACACAAAAGTACACGCATTTAGCGACTCACCAGATTGCAGAAATGATGGAGAAACATCATCCGCTTGCACATCTTAAAAAATAATGTCATTTATTTTAAATGCATAAAGCTATTTTCTTCGACCGTGATGGCACCCTCATTTTCGACAAAGTTTATTTGAATGACCCCGACCACGTTGAATACTTGCCAGGAGTCTTTACCGCGCTGAGAAACCTGAAAAAGGCGGGATATATTTTTATCGTTGTGACAAATCAATCGGGCGTCGCCCGCGGAATTGTCGACCTTAAAAACATTGAGCTGATACATGAAAAACTGAGATTTGATTTCGCAAAAAACGATATCGAATTTGCAGGATTTTATTTTGCTCCCCATTCGGTTGAAAGTAATCACCACACCCGAAAGCCGAACCCGGGTATGCTCGAAATCGCGAGCAAGGATCACGCCATTGACCTCTCCAAAAGCTGGATGGTAGGTGACCGCATGACCGACGTCGAGGCTGGGCGCAGAGCCGGTACGCGCAGCGTTTTACTGGCCGGAGTGGATCATCCCGAGAAGTCTCAGTTTGAGAAACCAGAAGCTTTTGTCCCTGATCTTCTTGCTGCAGCCGAATTTATTCTCGAAGTCTCATAGAGAGAAAAATCATAAATTATACGATATCAGTTCAGATTGAACTGTCTACTTCCGATAGGTTTAGAGTACAGCGGGTTACCTCGTAACCTGCAGCGGAACGTGGAGGTTTTATATGTTCTCGACAGCGACTAAACTGTTTTTGGTGATAATGAGTTTCACCGTATTTTTCGCTGAGAAAGCAATCGCCTCGTGCGGTAAGTTTGTGGTTGTAAAAGGTGATGTTCAAATCGATATCGCAAAAACTCAAAAATCTGAAAAAGCAAAAGTGAACTCAGAAATTTGCGCAGGCGATACGGTTGCTGCCGGTAAAGAGGCACGGGCAAAGATCGTCATGGTCGACGGAAACGAACTCAACCTTTCACCCGACACAAAAATGACGATCGAAGCTTACGAATTTCAACCTGATCAAGAAAAGAAAAAAGTTCTCTTAAACGTTTTGTTTGGTAAAGTTCGCGCAAACGTAAAGCAGAAATATGATGACCAAGCAAAAGATTCTGCTTCGAATTCGTTTCAGGTGAAAACGAAATCAGCGGTTGCCGGAGTTCGCGGCACCGACTTCTTAACTTCATATGCGCCATCAACTGGTAAATCTGAAGTTGTGACTTTCTCGGGTAAAGTCGACGTTGGTCAGGTCGGACCTGGAGGCCAAATGATCAATTCGGTTTCGGTCAGTGCCGGCGAAAAAACAACGGCTGCGCCAAACCAAGCCCCTGGACGTCCAGTGCCGGTTCCAGCTAGTGAGTTAAAGCAATTGAATAGCTCGTCGACGGCAGCTTCAAATTCACCGTCTAATTCAAGTGGCACAGCTTCGAAAGCGGCGAAAAGTTCTTCTGCGACAGCGAGCAGTTCGGATTCGAAATCTTCTGGAGATCGCGCTCCTGCAAGCACGAGCATTGCGACTTCGATGACCGATTCAAACGATAAAACCGGTGGCGCCGGTGAATCGGTGAACGCTCCCGTAGCTCCGCCCGCACCTCCACAAATCGTCACTCAACCACCTCCACCGCCGGTAATTGCGGCACTTCCAACTCCACCGCCTGCACCTAAAGGTCCAGCGACAATCAATATCTCAATCATTCCTAAAAAATAATTTTCACGCGCTTAACTCATGACCCACAGAAGCCCAACTTATGTTTGGGCTTTTTTATTCGTATTTCTTATTCGCATCCTTTTAGTTTACACTATTTCCTCTGCGCCGTGAATTTACAACCTGGAGAGACATCGTGGCATTTCGCATTCTATTCGCACTCATCTTTTGCTTTCATTTTTCTTACGCCGAAGAAAGCACACCCGAAAAAAAACGCGACACGCGAGTTCCGATCGATTCTTCAAAAATGACAAAGCTCAGTTATGGCTACCCACCTTGGAACAAAGATCCTGAGAAAATTGATTCGGCAACGATTCTTCTTCGCGAAGGTAGAACCGGGCGTATCATTCAGATTAGTCTCGAAGAAACGGCTCCAGATTCAGGTGTTTTCTCTGGGCTTTATTCTCTCAGCTGGAATAGCCTCGAAGCGCTCAATCCCGAATTTTATATTCCACCGCAAGAGTTCGTCGAAGCCAAAGAAGGAATGGGCAAAATCACGGACATGATTAAATCTGGAGAACTCAAGCGCAAAGCTTTCATCTTGAGAAAGTATAAAAACGGGATCCAGGTCGTCGAAATCTACGATTCAAAAGACCAGGCGAAATTAGCGATGAGAGCTTTTCGCGCCGAAGAAGAACTCTCTAGAATAACGAGCCTCGATAGCGACCTCCGAAGTCGTTCGGTGGTGACCCGAAGTGCGTTCGACGCTGCCGCCCTCGCAGAACAGCTCGACGAACAGAAGCGTGCAAGCGCGTCCTTAATCGAGCGCGCACGAATGTCTCAGGTCGAATCGCTAAAAGCATCCGAAAATATAAAAACCTTTAATTTACTTTCTGCCGGCCAAAAACAAGAGAAACGAAAAGAAGCCGCAGATCTCGCGAAGAATGGTCTCGTGGATTTTCAAACAGGAAAACTACAAGATGCTCTTCAGAAATTTGAAAACGCGACAGTTTCGGATCCTGAGAGTAAGGCCTACTATTTTCAGTTGGCGATCACTCTTTATAAAGCCGAGCAATTTAATCGCTCTCTCGTACTTCTGGATCTCGCAAAGGATATGGATCTCGATCAAAAATCACAAGTCGACCCGGTCGAAATTAATTACTACGTAGGGCTCAACAATTATCGCCTGAAACTTTACAAAGATGCGGCAGCGGCATTCGAAGAAGTTGCGGTATCGAACAATGAATCGCTCAGCGGTTCGGCCCAATTCTACATCGGCGTCGGGTTTTTCGAACAAGTGCACTACAAAGAAGCTCAAGAAAAATTTCAAGCCGTTCTCGATAATTCGAAAAACGCAAAACTAGACGAGAGAGCTGAAGGTTACATCGAACAAATCATACGGGCCCAACAGTTCGAAGCCGAGCGCGCCCACAAATGGTACGTCGGAGGAACTCTCGGTCTCATCACCGACTCCAACGTGATTTTCGCTTCTGATACCGCTCTTCAAAATCAACCGACCAATACGGCCGGCGAAAGACTCCTCACGATGGGTACCCTTCGGTACCGCCCCACTTACGAAGCCGATCATGAGTTCGCAGCCCAACTCGACGTCTTGAATATCTACACGGTCGATAGCTCACTGAAATATGATCAGACCGTTCATAACACAGATCCACTCTTGATCGACGTCACATTTCCCTATACGTTTAAAGGCGTTTTTATGGGTAAAGGTGCCAAATTCGATCTCGTTCCTGGCTACGAAAGTCTTTCGATGAGCAGCGAAGATAATACAAATAAAGTCATTTTTAGTTCTTTCCTGTTAAAGGGTCTTAGCACTTTTGTTATGAACGAAAACTGGTTCGCGAATTACAATTTTGAACTCAGACAAGATAATGCCAATCTCAACTCCTCAGTCGGAGACGACAACGAATCGGCCATTAATATTAAGATCACCGACGCCAATTTATTTTTTCTCAATAAAGAAAAGAGTAAAATATTTTTAGCCGACGGATCTTTCACGCACAACAGTGCCGTTGGCAAGAATTTTATCTTTGAACGTATCGACTTAGGCGCGGGCTTCATGACGAAATCTTATTGGGATACGATGTTCAATACGAAGCTTTCATACTTCTTACTCAATTACTCATCCAACGCGACGGCTCGACTTGATAATAGCTATACTCTCGCCGCTGGTTTCAGTAAAAAGTTGAACGAAACTCTCATCGCTGGACTCAACGCAAATTATAATATCAATAATTCAAACGTCGATGCGTATATTTACAACAAATATACGGTCATGCTGACTTTGTCGTATGGCAAAGGCTTCTAGGGCTATTAGCTCTTAGGCTAGACTCACTTGGTTCCATAGAGTTGTGCTCACACTCGTTTCAGACCTACTCGCCTTTTACGTGAGATGATATTGAGGACCGCCGCCGCCCTCGGGAGTCGTCCAATCGATGTTGTCCATTGGGCACTTGATATCACAGCTCTTGCAGTGAATGCAGTTCGTGTAGTTGATATGCAAATTCTTTTTGCCTGCCTGGGTAGGATCATCCACCATCTCGTAAACAGCAGCCGGGCAAAAATGATTACACGGCGAATTGTACTGCGGATGACAAACTTCTCGGCAAATATCGGTATTCGCGACATGGAGATGATTCGGCGAATCTTCGTCGTGCATCGTTCCCGTGAGATATACGCTGCTCAGCTTATCAAAAAACAAAATGCCATCTGCTTTTGGAAGTTGATTCTGCGCAAGGGTCGTGGGTCCCCAAACATCGACGACACTTCTCGTGTGTGTGAAATCAAGATCACTCTTCATGTGGTCAATAAAACCGCGACCGCCGGTGATTTCTTGAAGCGCAAGCTGTGGCCCCGCCATCAAAAATCCTTGAGTCAATGTCTGGTGAAAATTACGAACGCGGTAGAGTTCGGTATGAACAAAACTGTGCGCAATTTTTTCGGCGTAAGCTTTCAAAGTATTTTCGGTAAAATCGTGAGTCACGATCGCTTCGAGTGCGGTGGCAGCGGCAAGCATTCCGGATTTCATCGCAAGATGAATCCCTTTTAATTTTTGCACGTCGACCATGCTGGCACTGTCGCCCACAACGAGCATTCCGTTGGCGTAGAGTTTCGGCATCGAGTAAAATCCCCCCGCCGGAAGAGTCTTTCCGCCATAGGCAATGACTTTTCCGCCCTCGATCATTTCGTAAATAAACGGATGCGTTTTTAATTTTTGCAATTCACGATGCGGATCAAACAGTGGATCTTCGGTATCCATGTAACCGACAAGTCCAATAACGATTTGATCATTTGGGTAAGTGTAAATAAAAGTTCCGCCGATACTTTTCGAAAGCGGAAACCCAAGGGTGTGAATCACTTTTCCGGGAATGACACTGCCGGGTTTACATTGAATGACTTCTTTCACTCCCTCTTCGAATACTTCAGGATTTTTACCTTCACGCAGTCCTAATTTTTTAGCGACGTGCTTAAACAGCGAACCGCGAGTACCTTCGGCAAAAATGGTGAGCTTAGCTTTTAAAAGCAATCCAGCTTCGAAGTTCGATTTTGGTTTTGAATATTTATCGAGACCCTTATCGCCCGTCCTTACGCCAACGACACGGTCCCCATCGTAGAGCGCCTCAACTGCGGCGAATCCAGAGAAAATATTAACTCCGCGTTGTTCACAGAGTTTTCCTAACCAGCGATTGAGTTTCGAAACCGACAAAAGATAATTGCCTTCGTTTTTAAATGGCGGAGGCGTCATCGGAAGTTTGAATTTAAAATCTTCACCAAGATAATAAACCGAGTCGTCATCACAGACAGCTTCGATCGGACACTCAAGATCTCGGTAGTTCGGAACGAGTTCTCGAAGAGCCGTCGGATTCAAAACCGCTCCCGAAAGAGAGTGCGCTCCAACTTCAGAAGCTTTTTCGATGACCGCAATCATCTGCTCAGGAATCAACTCTGCAGTTGATCGACCTTCAGTCACCGCGAGATTATGTTCTTCGATCAACTGCGAAAGTTTAAGTGCCGCAGATAACCCGGCGCTGCCGCCGCCGACGATCAAGACGTCGATGTCCATGGTTTCGCGTCGAATATCATCCATCACTTGAGGGGCTATTGGGTTTTCCATTCATATTCCTTTAGTCGTCGTGATCGTCAGGCACGGCCATTTCACCAACGGGAGATCCGTCGATATTTTTGGTCGGCTGAGGAAGACTCGCTTGGATTTTAATATCTTGTTCGTCTCGCCCGCCGGGATATTGGCGAAGCTTCGCCTGCTCAACGGTATGAACGGCAGCGGGCTCACGGGTAGGTGCATCGCCCGCAGTTGCCTCAGTCGCAGTTGCCTCAGTCGCAGTCGTTTCAGGCCGAACCACTTCCTCATCTGCTTTTGCGAAATCTGAAAGAAGTAGAATCGAAACTGCGAGTAATAATTTTTTCATGCGTAACCTCTTAAAATCTTCGATGACTCTGCATCGGAATTTGCTTTCGCACCCGAGAAATCTTTTCTTTTGAAAAAGTCTGAATGATCGCTTTTTGATCGCTTCCTTCGGCTAAGATTTCTCCCCAAGGCCCTACCATCAAAGAATGGCCGTAGGTATGGCGCTTGTCACCCGATTTCGAAAGGTGTTCGCCACCTTGTGCTGCCGCAACAACGTAAGCCTGAGCTTCAATGGCGCGGGCCCGAATCAAACTATGCCAATGGGCCTCGCCGGTCGTGACCAAAAACGCTGACGGAATCAAAATAAGATCGACGGGTACCTTTGCGTAGCTGAGGTAAAGTTCCGAGAATCTTAAATCGTAGCAAATGCTGAGGCCAATTTTCCAATCTTTGATCTGAACGATGCTGGGCTGACTGCCTGCCGCAAAATTGTCGGACTCACGAACTTGTGTTTCGTCTTCGACGTCGACATCAAAAAGGTGAATTTTCGAATAGGGAAAAGAAATCTGCCCCGCATGATCGATCCATACGGTTGCGTTTAAGAGTTTCGCATTTTCATTTTGAAGTGCTACCGAACCGAGATGCACGCAGGTTTGGTTTTTCTTGGCCCAGCTCGCGAGTTCCCCAAAAAATGGATCGTCTTTTGAGAATCCAAGAAATTTTTCTCCAGCGCGAATTCGAAGAAAGAGTGAATTCTCAGGCAGGCTCACGAGATCAACTTTTTCTAGTTTTTGAAGAAACTCGCGAACCTGTTTTTTGTTCGCCTCTGGATCGTCGGTCGACCGCATCTGGCATGCAGCCACTTTTAACTCGCTCACTGCTGAGAGGCCTCAGAACTTGTGCTCACTTGGGCCTTCGCGACGGAACGACAATTATAATTTGCGGATTTTAAAATTCCTTGGATTTGTTTCAATCGGTCATGACATAGCTCAAGAGATTTCGCTTGGGCGATCACCTCGTCTTTTCCTTTTTTTGAGTAGTGCGCAACGCAAGTATTTTGATCATTCACCAAAATAGAAAGGATGCGAACTTCTTGGGTATTTTTACAGACGATAAATTCCTTTGCAGTTTGATCTTTTGCGAAAACTACTTGAGAAATCAAAATGCTCAATAGTAAGAAAACCTTCATAAAAATCTCTCCCGGTTGCACTTCGGCAAGCCATATTATATCAAAATTTTCATAAAAAAACCCAAATCTTTCAATTTGGGTTTCGCTTCAATCTTCATTTTTAGATATCGATTATGCTGATTTAGACTTAGAGGCTTTTTTGCCTGAAGTTTTCTTCTTAGCTGCAGCGGCTTCTACGAGAGAAACGTTTGAGTAATGAATATAACCTTCAGCTTTTACGATGCCGTGTTCTTTCGAATGTTTTGTCAAAATTTTAACGCCTTCGATTTTCACGCGCATTGCTTTGGCATCGACATCAAGAACTGTGCCTTGTTTGCCTTTATCAGAGCCTGTAATCACTTTTACGCTAGCGCCTTTGCGGATTTTTAATTTCATAAATCTTCCTTAAGCTTTCTTTTGCTTCATTTTAAGTCGGATACTTTTCTTCACCGCAGTCGCGCGTGGAGACATCTTCTTTGGATCGAGGCCCAAGATGTATTGGTCGAAACCGCCAAGATGCTCCATATCCTTGATAGCACTGGTTGCAACCTTCAAAGAAACCAAAGAGTTGAGAACTCGACTAAAGAGTCTCTTTCTTTGAACATTTGACGAAGCCGTTGACTTCGTTTTGATGTTTGAGTGACTGACTAAATTTTTAACGACCGGACCCTTACCTGTTAACTCACAGCGTCCCAATTGGACCTCCCTTTAGAATCTGAATCCGAAGTTATAGGTAAAAAGTTTCTTGTTGGCAACATAAAAGTATAGTAACGTCCGCCCTTCTGACTTTATTGTTTTGAAAGGAATATTATGCGTAAAAATGTACGCTCTAAGTACCGTCCCGAGTTTTCTGGTGATTATCTCTTTGATTACAAAGATGCTCAAACTCTCTCTCGTTTCATCAGCGAAGGCGGCAAGATCACCCCTGCTCGTATTAGCAAATTGAGCTTAGCTCAACAAAAACAGGTTGCTGGAGCTATTAAAAAAGCTCGTAATCTTTGCTTGCTTCCCAATGGCGGAGCCGCTCATGACGCTTTCGAACGCCCAGAAGCGATTTCTCCTAAACCCTTTTCTTTAGAGTAGATTTTCGAAGCTCACTTTGAACGAAGAAGAAGCCGCTTATGCGGCTTTTTTTGTTTGTCTGAGCTGTTTCACAAACTGATAGATCGTGGCACACAGCAGAGCTATATAGACGTATTCTGAATATTTGTGAAAATCCGGGGCGTCCAAGCCCATGATTTGAATGTGGTCGAAATCCGTATCGAAAAAATAAATCCGTGCCGCCAGCATCGGAACAGAAACCAAAAAAAGGTGGAGACAGCCCGCAACGGTAAAGAATGTCTTTCTCAAAGCTTTGTATTTAAGACTGCCGTACAAAACGCTGATTCCGAGGATGACGAAGAGTGAACCCGCTCCTAGCGCGGCGATGCGTTTCGGTTCAATATATTTAAAAATAAATGGGACGGCAGCGACAATCAGGATTTCAAATATCAGAAGATTTTTGAGGTAATTTTTGATCATGTCCGACTTTAACGCCGGAGTTCGGACATCGCAAGACCAAATAGCTATTCTATGCGCCTTCGGGATGGCTCTGTGATTGCTCTTCTTCTGAAATCAGGAGGAGAAATCATGGGAAACATTTTAAAGAACAGCTTAGTTGGGGAACTTTATAAATTTGGACTTAATTCAGAAGACTGGGTGATCGAGAAAGATCACGCACAAGACGATCAATACCTTTTGGTTCATGTGCGCGATCCTGAGTTTCAGCTGCGAGGTTCTGTCGAATTTCGGTCGGAAGAGACTCTCTCGTGGAGCGAAATCTCGATCTCGCTGGTTTAGCGCAGCGCTAGGAATAGCGCTCACCTAACAGCGGCGACGAAGGTTAAGACCGATTCTTGTCGGTCTTAACGGAGATTAGTCTAATGATGGTGTCCGCCAGGACCGTGAGCATGGCCATGGGTGATTTCGTCTTTCGTCGCCGGGCGTACATCGGTGATCTCAACGTCAAAGTTCAGGTCTTGGCCCGACAGCGGATGGTTGCCATCGACTATGACTTCTTTGTCATTCACTTCGGTGACGACAACGGTACGACTTTGGCCTTCGGCAGAGTCTGCGTGAAATTGATCGCCCACTTTAACATCTTTTTTTGGAATCTGTGCACGGGGAACCGAAACGATGAGCTCTTCATCGAATTCGCCGTAGCCATCTTTGGCCGCGACATGGACAGATTTTTTATCGCCTTTTTTAAGACCTTTGAGTTCTTTCTCGAGGCCTTGGATGATTTGTCCTACCCCTTCGAGGTAACTCATTGGCTCGTCTCCGTGAGAAGACTCAAGAACTTTTCCGGCATCGTCTTTCAACATATAGTGAAAGCTTACAACATGACTCATATTCACCTCTTTCGTCGAACACCATAGAGGTTTTTACGACGAGCCGCAATTGAGATCGCGGCTATGCCAAAGGGTGTCGGGACTTCGCCTTATAAAATGTTCGCCGCCAATTCGGCAAGTTCTGATCGCTCCCCTTTTGTCAGGCTCACATGGGCCGCAATCTTTTGGCCCTTGAAACGCTCGACAGAGTAGGTCAGCCCACTCGTTGCGCTATCGACATAGGGATTATCGATTTGAAAGTAATCGCCCGTGAGGACGACTTTCGTGCCTTGTCCGGCACGGGTCACGATCGTTTTAATTTCATGAGGAGTCAGATTCTGTGCCTCATCTACGATCAAATATTGATTCGGAATGCTACGACCGCGAATGTAAGTCAGTGGTTCGATATTCAGCATACCTTGATTGATTAATTCTTGTGCGCGGCCAGCTGCTTTTTTATCAGCGCCCATCAAAAATTCGACGTTATCAAAAATCGGCTGCATCCAAGGATTTAATTTCTGTTCGACGTCACCCGGTAAAAATCCGATGTCCCTACCCATCGGAAAAATCGGACGAGAAACGAGCAAGCGCTGAAACTTTCCTTCGTCGAGAGTTTTGTAAAGGCCAGCCGCAAGTGCTATCAAAGTTTT
>JAYTQQ010000052.1:0-4405 GCA_043746635.1 Bdellovibrionales bacterium | reverse complement strand
GATCCAGTCTCCTTAATTGACTTTAAAATTCAAATTACGACATCTCAATTTAAACTAAGATTGAATATCTTGCCTAGCAAAAAATGAGTCAGACGCCTGGCAGCTTTTCACGGGCGGAGAAGACAAAAAAAGAGTCCTGCCGGGCAAGACTCTTTGAAGAACGAAAACTCTACCATTGGTCCTAGCCAAATCTAAAGATTCTCTAGAATCAGTTGGGTGTATTTTGCGGGGACGTTGACGTTTAAGTAGAATCCGCCGTCTTTTTGGGTCGAAGACGTGTACGGAATTGAGTAGATGCCGCCCACTGAATTTCCATTATTGTCGGTCAGTTGAAAGTGAGTCGAGAGGGTCGGGTCAAAAGGCGTATTCACGAAGAGACCAACTGACATTTGACCGATGTAAACATAATTCGGTATTTTGCCTTTTCCGACCTGGATTTGCTGGCTTGGCTCTGCGTTCGCGGGCATTCCCGGGAGGGGATTTCCGTTTGGAAGAGTCGAAACAGGAAGAGTCGTTACGGGCTTAACGATCGAAGCAAGAGGCAAAGTGACCGTTAAAACTGGAGTGCCGTCAGCTAATTGACTGAATGCGAGAGTCGCGCCATTCACCGCTGGAAGTGGCGTGTTTAAAACAATGCCCGTGAGACTTGAATCAAACGGAAGCGGAAGGCTGACCGTGATTGTTTTGTTAGCGGTGTTGATCGAAACGGCTTGGTAAGTCGAACTTGAACCACCCGAAACGCTTGCACTGAAATTAAAGTTGGTCCAAGCAGAATTATTTCCGCCAGTCGAACCAGAACCTGTACCTGTACCTGAAGAACCATTGCTATTCGTGCCGGTTGCCGGAGTTATTGGTGAACCCGCTGATCCGCATGAAAGCATCAGGAAACTGAGTCCTGCTACTAAGATGTAATTTTTCATGTCGCCTCCTCAAAAGCTAAAGTTTTACGTATTGTGATCTCTCATTTCTCGGAACAAAGGTGCGAGAGCTAAAGCGATAAAGCCTCAATTTTATTGGACTATACTATTTCAGACAAAAATCTAGACCAAAAAACTCGACCTCCGTGAAGAGGTCGAGTCGTCTTATGACATAATGATACAGCTTAGTTTATTGGTTAAAAGATCAACCGATCAATTTAAGAGCTAAATTGTCTTTTTGATTTGCTTGAGCCAAAGCTGCAGTACCTGCTTGTAACAAAATATTGTTACGAGTCATCTCGGCAGACGCATTCGCTACATCCGTGTCACGAATTCGGCTGTTTGCTGCTGACATATTTTCTTCAGCAACTCCCAAATTCGATACGGTCGAAGTCAAACGATTCTGAAGAGCTCCGAGATTTGAACGCATTCCGTTCACGCTCTCCTGAGCTTTATCAAGAGATTCGAGAGCGTTTTGCGCGCCTTCTTTAGAAGTATAATCTAATCCTGCCAAATTCAAAGAATCAAGAGTCGCAGTGTTTTCACTTGCTTTGAAGCTGATACGATCTTCGAATTCGTTGTTGTTAATACCAACTTGAAAATCGTAGTTCGGAGTCGAACCGTCAAGAAGTTTTGTTTTGCCCCAAGTTGTCACCTGAGAAATACGTTGCATCTCGTTTTTAAGCTGGTCTACCTCTTTATGAATAAATCCGCGCTCAGTATCACCTACGGTGTCAGAAGCACCTTGGATTCCTAACTCACGAAGACGTACGATAATGTTACCGATCTCGTTCAGTCCGCCCTCAGCAGTTTGAACAAGAGAGATACCATCGCTTGCGTTTCTGTTGGCTTGGCGAGTTGATCTGATTTGCGCTTTCAAGTTTTCACTGATTGCGAGACCAGCAGCATCGTCAGCTGATTTGTTAATACGAGAACCGCTTGATAATTTTGCTAAGCTGCTATCGATCGCCATTTGGCTGTTGCTCAAATTTCTTTGTGCGTTGATCGAAGCCGTGTTTGTTGATATACGAAAACCCATTCTATCCTCCAGTTAAATTAATTAAAAAAAATGTTTCATTTTAAATATCCTCCTTGTTACGTGACCCCATTTTTTAGCGTGGAGTTCGGCGTCCGAGCCGATGTACTATTGTTTGAGATTACAATTTAATCCTTGTACTTTTTTATCTTCCTTGAAGCGCCTCCTTTCTCATTTCTGAGATGTTACTAAGTGTGTAAGAGAGTCTGACCGAACTCCCTGGTTCCTACTGAACCCGGTGAAGTCAAAATACAAACATCTTGAACAAGTAACTGATCGACAGCGCAGACGAATTCTTGACAGGACATAAGACCGGTTGTGAGGAACACACGCACAAAGTCTGAAAATTGCGATGAAAGTCGCGCGACTTACGCCTGGAAACAGGCTCTAGGTAAAGAGATTTTCTAGATTAAGGGCTGTGTTTGAAAGGCTTTGGTCGAGAAAAATTAGTATAGAAAAATTAGGAGAAGAATTTTTGAATGATGCCCGCAATTTTCTCGGGATCCTCTTCAAACGGATGATGACCGAGCTTCGGTAAAATTTCGAATTCACTTTGAGGCAATACTTTTTTAAGTTCGTCTTGAACCCAACGAGGAACCACGCGATCCGCATCTCCCCACAGAATTTTATGACGAAACTCTGGGTAAGAATTAAGGATCGAGAGCTCGCTCGGCATGCGCGAATCACCAACGATGACGGTCGCTCTTAAGAAACTTCTCCAGGCATCTCCGCTGTCCCGAAACGGGAGGAGATATCCATTTACTAAATCATCCGTGATGAGATCTCTTTGTCTGATAACATTATGAATAGCGACAAGCATTGTTTTTTTATTTACGAGAAAATGAAGGGGCTTTAACATTTTGAGTCCAAGGGTAGGGTAGCGAATCAGAGACTTGTGCGTTGCTGCGGCAATACTGAGAACTCGACGACACTTTTGAGGATATTTTTTCGCGATCCAGAGTGCGATTGCGCCTCCCATCGAACTACCGACGAGATCAAACTTTTCAATACCAATGTCATCTAAGAATTGAACGACGAAATCAGACATCGAATCGAGGTTGAGATCGAACTCGAGGATTTTTTGACTACGACCGAACCCGGGCATGTCAATTGCCGTGACACGATAATTCATTGCCAGCAGCAGCAGAAGTTTGCGCCAGATAAAAGTCGACGCTCCGATACCATGAAGAAAAACGAGGTCGGGGCCTGTGCCAATTTGATTGTATTGAATGCGCGTTTTTTGAAAAACCTTAAACTGACTTGGAATGTCGGGGTGAATTCTGTAGTCGGCGAGCTCTTCTTCGCTCGCAAGTTTCGGCTGCAGCCACCAGATCAAGATGAACGAAGACGTGATCGTGATGAGGGCCAAAGTGCAAACCAAGAGGCTAACTAAGTTGAGATTCAATCGATCTCCATAAAGCGACAAAGAGGCATCTTGCCGGTCAGTTCATATTTTTTAATTTGGTCTGCTAAGCGGTGCTGAGGACGATAGCCCATCGTGCAAATGATTTGGACGCCGTCGAAGTGTGAACACTGCTCGCAAGCAAACATAAAATTCATTTTCTGAAAATCTTGCGGATGAATACGGTCTAAGAAAATACTTCTACGCGGTCGACGGCTTCGACGCTTCTGTCTAGGGTCGACTTCGGGCCCAAAATCTTTAGGGAGCTGGCTATGAGAAAGCTTCTTGTCGTGGGTTGACATTTTATCGATGGGCCTCACTTTTATGATCTATTGTATACTTGGTGTGAGGTAAAAAATGAACGAAATTGATAAAATGACGAGAAAAAGCCAGGAGGCGATGCAGGCGGCCGCCGGGCAGGCCGAAAGAGAATCACACCCTGCTGTCGAGCCCGAGCACTTATTTTATCAAATGCTCATTCAAGACGACGGGATCATCCCTTCGGTTTTAGTCGCGGCGGGCGTTCAGCTCCCGGTCCTAAAAAAGGAACTCGAAAAAGTCTTAAGTAAAATGCCAAGCAGCTCGGGAGCTTCTAAGCGAGTTGTCGCGAGTCAGAAACTCATCAAACTCTTTGAGTTGGCGGATACGGAATCTAAAAAGTATGGTGACTCCTTCATCTCGACGGAGCATTTTTTAACTGCCATTATGAATGGCGCGTCTTCAGAGATTTGGCGTTTGCTTCAGAACGCTGGCGCGGTAAAAGAACGTATACTCGAGTCGGTGCAAAAAATTCGTGGGAGCAACAAAGTGACTGATGATAATCCTGAAAGTAAGCTTGAAGTCTTAACGAAATTTGGTCGTGATCTGACGTTGATGGCCGCCGAAGGAAAACTCGATCCGGTGATTGGCCGAGACGAAGAGATTCGGAGGGTTATCCAAGTCCTTGCCCGTCGCACAAAAAACAATCCCGTTCTGATTGGTGAACCGGGTGTCGGTAAGACCGCGATCGCCGAAGGCCTCGCAGTTCGTATTGTTAACGGCGACGTGCCT
>JAYTQQ010000051.1:0-2256 GCA_043746635.1 Bdellovibrionales bacterium | reverse complement strand
TATTTGTTCGGAAGTTTCTGGAGGTAGAAGGGTTTGCCAGAGAGTGCCTAAAATCTCGGCGCTACTTTTGAATCCGTAGAGATCTGCAGCGGCCTCATTCGCGAATACTGCGTGGCCTTGGCGAATAAAAATGATCAGGCCGTCGATCGAGGCTTTGAGGAGGGCATCACTCAAAGTGATTGCTTTGGAGAGGGTAGGTGAGTGAGGGTAGTTCGTCATAAATAGAGCGGTTTCCGCGCAGAGAGCTTATCGATTTTACAGCGTAATTTGTCAATCGAAGTTACAAGTCGGTCTTAAAACTCGACTTCGTCACCTTAGGCCCACCGCATCCATAAAAAAGAGCTGAATTGCCGCTTGTTTTGAAGTCTGTTGATTTTGTACTCGTCCATTAAGAACAGAATTTATACTAATTTAATAATTTTATTATTGTATTTATTAGATAATATGTATTTATTGTAAGAACAGAATGGCACTTCAACTTTTAGAGCACTCGAAAAAGGCCGGCGAGAAGATTTATCGTTATTACTCGATCGCTGAGCCTTATCGCGAAGACGGTAAGAACAAGAAGCGCGTGCTCGCTCATTTAGGGAGTCTTCCGCTTGAGCAGGTCGAAAAAATCCGGCAAGCCCTTCGCGTTCACAATGATCCGAGTCTTCAGTGGATGGATCCCGAAGCGATCGAGTGCACGGGAACGTGGAGTTATCTAGAACTCGCAGTTTTTCATCAGCTTTGGCTCAGTCTCAAATTATCCAAAATCATTTCCTCCAACGAAGCTGACGTTGAGCTTGAAAAGTTGTTGGAGATTTTAGTTCTCAACCGCATCACCGATCCTGTGAGTAAAAGCGGGATCGTTCGTTGGTATCCCACGACTGCACTTGAATCGATTTTAGAAGTGCCCGTTTCATCGATGAATGAATCGCGTATATACCGGAGCCTGCCTCCAATCGATTCCCAGCAAGAAAAGATCGAAAATCATCTTTTTCAAACTTTGATCGCCAAAAAAGATCCAAAACTTCAATCTCTTTATTTTTATGATCTGACGAGCAGCTACTTCGAAGGCGACGGAGTGGAACTGGCTGCTCGCAGCGAGCACAGCAAAGATCATCGACCGGATCGACTTCAAGTTGTTTTGGGTCTTCTTATTAATGAAGAAGGACTTCCATTTAGCTGGGATATTTTTAAAGGTAACCAAGGTGATGCACCGACTTTGGTCACGCAGCTGAAGAAATTCAAGAAACGCTTTGGCGTGGAGAACGCGCTTTTAGTCTTTGACCGAGGTTTTCTCTCTCATGATAATTTAGAAAGAATCGAGGCCGAAGGCTATCAGTACCTGACTGGGCTTAAGGCTCCGGCGATAAAAGATCTTTTCTTGATTCATCCTCAGAAATGGCTCTCCGAAATCAATACGGAAACCGCTGAAAAGACACTAGAAAAAGAGAGTCGATGGAAACGATTTGATGAAACCGGATTTTATAGCGAGTTAGGTGAAATCAATCACCGCAAAACCGTTCTTCTCTTCGATACCGCTCGTTACAAGCTTGCTGTTCTCTCTCGTCAAAAGAGAATCGATGCCTTCAAGGAATGGGTGCAAAAACATAACCTTTGGCTTCAGGGATTTAAAAAGGACGCAGCAAAAGAGGCTATCCAAAAAGATGTGGACGAGCAAATTAAAAAGAAAAAGCTCGAAGCCTATGTCACGTATGAACTTCACGAATTTAAAACAGAAAATGAAACGTTCAAGCGGAGAAAAGATAATCCGTTTCCATCACAAGGCTACATGAGAAAAGTCAGCTCGTTTCAAATCGTCGTAACCGAAAACAACCACGATCAACTCGATGGGGTTTTTGCTCTCATCACGTCGCCGAAGTGCAAGCTCACTGCTGAGGAAATGTTGCTTGCTTACCGGGAAAAATATTTAATCGAGCACGCGTTCAGAGAGATGAAGCAAGCTTTGAAATTGCGACCCTGGTTTGTTTACAAGATGGAGCATGTTCGGGCGCACTATACGATCTGCGTGCTGGCTTATCTGCTTGAGAAGATACTGGATCTCAAACTGGAATCTTCTGGCCTCAAAAACGAGGGGTGGACTCTCGGGCGATTGAAAGAAAAGTTGTCACAGATTCGTTTCGTCGAGATCACGGTCGCGGGAAAGAATCCCCGTCGAAGCCTTCAAAAAATTCCTTCTGAGCTCAGCCCCGTCTTAAAGCGCTTGGGATTGGCCTCAGCTCTCAAAATCCCCACTTAAGAACAGAAACG
>JAYTQQ010000050.1:0-11534 GCA_043746635.1 Bdellovibrionales bacterium | reverse complement strand
ATTTCGAGAATCCGCCTTAATACCCAAATTATTGAAGGAAGAATAGGTCTTTTCTACATAAGAGAACTCGAGAGAACACAGCGGTCGGAAAAGTTTCTGAAATTTATGGCAATTCTCCAAAAAGTCAGGAGCAGGCAATGCAAAGTCTTCACGATCAAACAATTGCAGAGAGTTTTGAGATGGTGAACTCATTTAAACAGTTCTCGAGTCAGCAAGAAGAAAATTCAATGAGAATTGTTATTCAGAGCAGAGATGCTTCTCCTAAGGGTGCCATGAGAATGCAAGCGGAAATGAGTGCTGAGATTTTAAACAGCCTCTCGCAACTGATTCGCCTTGATACTCAAATGCTCAAACTTCAAAGTGAGCAGTTCGGAATGGCGAACAAACTTGGCAAGCAAAATGTCGCGAATTTTCAAAAAGTAAATGTCGATCTTGGCAATAGCTTTCGTGGGTTTAGTCCTGACATGAAGTTTGAGAAATTTTAGTTGTTTGATTACCTAAGTGATGTTGGGCGAGGATTAAGAGAAGAACTCGTTCAAGTGTACTGGATCTTACTCGTACCCCTAGTTTTGGGACTCATCGTTTTAGAATTTTTGAAAGAAGAAAACCCCAACATTAGAGATATTTTAAGAAGAACAATTGTATCGGTGCTTCTCCTCTATAGTTTTGAATACACAATGTCGATTGTTGCGACGATCGGTGACGGAATCACAGACCGAATTGATGGATTGCAAAAGCTTTGGGACGTTCTCAAAAATCTGGGTCCAAACTATCACAATACGAGTGGTGAATGGTTTAACTTAAGAGAGACGACACTCTACTTTTTTAGTATTGCGGCTTATATTATTGCCTATCTTGGCTTTTTCGTTTCAGTTGCACTCATTCATTTTGTGTGGACGATTTTATTTGTGTGCTCACCACTTATGATTTTGGCCTATGTCGGCAGGGCATCTGCTCACGCGACTGCAAGCCTCTACAAAGGACTTATCCAAGTCATAATTTGGAAGGTGCTGTGGAGCATTTTGGGAGTTTTATTATTGAAGCTTGCCATGAATCCTCAAGTCACCGGCATGGAGGATTATTTGATGTCGATCATCATAAATCTCTCAATCGGCATCTCAATGCTGTTCATTCCAGTTGCGACAAAATCGCTCATTAACGACGGGATGCAAAGTGCAGCAGGAGCTCTGGCGGCTATTCCTGCAATGGCAGTTGGTACGGCTGTGAAATTTCAAGCGACTGCTTTGGCAAAAAAACTCGGCGGTGGAGCAGCTTCAATGGGGCGATTTGCGGCAAAGCCACTTACGAATCCAATTGTAGGACGTGCGGAGCTTTTTAGAAAACGAATTGAGCCAAAGTTGAATCAAGCTAAGCAAAAGTATTCGGAACTGTTTATGCCTGAAAAATATAAAGAACAATTAAAAAAAGACAAAGGAAATTATGAACGCAGATTTTGAAAAAGTGAACAATGAAAAAGACGAAGCTCTCGAGAAACAAAACGGCTCTTCTAAAAATGACCGACGTGAAGTGACTTCTGCAATTGACCACTGGCTTTCTGTGAATCATCAATTGAGAACTCAGAAAATTGTAAGCATCGGAGTAGCCTTCGTCGGTTTTATCTTTTTGGGACTTACTTTGTTTGAAATGTTTAGACCCCCACTTGTTGTATTTGAAGGCGAGAAAGGCCGCATCCCATATCTTGCTAGTAGTAAAAAGCTCAATATCGATGAAGAACAAATTCAGAGATTCGTAACTGAGTTTTTATATCTATATAATAAATGGGAGAAGCTTGAGCCAAATGACATTGCAAAACAAATTGAACCCTATACAAGTGACGAGCTCCTATCCAAAATAAAGGATATTCTCAATCAAAGAAAAAATAGAGATTTTAAGGGGCGAGAGGTCTCTCAAGATATTGCTCATCTTAAAGTTCAGGTGAGTGAAAAAGCAATTGTCGCTAGTTTTGATAAGGTCCTGCACTTAAACTCGATTCCACTTATTGTCCCGACACAAGTGTCGTTTCAATTAACCAATGGCAATTCAACCAAATGGAATCCTCTTGGCCTTTATGTGAATGGAATACTTGAGCATGAGGGTTCTGAAAAATAGTTTCTGTTGTTTGGCCTTAGCACTTTGCGGCCTATTTTCACAGCTTGCTTTTGCCGATGGTGTACGTGTCGTGTATGTTCGTGGTGACGAGATTGTGCCAATTTATTTGAACCTTGGCAAATCAACTGTTTTAAGGTTCCGGGAGCGACCTAAAAAAATAGTCATCGGCAATCAGAATTATTTCGGTGTTGAGTATATCGATAACGACGTGGCACTTCAGCCAATTGGCGGCGTGAAGACAAATCTCTTTGTCTATACAGAGTCTAGAACTTACGGCTTTCATTTGATTGTTGGCTCAAATCGCTACGATGATCTTGTTCGAGTTGAATGGGATCTTTTGCAAAGTCCTAGAAAGCGAACATCTGAGCCTGTTGTATCGAGGCGATTCGAAAAAAAGAAAATATTTAAGAACTTATCAGTGATGCTTGGCAAAGAAACTTTGATCAAGGCTTTGATAATTCAATACTCCCCAGCACACGACATGTATGTGTTGGATATGGGTATTACCAACAAATCAAATTTGCAGGTGGATCTCTCTAAGCTCAAACTCATTGCAAATCGAAAAGGCGTCTCTCTATCTAGGCAAATCTTGGTCAAAGATTCTGCTTTGATCGAGTCAAAGAAGTCAGCGCATTTACGTTTATTTTTTAAGCCTGAAAAGCAAGATGACGTCACGATTTCAATCGAAATGAACAAGGAGCATGCAAACTTTAATATAGCCAAGGTCTATTTAAAATGAAGCTATTTTTAAAAAACATTTTCTGGACTAAACCGAAAGCACTTTTCAAACTTGGATACCATAAAAAAGATGGACTCATGAGTATTTTGAACAGTCCGATTTTTTGGATGCTCTTATTTATCTTAGCCTCTATCATGTTTTTGCCAACGATTTGGCTCTTACTTCATGTGGATACCAGTTTCATAGGCCATTCTGAAAAAAAGCTTGTGACAGAGACTGCAAATCCCAATTCTGGCGCACCACCTGTCTCAATAGATCCGCGTGTGAAAAGCCTATTGGCCAGCTCCAAAACCAATAAGGCCCAAGGCTCTGGAAAGTCCGGTGCGATATTGAGGCTCAACTACAAAGCGACGCAAGTGATTGCAAGGGACAATGCGGGAGATCCTTCAAAAACTGTTCCGATTGGTACGAGCCTCATCGGTAAAACTCTCACTTCGATTGATACGAGGGAGCCGAACCAAACCATAAAAGTCTTGTTACCCTACGGAGGCAAATCAAAAGTGGGAGCGGAGATCGAAAAGAACACCATCCTGTTTGGGCGGGTCACTTATTCAGGCCACGGTGAAAAGGTCTATTTGAGCCTTACTAAAGCACTCTCACCAGAAGGACATGAGTTTGAAATCGAAGCTCAGGCCTTGAATCCAAAGGACTACTCTCCTGGACTTGCAGGAACGGTCAATAGTAATTCTGACTTACGTGTTTTATCTGCGGTTGGTTTAGCAGTCGTCTCAGGAGCCACTGAAATTATGACTGAGCGAGAAATGGTAAACGGCATGGCTGCACCAAAGCTTGAGCTGCAAAATGCAGCCTATCAAGGAGTTTCGAAATCCTCGCAAGCTGAAGCAAGTCGTGAGGCTTCGAAATTAAACGAGTCTGAAGATTACATCACAATCCCTGCTGGGAGTGACGTGATCATTGCTTTAACAAAAAGCTACACTGAAAAATAGGATAGAAAAAAAAGATAAATCGGAAAGGATTTTAATTTGACGAATGATAATAAAAACGGCGGCGCAATGGAGAATATCTTCATGGCTTGCTTTAAGTTCTGCCAGCTATTTATGACGGCGTCAGTAAAAGGGCTTGGAATTTTAGTGCGAAAACATCCACTCTGGGCTGTAGTAATTATGACGTGCTGGGGAGCCAATTCGACTCTGATGGTGTTTGCAAACAATCTTCACCTACGAGTTTTATACCGACTCTCACCCCATATTTTCAACGAAAGCTTTCTCTCTGGGATGCTTGAGTACGGAAAGCTCTCTCAAATCTTGCTGATCTTTGTTCCGCCGATGCTACTCGTTGGTTTCGTTTTAGGAGTAAGAGCTATTATCCAGTGTTGGCGTCCTAATCAAGACTTGAAACACATTGGCCTAAAGACTGCTACGGGTGAAACTCCACGAATTATCAGCGTCGAGCATCTAAAAGACACTCGGGTGAAATACGTTCTCTCAAGCAAAGGTATCGGGCTTGATCAGTATGACGCAAAAAAAGGATCTCTTGAAACGGCTTGGGGAATGATCATCGAGTCCATAAAACCTTGCGAAAATAATCGCAGACTCGTTGAAATTTATCTGACACCTAAAGAAATTCCAAAAATGGTTAAATACCTTGATTGCTCGCCCTATCTTAAAGGTCAGTTGGGTTTCTTAGTTGGTGAGTCCAGAATGGGCTTGATTGTTAAAACTCTTAGAGCCCTGCCGCATTTGTTGATCTCAGGAACGACTGGTCAGGGTAAGAGTAATATCTTTAAACTTATTCTTCTTTGTATTTTAAAATGTACTCGGCACGTTCAAGTGTACATTTTAGATCTTAAAAAAGGTGTCGAAGCCAGTGATTTTAACGGTCTCAAAAATGTTAAAATCGCTAAAGATGAAAACGAGGCTGTGAGTATCTTATCGCAAGTGCGAGAAGAAATGATGAGGCGCTTCACTTTTATGGAATCAAAAGGAGTGAAATCGATTGATTCCGAAAGAGACAAAAAAGACATTATTGTGGTTGCGGTCGATGAGGCTTCTGAGCTTTACGCAAAGGGCAAAATGAATAAGGAGCGCGCCAATCAGATCGCAAAGGCAAGGGAGTTAACGGAAGAGATTTCAAAACTTGGACGTGCTGCGGGAGTTCACTTGATCCTCGCTACTCAAAAAGTGACAACCGAAACGATCGATACAAAGATTCAAGAAAATCTCGGCGGACGAATTTGTTTCAGAGCAAATACATTGCAGGGATCAACAACTGTGCTCGGTAACAAAATGGCTTACGAATTGCCAGATATCAAAGGCCGCGCAATTTGGGCGAACGGCACCGAGTTCACCGAAGTTCAAACGCCATTTTTAGACGATCAGACACTCACTTCTGAAATTGATGAGCTCAAAAAAGAACATGAAAATGAGAAGCAACTCACTTTTCAACCCATGTTTGAGATCTCTCAAAAGTTGACTGAGGAAATTTTGATCCAGGCCGAATCAGCTAAGTCCCCACCCAAAGGCAAGTTAAGTGACTCAAGAGACGAAAATTCTCCATCTCCTGTTTGAGAATAAAGTGATGACGAGATTTCAGCTAAAGAGCCAAGTTTTTCCGACTGTAGTGAAAAGTAGAGTCTCAAAAGTTATCGGAGGACTTCAGCGAAAGAAGTGGCTCGATACAAGACTTTACGATACCGAAGAGAAAAACAATACATTGATTTATTCGCTCACCGACACATCAAAAGCAAAAGTTTGTGAGACTTATCCGGTAAAAATTGATTCAGAGATTCGTCGGTCAGACGCAATCGCGCATGATTTGACTCTGGTTGATATCAGAAAGTCACTTGAATCTAGGGACTCTGTCGTCAGATATATTCCTGAAAATGTTCTTCAATGCTGCGTGAATGTGAAGGATAGTGACTTCATAAAGCCCTTTGCCGAAGTACGAAGTGACGCAGTTGTTGGAATTAATACCAAAACCGGAATCATTTACGGGGCTTTAGAATATGAACCTTCACAAAAATCGTCTGCCAGGTATGAGAAGAAACTTTTAGAATATTACTTGAGAACCGACATTAGGCTCATCATGTATGTTCATACAAATGACTGGCTGATAAAACAAATTCGCAAGGCCGAAGAAAATATCGGTCAAACACAAGCATCTAAAGTGTTCTTTGTGAAGCTCGATCAGATACTTTTACCGAACAAGCCGGTTACTTTTTTTGGTAAAGACGGCAACCAATTCGAACTCGCTTAGGCGACCCGACTGAACGAACTGGGCTGTGTGAACCTGCGAGAAACGGGTTCACCCTCAGTTTCGTGCTAAGTCCCTGAAACCACTAAAATGATAAATTCCATAGATTAACTCAGTCCTATGGATGACAGTTTTTTGATTTAAACAATTTTTGTAGGAGATAAATGAAGAGAGACGTTTTAAAAATGATGGTTTTAATAATCCCGATGATGGGATGTGCAACGATGAAAGAGTCTTTAATGTTAGGTGTTGGTACGGGTGCTGCAACAGGTGCAGTCGCTGGTTTAGTAGTTGGTAAACAACAATCGCAGGCTGCTTTGACAGGTGCTGCGATCGGAGCTGTAGTTGGAGGAATTGCCAGTTACTTTATTCATGACAGCATTGAAAGTCGGGATTCCAAGGTCAGGCGCGAGACTCTATTCAATCTTGAAAAGTTCAGCGTCTCAAGACCTGCGACTCTTGAGAAAGCTGAGGATGATTACATAGTGGATCAATCGAAAGTCGAAACCCAGTGCTTTGATACGGAAGTTCATGGCAGCAAACTCATCGAGGCTCACTGTGAGTCGGTGATAGTTGGAAGTCCTGAGTGGGCCAAGAAGAAATCAAAATATAGGAACAATCAAGGTGAGTAGAAAAATGAATAATGAAATGAGGATTGATCTTGATCCAAAAGCAGCCGTCGCAATCGAGACAATGCTCAGAGACCTAAGAGCCAAGCCAGGAGTAAGTATGTGCCCGTCTGATCTCACAAGCTGGATAGTCAAAGATTTTTATCGAGTTAGTTTCAAATCAAAAGTGGATAAACTCGAAAGTGATTTTGTAAATGTAAAAAAGCTTTTTAGGGATTCACTCAAAAATATGGACGACAAAAATTTAATTGTATCGCTCGAAGACTTTGTAAAACGACATCGCAAAAAGTCACCTGCAAAAAATGCAGTGACTCCGGCACCTCCGCCGCCAGAGCAAGCGTAGAGTATGTCAGTACGACATAAGAATGATTTGACTACTGATACAGATGATTTGAAAAGTTTAAAAATGAAAAATCTTTTTCTTGATTGACGATGAGCACTCAAGGTAAATTGGTCCATGTACTAAAGGCTCAACCCATAGTCGAGCCTTTAAAGTTCTTTGAAAATTACATAGACAAAAACGAGCTCGCGAAAAAACTCAGCGTTTCGGTTTCTTACGTTAACAAATTGATGAAGTTAAATCGAATTCGATTCGTGAAATTTGGACGAGCCGTAAGATTTAGATATAGTGATGTTGTGGCGGATCTTCAAAAGAGGAGTTCCGTCTCATGAAAAAATTTAGTCCGAAAGACTATCAAGGCAAAAATAGAATTTATCGCAAGCTTTCAAACCACCCTAATATCTCAAAGCTTTGGGTGTGGGATGGCTCTCAATATGAGATCCCAGTTAGAGGTAAGACCTATTTAGCACGTAAATACAGTAAAGCTAGAAAGCGTCTTACTGAATATTTTGAATCTCTTGAAGAGGCGAAACTGTGGCAGTCCGAAAGTACCTCTGTCTGCCAAGACAGCGAGCAAAAAATAAATTCTTCGCATATGACCATATCGAAAAAATCAGTCAGTTTCTTTGATGTGGTCAAAGAATGGCAACGCCGAAAATATCCGACGCTAGCAGAATCGACTCGCGATCAATATAACAAACTTTTAAAGTTGTATTTTCAATCTATAATGGAAGTTGAAATTGAAAAGTTCACTCCAAGAATAGTTGATGAATGGATAGACTGCCTGATCAATCCGGAAGATGGTCATGTCTGGAAAACAACTCGAGAGAGTTTTGATCACGAACTTACTTTGTTGGCTACGATATTAAAATATTATTGCGAGTATCATGATGAAACTTTGCTACGGTATCCGATTAAGCGGCGCCATCGCGAAGCAATTCAACTCAAAAAAACAGCAAAGATTAAGGCGAAAGATTTTTCGGAAGAAGAATTTCTAAAGTTTAGAGAGCAGCTTCTCACGATAAAGCGTGGTGAAGTATTGTATAAAATGGCAACTCTACAATACTACCAGGCCTTAAGAGTAAGCGAAGTGGCCGCGATTCATTGGGAAGATATAAGGTTGGATTTTAACATTCCTCCGAATTCCCGAGTTAAGATCACGAAATCTATATTTTGGAGTCGAACAAAAAAAATCGGGCCGACAATCGTTAATGGTTTTAAGAATGCGAAAGCCAACCAAGGCACTAAGGAGCAACCCTTAATGCCCGCTAGTTTTGGAATTCTAAAATCACTTTACGAGTTGAATAAAAAAGGCTTAGTTTTTACCGATAGTGACGGCAGCATTCTTCGTTATAAGAATATCAAGTCAGCTTATGATAGGGCCTTCAAACTCGCAGGTTTGCCCTACACTGCAACCCATGTTCTCAGACATGGAATGACTCGAAAAGTTTATAATGACACTGGTGATCTTGCTGTAGCCGGACAACTTCTTGGTAATACAACTCAAGATAGTATCCAGGTTTATGCAAAGAGGAGTACCAATGCGCTCAATGAGTATACCCAAACACAATGGGATAAGTTCAACGAACTGGTCGCAATTGGTCGCAAATGAAAGTTTCGAGAATCGAAACTTAATGAAATTAATAACTTATAACTGAAATGGTGGAGAGGGCAGGATTCGAACCTGCGAAGGCAGAGCCAGAAGATTTACAGTCTTCCCCCGTTGGCCACTTGGGTACCTCTCCGAACAGGACGAGACAAAATATAACAAGCAAAAGATAGCTGGCAATGGGACTCGAACCCGCAACCTGCTGATTACAAATCAGCTGCTCTACCAATTGAGCTATGCCAGCATTCAAAAGGCTTTGAAAGAATATAAAGGAATACTTTATTTGAAATAACTCAGTCAAAGCTAATCTTTATCAGATGGTCGATTCTTCTGAGGAGACTTGTGCAAGCTGAATTGGCGAGCAGATTCGGCTAAAGCAATCGCGGTCGCAATGCTCGCATTATAGCTCGAACCCGTTTCTGCCTGTGGAATACGCACTAATTCGTCACAAAATTTTTCAGTTGAAATGCGGAGGCCCGAAGCTTCATTACCGACAACCCAAACAACTTTTTCTGGAAGTTTGAGGTCCCAAATAGTTTTGGTTCCTTTTTCGGAAAGACCGAAAATCCAGTAGCCCATTTCTTTTATTTGTTTAAATTCAGCGCCCATATTTGAGACTGATTCGAGAGCGACGTGTTCGGCTCCGCCGCTCGCTACTTTCGAAACGGTTGGGGTCAAACCCGCAGCGCGGTCTTGAGGAACGAGAATGCCGTCGACATCCATCAACCAACTGGTTCGCAAAATCGAGCCAAGATTCTGCGGGTCTTCGAGTCCGTCGAGTGCGAGCAAAACAGATTGTTCTTTAGTCTTAAGGCCGTCCCAATCAATTTCGGGGCGTCCAGAAACGATGAGTAAAATTCCTTGGTGGCCGCCGCCGGCTTGAGCCGCAGACAGGAGTCCGTCAATCTGTCCGCTCGATTTCTCTTGGATTTGAATGTCATTGTAGCCCGCGAGTTGATGCATGGCTTTCAGTTGCGGAACGGTCGCCCAGTCTTCACGAATGATCATACGCTTCACTGCATGCGGACGCATCTTCAGAACTTCTTCAGCGGCGTGGAGTCCGATGACCCAACGACCCATCTTGATAAAAATATCAAGCTCAGAAGACTTCTGTTTCGTTTTGTCGAGAGGTCTAGCGAGAGGTTTTCCTATCATTTTACCTAGAGGCTTTGTGCCACGGGCCGGATGTGGCCCTTTCGCCTTCGAGGCTGGAACAATTTTTTTTTTGTGCTGAGTTTTGGGATCACGATTCTTTGGAGGATGCGGATAAAAACTTTTTTTCATTGAATGCTTTCTAAAATCTCGGCCAATTTACTTTGAGGATTTTTTGCTTTTAATAAAGTACGACCAATCACGAGTGCTGATGCGCCCTCGTTCAATGCTTCTGTCGGCGTCATCACGCGGACTTGATCACCGACGTCATCTCCGGTCATACGTACACCGGGCGTGACCAAGAATCTCTCGGGATGATCTTTACGCAAAGACCTTACCTCGTGCGGAGAACAGACGAAGCTTTTGTGACCGACTTGCGAAGCGCTCTGAACGAGCTTTTCAACTTGTTCGGCAACTGAAATATCACACATCGTCGGCGGCAGATTATTTTTATGAAAGCTTGTGAGAATGCTGACGACGAGTACCTTGAATTCACGCTCTTCGTTGAGTTCTTTTTCGGTGCGAGAGAGAAGTGCCAGAGCCTCAGGCCCAGCCCATGCGTGAACCGTCGCGAAACTTGCTCCGGCCTCGAATGCAGCGCGAATGGCGGCGTCCATCGTAGACGGAATATCCAGAAATTTACAATCAACAAAAACCGGAGTCATTTGCGCAAGTTCTCCGATGAGTTTTGCGCCGTAACGCAAAACCAAACGGGGACCCAATTTAAAGGCTCCAACGTTCGGCCCTATGATTTTTGCGAAATGCATACACTCCTCGAGCGTATCGACATCTAAAGCCAGCATGATGGGATTTTTAAGTGCTTGCACTTATAGTCCGTGGAATGGCCACAGAACTGCGAGCCGCACGGATGAAACTCATGGCTTCATCTACGCAAGCAGTGACCGGCACCTTACGAGTTTCTTTGGTTTGTCTGATAACAAGCTCTAGTTCGTTCGCCTTCAATGCGCGAGAACCAACGTTGATTCTGAGAGGCGCACCAATCAAATCGGCATCTTTGAATTTCACTCCCGGGCGCTCATCACGATCATCAAGCAAACAGTCAACGCCGTGAGATTTAAGTTCCGAATAAATAATTTCAGCAGCCTGCTTCACTTCTTCGTCTTGAGGATCAAGCAAACAAATATGAATCTGGATGGGCGCGATCGAAATCGGCCAGATGATTCCATCTTTGTCGTGACACTGTTCGATTGCGGCCTGCACGGTTCTTGTGATGCCGATGCCGAAACATCCCATCTCCATCGGAGTTGCCTTGCCTTCACGGTCGAGAAAAGTTGCGTTCATCGCAACCGAATATTTTGTTCCGAGATAAAATACGTGACCGACTTCGATTCCGCGCACGGAGTGTAAAGTGCCATCACATTTTGGACAACGATCGCCGTCTTTCGTCAGTCTCAAGTCAGCAACTGCCGTCGTTTTGAAATCACGACCAAAGTTGACGTTCTTCATGTGAAAGCCATCTTTGTTGGCGCCTACAATAAAGTTTTTGAATCCGGCGACTCCGGTATCAACGTAGACCGGAATATTCAGACCAACCGGCCCGCAACTTCCTGGGTATGCCCCCGTCGTCGCTTGAACTTCTTTTTCGGTGAGCATCACCGGAGGATTCGAGAGGCCCAATATATTTTTTAATTTAATCGGATTGAGTTCATCACTTCCGCGAAGCAAAACGGCAACAGGTTTTAAGCCCGATTTAGGATCGCCTTCATTGCCCGCAAAAAACAA
>JAYTQQ010000049.1:0-2441 GCA_043746635.1 Bdellovibrionales bacterium | reverse complement strand
CGAGTGAAAAATCTTAAGACGGCCTTGGCTTGGGCGAAAGATTTAGACGTTGAGCTTCGGATCATGGGCGGGACGGGTTTGTCTCGCGGCAAGATTCATTACCACGGCTTAGTCGATGAACGAGAAAAGCTTGAGCTCCTCAAAAATGCGAAAGCTTTGATTTACCCAACAAACTGGGACGAGCCATGTGCTGCAGCTCCTCTTGAGGCGCTTGCCTGCGGAACTCCCGTGATCACGACCGCGAATGGTTGTATGCCTGAGCTTGTTCGACCCGGCACTGGCGTAGTGTGTGAAAGTTACGATGATCTTCTCGCCTCTCCGCAACGCTTATCTCCAGTGTCGCCGCAGGCTTGTCGCGATTCGATCGAAAGTTTTTTCTCGCTTAAGAGAATGGCGCAAGATTATTTCGTTTTGGTTCAAAAAATTATGAAGGAAGGTGAGCTTGATCATCAGCCGCGATACGCATTTGATAAAAGTTCTGTTCATCTACTCTACAAACCAAGTCTCAAAAACTGGTTGAGCGTTAAAGTCTTAGGAAAGGTATAAATTTTGAAAATCTTTATAACCGGCGGGGCCGGATTTATCGGCTCTCATTTATGTGAACAATTTTTAAATGAAGGTCATGAAGTCACGGCATATGACAATCTCATTTTAGGCAAGCGTTCACTTCTAGCGGGCTTCATTGATCACAAAAATTTTAGATTCATCGAAAAGGATCTGTTGAATCTCGAAGCTTTAGTCGCGGCGATGAAGGGCCATGAACTTGTGTATCACCTCGCTGCAAATTCGGATATTGCTCAGGGTGCTTTGACCACGGCGGTTGATCTTAATAACGGCACTATCGCAACGTACAATACGCTTGAAGCAATGAGGCTTTGCGGAGTGAAACAAATTATTTTTGCTTCAACCTCGGCAGTTTACGGTGAAGCTTTGGTTAAGCCCACTCCAGAAGATTATGGACCTCTTCTGCCGATTTCTTTTTATGGTGCGAGCAAACTTGCTTGTGAGGCCCTGTGCTCAGCATTTTCTCATAACTTTGACATCAAAGTTTGGGTTTACCGATTCGCTAACATCGTCGGATCGCATTCAACTCACGGAGCGATTCATGATTTTGTAGGCCGTCTCTTAAAAAAACCAGAAAAACTCGACGTCCTCGGAAACGGTACGCAAAGAAAATCTTACCTTCACGTGAGTGATTGCATCCGAGGAATGAGATTTGGATATGAGAATTGCAAAGACGATTTTCAGGTGTTTAATCTCGCGAGCCTCGGCGTGACCCAGGTTCGATTCATCGCCGAAGAAGTCGCTCGCCACGTGAGCGACATAACAAAAATAAAAGCAGAAGTGGCCTTTGGCGAGGGCGATCGAGGCTGGAAAGGCGACGTTGCCTATACCCACCTGACGCGTGAGAAATTTGCCGCCAAAGGATGGACGGCCCGTCTTTCAAGTAATGAAGCGGTCACTCTCGCTATCAGAGAAATCATCGCCGAGAAATTTAGACAATGAAACAAGTCGTGATTCTAGCTGGAGGTCTCGGCACAAGGCTTCGGCCCATCACCGAGAAAATTCCGAAGCCGCTGGTGCCAGTTGCAGGCGAAGCTTTTCTTTTTTGGCAGCTTAAAGAATGTTTCAGGCAGGGCTATAAAAATATTTTGCTCCTGGTCTCTTATCTCGGTGAACAGGTCGAGGCCGAATTTAGTGACGGTAAAGACCTGGGTTTATCGATTTCTTATTGCTTTGAAAAAGTACCCATGGGAACAGGTGGGGCACTCAAAAATGCGATTTGTCTGCTTGAAGATTCGTTCTTTATTTTAAATGGAGATAGTTTCTTGCGGGCGCCGATGATCGACATAGAGAATTTTTTTGACCGTTCGGGCGCAGATGCATTGATTTCGACCTACGATAATCAAAAACCTACTCCCGTGAAAGAAAATATCATATCCCAAAACGGTTTCATTTCTCGCTACCAAAAAGCAGCGGGACGTGAGCAAGGACTTGAGCTTGTCGACTCCGGAATTTATATGATGAAAAAATCTGTGATTGCGGGTGTGTCTCAAGAAAAATTTCAGATTGAAGAGCTTTGGCCTGAATTGATTCTGCAGAAAAAATTAGCTTCGTTTGCCGTGAACGAGAGATTTTACGACATAGGAACCCCTGAGCGCCTTAAAGAATTCGAGGAGAAAATTCATGATTATTTCGCGAACTCCCTTTCGCATTAGTTTTTTAGGCGGTGGAACAGACCTTCCTTCTTTTTATGAACAAGAAGAGGGAGCGGTTCTTTCGACCAGTATCAATAAGTATATGTACATTACGGTGAATGATCGATTCGATGAGTCTTATCGCCTGAGTTACAGTAAAACCGAGATTGTTCAAAATGTTGACGAGATCGAGCATAAAATTTTAAAAGTCGTTTTGAAAAGATACGCAGGTCTAGCTCGAGA
>JAYTQQ010000048.1:0-6191 GCA_043746635.1 Bdellovibrionales bacterium | reverse complement strand
CGAGTTCGCTGATCCATCGGGATCAAGCGCGAAATTCAAAGAATTAAATCTTTCGGTATTCGAAATACGAAAACCACTAATCGCGAGGGCCTTATTTATCTGAGAAAGAAGCTCTTTAATATGGGTGTGCTCAAAAGAAGTTTTTGCGCCCATGAGTCTATTTACCATAGATGTCTCCGTCCCAAATGGAATGTGGGCAAAACGATCCTGCATCAGTTCCCAACGAGCCTCAAGAGCCGACATCGACGAACCGAGAGTTGCGGCTCCCGTTGTTTGCGCATGAGTTTTCGTGAAAGTTATTTGGGTTGAACTCGAGATTTTCAAATGAATATCGGTAAGTTCGAGCGCGTTGATACCGAGAGCTCCTTCGGCGACGTAATTCTTTGACCACGCATTAACGCCCGGAGTGAGAAATCCTTTTAGATCTTTCGAAATTTTCTGAATAACCGCTGCCTCTTTATTAAAGGCGGTTTTTACTTTTTGATTGAGGGTCGTCGGCAATTCATCTTTTAAAAGTGGAGTGACTTTTTGCGTGATCGCATCGAGCGCGAAAGCGACCGCACCCGTATTCACCTGCACTTTTAATTTTTCGATGCCGTAAGTTTTAATCTGCGGAAGAATCCCTGCATTTTTCGCTAAAATCGTGATGATGTCGATTCCGCAAGACTTACCCTGAAGGCAGTCGAGCTGATCCTCAGAAGCACCATTCAAAAATTTATACAGGGCCGGAGACGCCGCTTCAAACTGGGCCTTACGATCATCGGCATTGAGCAAACGCCAAACTGCCACAAGAATTCTTAGGCCATCTTGTTCGTTTTGTGATCCATCAACGAGTTTTCCGAGTTCGATACCTTGTTGCAATTTCTTTTTGGTGTCGGCATCTAATTCAACGCCTAAAATACCAACGACTTTATTAATATCGGCGACGATCGCCTGCAAATTTGTTTCAGACATCATCGAAATCAAAATTGGACGAATCTCCTTCGTCGTCGGAGTTAATTCTTCTTCAATACCTTGAATGAGTGCTGAGTAAACCCGCGGATCAAGCTTCGCCTTTTGCCATTTTTTCTCGAGATAATCGATGTAGCCTTCTACAAAATCAACCACGTGATCAACTTTTAAATCTGAATTTGGCCACTCGTATTCGTTTTTGCTATCGTCAATAATATCTGTCACGATCGCGACCTGCTGATTGAGCATTTTGACGACGTCAAAGACCGCATCTTTAGCGCCGGCTTGAGTTTCGCCAATGGCGGCCTGCAAATACGGACCTTTAGAGAACGTCGAACGTGTCGTCGTGAAATTTGAATTATAAAAACCCTCGATCATAAGGTGGCCGAGTTTTTCGATTTCTGGATGATTATGTTTTGAAAGCTCTAAAACGTTTTCAGCGGCGTTAAAGAAATCAGAAGTTTTAATATCCTTCTCAAGGCTCAGTTGCTTGAGATCAATCGCGTTCGCGTGGATCTTATCAAGCTTCAAATCGACATCGTGATTGCGTGGGCCAAAAGTAGAAACAGGCTGAGGAAATGATTTCGATGAGACTTTAGGCGCACAAGCAGAGAATGCCATCAGAGCAGACAGACTTGCGCACAAAACTTTTTGCTGACCTAGTCTCTTTTTCGACATGTTAACCCTTAAAAAAACATCGTTAACCACAACTCATTTGTGGTGATACGAGGCATATTCACTCCTGCGATCGTGTCTGAATACTCGAAGCTTGCGATGAAAGGTAAGAAACTCACTTGCTTGAAATAAGACGTAACGGTGCTGTAAGCAACTCCTAGTTTCATAAGTTCATAGGTTGTGTTGGTCGCGGACGAAAGCGCGGCATAATCGTAAGGCATTGAGCCGCTGTAGCGGTCGGCCGCTTTCGACTGAAGTTCCATTCCGACAGAAAAAGCCATGCTCTCATAAGCCGCGTAAGTTGCCGAAAGGCCGATTCCGCCGGCGTCCCCGATTTTACGATTTACTTTTTCGGTCTGATCCTGCGCAGGTAAAGTGTCGCTTTCATCTAGAGGGACCCGCTTATCGACGTGGTCTGCAAAACTATAGTGATAAAATATTTTTCCGGCGATGGTGAGCGGTGCCGACAGACGGTAATTAACAATGAGTTGCTGCTCGAGAGATGTCTGGCCAGATATATCGAGAGAAGAGAGATCATTCGGATCTGCTTCAGGCCCTGTCGGAAGACCGATCAATGTCTTCGCCATCACTTTAAATCGATCATCGTGATAAAATTGGTAGAGACTGGCGATCTGAATATCGCCCATGTAAGTCTGATTGGTTTGGCCGAGCGGCCTGTAGCCGAGAGAAGTCAGAGTCTGTTGCGCTTGGGTCACGAGATTAACTTTCAAAGAATTGAAAGCGCCATTGAGCTGCGAAGAAGAATATCCAACTTGAGAGTGAATGGCGTCGATGTTAGAGCCGGTCGATTCGAGACCGACATTATTACTGTAATGAATGATCGGCGCACCGATAGCAACGGTCCAATGATCGGTAATTCCACGAGCGAAGACCGGTGCGTAATAATTAATTTCTGGTTGAATATTAAACTTCAAATATCCAAGGCTGATTTTGTCTCCGAGATTTTGTGAACCGAACTGGTTGAGTGCCGAAACGAGCTGCGCAACTTGGGGCTGAACTGAAATTAACTTAGTGGCGTCAAATGCCATGGTGTGAATATCCCCCAGAGACTCAAGAGATCCATCAGAGCCGTATTCTTGACCGATGCCACTGACGTAACCGATTCGGATAGAGGGACTCCAGATGCCTTTCGGCAAAGTGTCGGCAGAATCCATAGCAAAAACGGCTGAACTCATCGCCTGGACTCCTACGAGGAGTGCCAAAAAGCGTAAGAGAGTAGCGTTTTTCAGATATGAAAATGACTTCAAATGCTCTCACTCTCTTTAGAACGGTTTGCCTGGGTGCTTTGTGTTTTCATTGCTAATTAGAGGCCAATTTTTTTTGACGAAAAAAAGATTTTATGAAACCCTAGAAACTTCAACTTTCTCGCGTGCCAAGAAAACGGGTTGTTCTGGAGAGGCCTCCAAATTAATTGGGCGAAACTCACAATTTGGACGGCTTTGAAAAATTTTTAAGCCAAGGTGACAAAAAATGTTTAAAAAGCAAGAAGAGCTGATTGCCTGTGAGCCGCCGAGATGGGCGAAGGCGAGTCATGTCCATACGATAGTGGCGTATTTGATGCCGTCGCCAAACGCCCGCGAGTACGATGAAAAATTGCACATTTCGGTCAGTCAAGGAGACGAACTCGTCAGCTTTTACTACAAAGGAACGAAGAAAATTTCGCTCTATTTATTTCATGGCTTGAGCGGCGACACCGATTCAAGTTATATGCAGAGAACCTGCATCCTCGCGCAGAATCTTGGAGTCCACGTTTTCCTCACGAACCATCGAGGTTGCGGTGAGGGGTTGAACTACGCACACGAACCTTATCATTCAGGACGCACCGATGACGTCGCACGTGTTGTTGCCTTAGGACGCGAGCGAAATCCAGATCATATTCACGTCGTCATTGGTTTTTCTCTGAGCGGAAACGTCGTTCTCTTATTAGCTGCAGGGGTTGGCGTTGAGGAAAGCGCTCTACCCGATTATATTATTTCGGTAAATGCGCCCATCCACCTCGAGAAAGCGGCGAGAAATCTCACCGCCGGATTCAACCGTGTTTACGATCAACAATTTGTTGGAGAAGCCAAACGCGCGTTCAAAACCCGCCTCAAAAAAAATCTCATCAAGAACGAATATGAGTTTCCGAAATTCCTAACAACCTACCGTTTCGACGAAATCTATACGGGCCACGCCGCCGGCTACGGAACGCGTGAAAATTATTATGAATCCTGTTCGGCAGCAAAAGTTTTATCTCAAATTAAAGTTCCGACATTGATTCTCACGAGCGAAGACGACCCCTTCGTCGACGTCGCAGATTTTAGGTTAGCGAAGCCTTCGAGCAACGTACAAATGCATATTGAAAAGTACGGTGGCCATCTCGGTTACCTCAACGGCACTGATCTTCCCTTCGGGGGAAGGCGCTGGCTCGACTATTTTCTGCACGAGCAGATTTCTGTCTTGATAAAGGATTTATAGAATAATGGTCTAGGCAGCTTTTTCGCCAATTTTATGGCCGCAGTTCGAGCAAAACTTTGCTCCTTCGACGAAAGCGGTCTCGCACTCTGGACACTGCGGTCCCATCGCCACCGCGAGTTTTTTTATAAATGATTCTTCAGCTTCGGTCGCATCGACGAAACCTTTTTCATTCCACTTTTCGATTTCTTTCAAAATACGCCAGTTCATCAGCATGATCTGCCACTCACGAATATCAAACGAGAGAATGACGCCTTTGTCGTGCGACTGGCGATTGGCGAAAAGACCTTTTTGCTCAAGCACCGCAAAATGATCGGTATTCAAATTAATGTGGTAAAGAGATTTGAATTTCTCAATCACTGTATCAAACGGAATCGAGACCATTCCTTTGCGATCTGCCGCTATCTCTTTTACGAGTTCTAGCAAGTGGGTGACGATGCGCGCACTGGTTTCGTGGACTTTGAATAGATCGAGTTTGCCGCCCTTATAATAGTAGTACTGAAAAAATTCAAAAAAGTTTTCGATAGCCGCAACATCGGTGAAATGAACGTTTCCAATTTGCTCTGGTTCTTCTGGCGCTTCAGAATTTTTCACCATCTCGTAGCTTGCAAGTTTCATTTTTACAAATAAATTGACGGTCGACTCTAGACGTTTTGGACTTTCTCCAAAAATGCGTTGGGCGTATTGCTTGAGCGTCGTCCAAGAAACGACAACGTGTTTAGGATTTTTCTCGTCTTTCTTTTCGCCCTTATAGTTTACGGCATGAAAAAGAGAACCAAAAACTTTTGCGATTTGGTCTTGCGGACACGGCGTACTGTCCGTCGCGAGTTTCGAAGACCTGAGTTCGGCACTTACAAGCTTGAGTTTATCCATCGTGCTTTTCAAAATTAGTTTCATGACTTGATTGAGTGCCGTGATTTGAGTTTTAACCGATTCGGCGTTGAACTCCATCAGAGTGGTTTCATTCATTGCCATCGCCGAAGCTGAATAAACTTGGCTTCCGCTCAAGACTTGCTCGGCGAGAATTTGCATTTTACCGAGTTTATAGAGTTCGATTTTTTGTTTGGGTCTTTGCAAGTAAACCTGCACACTTCCAGATTGGATCAAGTAAAGTGAAATCGATTTATCGCCTTCTTTAAAGATCACTTCGCCTTTTTTGAAAACCTTGTTTTGACTCATATAAACGGATCGACATTTAAGAGCCCAGACTTGAGAAGTACCTCCTAACATTTGGCAATACAATGCGTTGCCAAAATTGAACTTCCTCTTAGTCGAGTCTAGCTCTTCTCAAATAAAACGTAGCCCATGCGCTTGTTAAAATTCTGATACCACGTCTCTTTCATTTTTCGAGTCTGAAAATGAAAAAGAATACTCCAAGGAAATGGAATCGGAAAAGGCGACTCCAAGATCTATTGATTTCAAAATCAAACGATCAATCGCGATGGTACGAATGACCATCACCCAGTACATAATCGCAGAATGACCGAGAAGCTCGGCGTTTTTTTGCCCACGCTCTCCAGAAAGCCACTTCGCCAGCGGATCTCGAAAGAGAGCATCAGATCGTTCACTTTCTTGCGCGCGGTAAATAGCGACCCATAAAGCTGTATCAGACACATCTTAAACTCGAATATTTTTACTCATAGCAGATATTTTAATCTGGCCGGCCGAGAGAGGCCGCAAATTTATAGTCATTTGCTGCGAAACGAGATATATTCGCAGCTGTTTTAGAATCAGTTTCTTGTGGGGGCGTAATGGCTTCGACGGGGGCGTTGAAGTTTTAGGAGCATGTCGGGGCGCTCGAGGACCTCGTAAAAACGAGCAAACAATTAATTGATACTTCTTATCAATTGGCTGCTTAATTGAAGCCCATAGGCCAGTTTGGTGATTGCGCAATCTGAACCTGTGTAACTTAGCGATCTCGGTTTTCAGCTGGTTTCTCCAGGGCTGAGAGTTTAAAAATACTGGTGAAGGAGTAAGAGAGAGTTTGTCGCTAAACGCACCCTTACTGCCCTAAAAGTAGCGACTAAGCATGTAGTAGCCTAAACACCGATCGCTCGCGGACGGGGGTTCGATTCCCCCCGCCTCCACCA
>JAYTQQ010000047.1:0-30832 GCA_043746635.1 Bdellovibrionales bacterium | reverse complement strand
TTTGTATTAATGCGTCTCTGAGCATCCTTGCTCCCTCCTGATAAGGTTACTAAACTATTGGTTAGGTAAATTCTTAGTTGTTAAGGTTCTTCGACTAGCATTCATGCTTTATCTCATCACCTGTATCAAAGTCTGACAGTTAATTTTTCATTCCGCAAGAGCCATTCAAAAGTTTTTTTTAAAACTAGACCGACTTTAGATAAAAACAAATCCACCTCGTTTTCGGTAATCAAATCACATCTAAAATTGTTTTAGCAATTAAATATTCGAACTTTAACAGCATTTCTTCTTATACAAGAAAGAACAAATTCTTTTAACCGAAAATTTGTTTGTATGATTGAGAGTGCTAAAGCTATCATGCGCCTCAATCTAGGGAACAAAAACGTCGAGGTTCACCGCTACAACCTCTTCTGATCCCGAAGCATCGCATAGGGCTTTCGCCTCTCTTTGCTTATGACTTCGACGACTTTCGCAGCCGGCGGTTCTAGAAGCGGCGGAGATGGAATGAGCTGAGTTATCCCTGCAGCTGAATCCTGCATTTAAGAACCTCCTTGAAACTTCGACGGATCACGCAAGAATCACTCCCATTTATAAACAAATTGCCGACCAAGTCATGATTCCTCTCGAGGCGTATTACCGTTCGGGAACTGAAAAGTTTGGTATGTTCCGCAGACAGCTTCACTCTATGGTCTCGGCGGATAAAACTTTTTTAACCGACGAATTAAACAAACTTAGTAAAGCGACTTCGATCGTAGCGATCAAAATAAAAATGCTTTCGATTGATGACTATGTCACCGATCAGATAAAGCCCGAAGATGTCTTACCACTTTATGATGACCAAATCGTTCACGTCGCGACAGCGCGGCTCATGAGTTTGTTCCGTCGCTCAAGCGAAGTTCTTTCGAGTGACTACCGCACTCGGTTTTCTTTATTCAGAAAACAGTGTTCAGGCTCTTTTTCGAGACTGCCAAGATCTCGATAAAATTAAAACCGAAGTTTATTCTTACTAAGAAATGACATCTTGCCGAATAAGCTCTAACACCCGAGGAACATCCTCGGGTAAATCAACCGCGAAGAGATCTTGAATTTGCCTTCCCCATGTATGTACCTTCGCCCAACGAATATTGAGGTTCTGCGCCGACAATGCCTGAGCGGCTTTGAGCAGAAGACCCGACTGATCTCTTCCTGTGAATACGATTACGAGCTCTTCTTCGGATTGAGAAATCATTTCGACTGTATCAAAGTGAACTTTGTCGAGTTTCGAATTTGTAGATGCAGAAACAAGATCTGTCTTTTGCATGCGCGTCATGAGTTCAGCCTTCGTGAGACTCGTCCGCACTTGAAACCAATCGTAAACCCCAAATCTCGGGTGGCTTGTGATCGACGCATGATTGATACTGCACTTAAGACGAAAAAGTTTTTGCGCGAAGCTTAAGAAAACTCCGGTACGATCTTCTTTCTCGTAGAGTCGGATCCAAATCTCTTTTTTAGGACTTTGATAAATCGCCGGCATAAGTTCGATTTTATTCTGATTCAAGAAAAGAAGCTTTAAATCTTCGGCTAAAAATTTAAGCGGAACTGACGAAAGCAAAAAAGGATCAAGTGACTCTAAGAAACTTTCGATCTGTGGAGTCGATATTTTGCCAAATATTTTAGATAGTTTCAAATAAACATTCGCCTCGGGAGCATTCATTGCCGTAACAACTTGTTTGAGCAGCTTCTCTTTCCAAGAGTTCCAGGCCTCGGGATTCGTCGCCTTGATATCGACCGCTGTGAAAATCGTGAGCCGGGCGATCCGGTCACCGTTGACGTCTTGATCGAAGAGATCCCGAAGCGTCGATTTTGCACTCGGATTTTTTCGAAAAGCCGCATCCGATACGATGAGGTGTTTGTCGATCATCCACAGAACTTCTTCTCGAGTGGTCGAAGTAACCTTAAACTTTTTAAGATAGATTTTAGCAAGCTCTACACCTTCTTCGGAGTGGTCGCCACCTCGGCCTTTTGCTAAATCGTGAAGGAGACAAGTCCAGCTGAGAATTTCCCAATCTTTTGCCTTCAAAGTTTTTACGACCTCGGCCAACGAACCAAGAATTTTTGGAGTCTTATAGACACGCTTAAGTTCTCGCAGCGCCTGAAGCAAATGTGCGTCGACGCTAAAGCGATGGTATTGATCGTGCTGAACGTGACCAACAATTTTCTTAAAATCGGGAACGAATGAATCAATGAGTCTCGACCGAAAAAATGCGTAGGTGATTAAATCAGGAGTTTTCGCGTGAATAAGCGACAGAAATTTTAGGTTGGCCGCAGCTGAATCTTTCGAGGTGGCCATTTTAAAAACCGATGATGCCTCATAACGAATTCGACTTTGCATGAGAATTGATTGATCTCTTTGAAGTGCCCTTACGTAATCGATCGGGGTCTCAAGATTCGTTCGCTCCACTTTCTTTAGAGTCTTTGAGCCGGCCTGCACTTCAGCAAATAAAAGATCTGAATAAAAATTGACGCGTGATAGACCCTTTTGAACTTCTCGCATAAATTCCTGAATATTTTTGTATCCAAACCACTGGCTTAAGCTCAACTGATCGTTGGCAGACAAAATATCGCTTCCGCCTTCGAGATGAAGCTTGTGCCGTACGAGCAACCAAAACTCTAAGTAATAATCGAGAACAAGCTTTTGGTGATTAACGAATTCAGACGCGCCTAATTTCTTGCGAAATAGATTCACTAGATTGAGCGCCTGGTGCAAATCCCTCAAGCCTCCGGGGCCAAACTTCAAATTAGGCTCTAAAAAATTCGCGATCGAATCGTATCTTTTAGTACGAGACTTTCTTTCAAGATTCATGCTCCCAAGAAGTTTGCGCGCGTAAGTTCGACCCTTAGCTTCAATCATTTGAATCTGCCCGATAAGTTCTGAAGAGCCGTTCTTGGTAAAAGCTTTACCATCCAGAAGAGCAATAACGTCGAAAGCTTCAACGCCGATGCTCCAATCTCGTCGCTCCTGAGGAACACGGGAGCGAATTTTCACTCCTCGCTTTTGAAAATCAGTTACGAACTGCGCTACAATTTCTTCATCTCCTAGAAACAAGAGATCGAGATCTGAGCCCGCGCAAAGCTCACCGCGGGCCCAAGACCCCAAGGCGATAGGCTCGGCTTTGAGCCACAATGGATGTGCCGCAAAGTCTTTTTCAATTTTTTGGATAAGGAGCTGAGAAAAAGCTCTCGCTCCGAAATGAAAGTTTTCTTCTTCGCCATCGGGCGCCTTGGGTGGAATGAGCTTCTTTGAAAACAGCTCTCGTTCTTCAGGCGTTAAAAAACTTTTCAAAATCACTTCCTGTGAGTTTTGTTTGAAATTCGGCGAGAATCATCATGGCTTCAAGCGGAGTCATCTTATCTAAACTTAGATTTTTGAAATTGAGAAGAAATTCTTGCGCCGCCTGTATACTTTCGTCTGGAGCAGCGGCCTGAGCCGCTAAAGAAAAACTCATCTGCGGAGTCTCTGGCACTTTCTCGGGCTCTTCGAGCAAATGCAAAATCTCAGAAGCGCGAGAAGTTAATGACTTCGGAAGGCCAGCCAACTTCGCTACGTGAATTCCGTAAGATTTGCTCGCTGCACCGTGAGTGAGCGTATGCAAAAACCTAATGTCACCGTTCACTTCGCTCACTCTCATGTGCGCATTCTTCAAGTTCAAAAACTGGTGCGAAAGATCCGTAAGCTCATGGTAATGAGTCGCAAACAAAGTCACGCAATTGGCGTGGGTCAAAAGATGTTCAAGGATTGCTTGGGCGAGACTCATTCCGTCGTAGGTTGAAGTCCCTCGACCAATCTCGTCTAGAATCACGAGCGACTGCGGAGTCGCATTCGAAAGGATCTCGGCAGCTTCTTTCATCTCAACCATGAAGGTTGAAAGACCTTCGCTTAAGAAATCATTTGCGCCAATGCGGGTAAAAATTTGATCAAAAATTGGAAGATCCGCAGACTCACAAGGAACAAAAGATCCCATCTGTGCAAGCAAGCTCGTGATCGCCACTTGTCTCATGAGGGTACTCTTACCGGCCATGTTTGGACCCGTTAGTAACAGGCAATCGCTTAAGCCTAAGTGAATATCGTTCGCCTTAAAAGGAATTTTTAAATTCTGCTCAATCACCGGGTGTCGCGAAGCTTTTATCGTGAGGCTCAGATTTTTATCCCAAGCGATAAATTTCGGACGCTTGTAGTCTTGCTCGAGCGCGAGCTGCGCGAGCGCGGCCAGGACATCAACTTCCGCCCAATCACGAGCGAGTTTCAATAAGACTGGAGAGGCCTTCATAATCCGTTGTCTGACATCTTCGAAGAGCGCCACCTCAAGCTCGAGGCGCTTCGCCTGTGCCCCCAAGACTTTTGTTTCAATCTCAGCGAGCTCCTTCGTCATGTAGCGCTCGCTACCCGCAAGTGTCTGTTTACGTTCATAACGAGAAATCGGCACTTTGTCTTTATGGGTGTTCGTAATTTCGATGTAGTAACCAAAAATATTATTGAATCTGACCTTTAGAGAAGAAATACCGGTCAGTTCTTTTTCGCGAGCCTCTAACTGCAAAAGTAAATCTTGTGAATTGGTTGAAAGCATCATGCACTCATCAAGCTCTTTCGAAACGCCTGGCTTAATCACGTTGCCGTTCTTGAGATTCACCGGAGCTTCTTCTTGGATACGGGACAGAATTATTTCGAGTGCAAACCGAGCCTGCGAGAGATCCTGATCAGACCAGATTTTTTGCGCGCAGAAACTACTCGCTTCAAGCCCCGCCGCCAATGAATCACACAGAGAGAGCAAATCTCTCGGCGACACATTAGGGCTCGAAATTTTAGACAGTCTCCTCTCGATGTCCCCCATACGACCAATTGCTAAGCGTAGATCTTTCAAATGCGGAGAATCTGAAAACGCCTGAACTTGGTCGAGCCTCGTTTCAATCCCCGACTTTTGCAAAAGCGGAAATCTCAGCCAAGCTTTGAGACATCTTTTTCCGGCTGAGCTCTTGGTACGATCAATCGCTTGAAAAAGTGAACCGCGGGTTTCACGTTGGTAATTTTCAAAAATTTCGAGACTTTTCACCGTATTTGTCGATAGCTGCATGCGACCGGCGAGTTCACGAACTTCGAAGTCAATCTTTAATATATGTTCGTTCGCTTGCATTTGTCCGAGATATTTTTTAAGTCTCAGCTGACTTTCAAACTTCTCGGTTCTAAGTGCTTTCGAATCCAACTCGCATCGGCTCAGAACTAAATTTTCAAATCCAGATAATTCTTGCTCGAGACTTAAGATCACTTCTACAGGGCCGAGAGCCCTGATCAATTCGTTTCGCTTTGATGCATCCACTTGGTAGCTAAAAGCTTCGAGCGTCGAAGCCTCTAGAAACGAAACGCTCTCCTCATCAAAACTTGCGATTAAATTAGGAGTCGACTCATCAAGAGTGTCGGGATCAAACACTAGACCGGGAGACAAGATACGCGTCACTCCGCGCTTGACGAGACCCTTCGCTAAAGCCGCGTCTTCGAGCTGATCGCAAATCGCAACTTTAAGGCCCGCCTTTAAAAGTTTATTAATCTGAGGGCCAATCGAATGATGAGGAACTCCGCACATGGGAGTTTTTTCTTCTGAATTTTTATTTCGAGACGTCAGCGCGATTCCCATGACGGGAGCCGCTTTTTCGGCATCCTCATAAAACATTTCAAAAAAATCACCCATTCGAAACAAGAGAATTTTATCGGGATGAAAAGTTTTAATTTCCCAATACTGCTTCATGAGAGGAGTTAAATTTGCGGTTTTTACCATCACCTATGGCTATTCGATGGCCGCCAGAGGGTCAACTTCGAATCACTTTTTGGCTCTCATTTGCCTATTAATTTGGCAGATCTAAAACCAAATACTTGTTTAAACCGCAGGTGCGTGCTTCGTTCTGAAAATCCTCAAACGTTTTTGATTTGACGTCTTCGAGGCTCACGAAATATTTTTTGATCACGAGACTTCTTGTCACCTGAGAACGATTTTTTTCGACTTCGAATGCGTAGCTGAGCCAGGGGCTTTCAATACGGCAGTTTTTGAGTCCATCACCTTTGCCTTTTATTTTTTCAAACTTAAAAACATTCACCGCCTCACTCGGAACTTCTAATTGCAAATCAGAAACGCGAGTCTTTCGATCAACATTAATGATGTCCTTAATAATCTGTGGCGGAGAAAAATCATACGCAGGCCCTAGAGAAGTTTCAGTTGGACGAAAATAGGTATCGTAAGAAAAACGAAATTGCAGCGCCTGAACGGCGCGGGATTTAAGATCAAATGGTTCAAATTTATATCCGATGAGATCCGAGACGTTCGCGTAGAGATCGATGTAGGCTTTCTCGATTTGCTCTTTTGAATCTTTTAGTTCTGCACCCGCCAAATTGAGGGCAAATGCACCGCTGTCATCAACCTTCACGGAGTTGTGACGTTCTTTTATGGAGTTTAACGAAGTCAATTCTTCGGTCACTTCGCGATTCTGATTTGATGGAGAGAATTCGATCGAACGAAACTCAAGCCTCTTTGGATTCATAAGGAGTGCCCTACGCCCACCAATGTCCTCAAAAATACCTTGAGCGTAACTTTGAAAATTGGTAGCGTCGAGCCACAGCTGTTTATCTGTTAACCTCACGCTCACGATTGCGTGGTTAAAATTGAGATAACCAAAGTCGGTCGTAATCGGCAAAACCTTTCCTCGAAAAACCCAGGCCACATCTGCCTCGTAGCCGAGAATTCGCAGAAGTTTCGCTGTCAGTGTGGCCAAATCTTTGCAGTCTCCAAAGTGAGTTTCGCTGATTTTTGCAAGCGCTCTCGGAATATAGGCTCCGTCAATAGACCGCCAATCTCCCATGTAGCGAATTTTATCGGCCACAGAAGACAGTACAAAATTAATTTGCCGAATCGGATCTGTCTCGCGTTTCGCCTGAACGATAATAGGCTCGAAAGCTTTCGGTAATTCCTGATTCAGAATTTTTTCGTAAAGTTGGGCTATTGGTTTCGCTACGTCTACCGCCCGCTCGGCACTCGAAACCTGAACCCAAGTTAGTTTTTTTTCATTGCTGTGATACCTTATTTCTTCAATTGGTCGTTGAATAAGAGCTTCTTTGAGTCTTACCTTATATACGTAGTGGTGAGGTTTTTCTGTTTTCGTAAATTCAAGATGCGCATCTGGATCATTGAATTCAAAATATAGACGAATCTCTGAATTAATTTCGATATTCCATTTTTGTTGTAGATAATAATCGCCAACAAAAAAACGATCTGAAAATTGCTTTTCATAAACCGGTCGAAAAATTTCATTGCGGGTAGCGAGTGATACCACACTTCCCGTTTCAACCTGTCGAAACGGAATCACCACTTGACGAGTCTCATCAAAACCATTTTCAGTCGCATCGACTTCTGTGTCGACGATATCGTGTTTATCGACGATAAAGTTGGTGCCCGCTACCTGCGTCGAAGCCTGAATGACCTTGAACCGAGAATTTTTCGGTGAATAGACGAGCCTTCGAGTACCCCATGTTGACCTTCCCGTTTCGTTCAAAATTTTTACTTTTTGTAAATTATGGTAAACCGCTCTTGCATTTGCTTTGACTTGAATTTGTACTGACTCTTCAATGATCGCTACGTCGGCTTCAGAGGCGTTCATCCATCTGGCGTGAGCCGCTAACGGAAATAACAAAACGATCAGCAGAAAACGCATTTTAGACTCTTTCGTAGAGGTCGTTATTTTTAATTTCGATGAGCTTCTTGAACCATGAATCTTTGAAATTCATGGTTCAGTTTTACCATCGCTTGATCGAAGCTCAGCCACACTAGCCAGTGTTCTGTTTCGGTTGCTTCACCCGGAGCACCCACTAACTCTGCGACATAGAAAGTTCCTATTTTGTTAAACGCCCGCTTTTCAATTTTAGAATAAAGATACTGAGAAGCTTCGCCAAGGGTCTTCGTGATTTTGGTTTTCATTCCAATTTCTTCTTGGATTTCTCTTTTGAGAGCTTGCTCCGGGCTTTCGCCTTTTTCGATACCGCCGCCGGGTAGAAAAAAACCCGTGGGAGTTTCGACAATCGCAATTTCTATTTTGGTGTTAAAAATAATAGCGTAAGCACCGGGTCGATCAGTGTAAGTGTAGCCTTCGCGTTTTTCGCCGAATTGGTTCATTTACTTTTTACTTTCAATCCTGACGAGAGCTGTCGAGACAGCACTCGCGACTTGAAGATTTTTTCGATTCGCCATCCACCCTGAATTTTCGGCACGTACGCGACGAAGTTCATCTATCGTGTCTGGATCGTTCAGAGACTCAAGAGCCAAATGACCTTCCTGAAGTTCTTCTGGATCTTTTGATTTTAGTAAATCTAAGATATGCGGAAGAGCCAGTCTGCCAATTTTTCCCATGCTGTGGCTGCACCATTTTCGAACTTCTTCGTTTTTGTCTTTGAGGCAAGCTTCAACTGTCTTGAGACTTTCGACATCGTTTTTTAAATCCATTTCGGCGAGCGCCTGGGCCGCAAGTGGCCGCTGCATACGTTGAGGGTTCTGCACTTCATTCCGAATGGCCTGAAGTCCCGCGGGGCCCATGCACGCGAGGGCTTTCATCGCGGGATCTTTGGTCTGGCCCTGCTTAATCGCGGCCGTAATATCTGAAATAAAAGGAGTCGCGAGGTCGCGATCTTCTTCAGGCAGCAAACAAATCATCGCGACAGCTCTGCTGCGAGCTTCGCTCGCTCTACTGAGATGTTCTGAAACGTAAGCTTTGACAACGTCGGCGCGATCAAGTTGCTCGACTAAAATTTCGGCCGCAATCAGGCTGTTATCCTGAGAGTCTAAAAGATATTTGAGACGCTTGGTTGCCGAGGCACGCTCTTCTGAGCCTAGTTTTGAAAGAATGGTCGTCACGGCTTCTAAAACTTCTTTTGGCTCCTCCTCATTGATATGTTTCACTAAAACGTAAGAAACTTGCTTAATGCTTTCACGATTAAATTTCGACATCATTTGAATCGCGGCGGCTTTTACCTTTGCGCTCTTGTGTTTCATCATCAGTTCAACGAGTCTCGGCATCACAATAGCTGATTTCATATCAGTACATTTCACCGCTCGCACAGCCCAATAAGCGATGTCTTCGCTGGCTTTAGGCTCAAGGGCCACACGCACTTCCTTATTTATGTCGGCGCAAGACTGATTTTTTTCGACCGCAGCTTGAAACTGTTTAGCACGTCTTGAAACTCCGGGAGGGGCTTCCATTTCTTGTTCATCCTCTTCGGTGGGCTCTGATTCAGATACTGGAACGGCGGTTGCTTCTAGATATTTCGGAACGACATCAGGCTGGCTCGCTTCGTATGATGTAACGATATTTTGGCTTAAGAACAATGCGGTTGCGCCGACTCCAAAAAGAAGGGGCATGCTCATCACGACGATAAAAAGACGTATAAAACTGACGTTCGCGGCGGTCTTAATAACGATACCCATAAGACTTCTGACGATCACAAAAATTGAAACCGTAAAAACAAATGGAATCACGAAGCCCTGCCAATAGAGCGGCATCCAAGAAGCTTGACCGGTCAGGTAAAAAGCAAACGCGATGATGACGGCCATGATCGCGCGCATGAACCAACCGAATGAACTATTTCGAACCGAACACGGAAGTGACTCGGCAATCCAGATGCCTGCTTTATTCATTGTCGAAACATTCGCGAATAAACAGAGAAAACCACCGACGTACAAAACAGCCAAGCGAAAATAAGAATCTTGAAAACGCAGAGGCAATTTGAGTGACGCCATAACAAGAATCGCGACAGAGACGATAAAAAATAGAATCCATGGAATGAGAATCGAGCGTAAAACTTTAAACTTCATTCGAGGCCCCTTGCTTTTTATAGCATCAGTTCGCGAGTATTCCCAAGAGCTTTTTATAGATGCCATCAAATCCACCATTACTCATCACTAAAACGACGTCTCCAGGGTGGGCGCGGGCTTTAATTTTTTCGACGATGTCATCGGTGCTTTTGCAGAGAGACACGTCGACGTTTTTAGCCTTTAAATCAGAGATCAGTTCGTCGATTGAAAAGCGGTCGGCCTCGACGATCGATTCTTGATTAAAGGGAGGTGGTAAAAGCACGACTTGGGCTTTTGAAAAAGCATCGACGTAATCTTTCTGAAAAACTTTGCGGCGACTCGTAGCCGACCTCGCTTCAAAAATTGAGAAAACTTTTGCACTCGGAAATCTCTTCTGGATACTCAAAATAGTCTCTTTGACCGCCGTTGGGTGATGCGCAAAATCTTCTATGACCGTAATGTTGTTGGGGGTTCCGATAATTTCTTGTCGGCGCTTCACTCCTTCAAATTTTTCGATTGCCGAAAGAACCTGCGCTTCGTTCCATTTGAGTTCGTGCGAAAGCGCAAATGCTGCCGTTACATTTTTGATATTGTAGTCGCCGAGCATTTTGAGCCTCACGTGACTCACTTCGCCACCATGATGAATTTCAAACCGCGTCTCAATTCCATCGACGACAACGTTGTGAGCTTGAAAGTCGCCTTTTGAAAGGCCGTAACCTTTTAAATTTTTGCATTTGGTATATTTCAAAATACTTTTAATGTTTTCGTCTTCGGCGTTGTAAATCAGACAGCCATCTTCGGGAATGAGCTTCATCAGCATGATGAAAGCCTCTTTCACGTGATCAAGATCTCGGTAAATATCGGCGTGATCAAATTCAATACTCGTGAGAATCACCGATCGAGGACGATAATGAACAAACTTAGGAACTTTATCAAAGAATGCGGTGTCGTACTCGTCTCCTTCAATGACGAACCAATCTCCCGTGGGAAGTTGGTAAGAAACTGAAAAATTTTTTGAAATTCCTCCGATGAGAAATCCTGGCTTGAGCCCAAGAGACTCGGCTATGAAACTCGTGAGCGAGGTGGTGGTGGTCTTACCATGCGTGCCGGCGACCACGATCGAATGCCTATCGGCAATAACGAGTTCTCCCATCGCATTTGGGAGACTCGTGTAGGGAATATCACTCGCTAGTAAAGCTTGCGCTTCTTCATACTTTTTAGAAATGACGTTCCCTACAATGACGAGATCAGGCCGAGGATTCAGATTTTCTTTTTTGAATCCCTGCATGATTTCGATTCCCATATTTTGAAGCTGGGTCGACATCGGAGGGTAAACATTTTGATCGCTGCCCGTGACTTTATAACCGCGGTCTTTCAAAAGACCCGCGAGGGATGCCATCGCCGTTCCGCAAATTCCCATAAGGTGAACATGGCTACCGGGCTTCAAATTAATTTTCAATGTAACCTCCACAAAAAATCTCTGCGACCTTTGTCTAGCTCCGTGTCCAAAGTGTCATCCATTCAGTATGCGGAGTCTGAGGAAATTGGTCAATAAGATGAGACTCATCCAGTCTAAAACCTTGGACTTTTAGATTTTCTGAATCTTTAAAAAAACTCTCTTCAAAGCAAGACATATAGATCAGATTTTTAACATTGGGAGGAATATCTAAAAGCAAATTCTGCACGCCCGACCTTGGTGGATTCACCAAATAAGTGTCGATCTCACTACGCTCTTCGTTCACGAATTTCTTTTTTTGAAAATCTCCCCGAAGAACCGCAACCGAATCTATTTTATTTTTAATGAGCGTGTGCCTGAGCGCATCGGTCGAACGTTCATCCACTTCGAGCGCTAAGACTTTTCGTTTGTTTTGACCTGCCGTCGGCAATGTGAGGGTTCCGAAACCAGAACCAAACTCAAGCACTATCCTTGCACTAACGCGGTCGAGAAGTTTTTCGAGAACCGAACAGATCACTTGGGTAGCTCGCGGGCCAGTCTGGGAAAATCCACCAATGAGACTTGAAAGATAAACTTCATGACCTTCGATAAAAGTCGAAATCCAATTCTTAAATTCAGGGTCCTTGAGTCGAAATCGACCCTCTTCGAATGAAAGAGACTTTCTACGTTGACCAATTTCAACGTCTGCCATTTCAAGACATTGATGAAGCTCATTCTTAGACTCAAAGAGATCTCTCACATCTTCGTTCGCGAGATCAAGCCAAATACCGAAGCGTCCCTGAGGACTCATTCTAAGTCGCATCGAAGCTTTTTCCATCGGCCACTTGATGAGCTTAAACTTTCGGTAAAATTCATTGAGCTTCGGATCAATTTGGTGACATTCATTAATTTCGATAATTTCGTTGCGATCGTGAGACCAAAAACCCCAATGATCATGCTGCCAAGTCAGTTCAAGTCTGGTGCGCAAAAAACCGTCCCCGAGGTCATGAATGTGAACATTTTCTTCTGAATTGAGCAACTGATGGGATTTTGATTTCGAAATAAAGTTCTGAAACTTAAGAGCTTGCTGATCCTTTAGGAGAGGAGCCTTCGCATCGCAACCCGAGCATATTTTAAAGTGGGAGCAAGCAAATTTCACTTCAGCGACTCAACAACCCAGTCGTGAAGCTTAGGTCTGAGCTTAGCAAACTCGAGGTTGGCCCTCGTTGGGTGAACGCGATTGGATAAAATGGTGACGAGCAAATCTTGTTTGGGGTCGTACCATAAGGAAGTTCCGGTAAAGCCGGTATGTCCGACCGAACTCACCGAAAAATATTTTCCGCAACTGGCAGAGCCTTTCGTTGGCATCATAAAGCCGCTCGCCCAGTCGCCGAATTCACGCTTAATTGCCCGCTTGGTAAATTTCAAAGTGGTGACACTCGTCGCGAATCCTTTCACGTTATCTCCCCTCATGGCTTTTCGAAGTTTGAGTCCCCATGCGCTGAGTTCATCGATTTCTCCGAAGAGGCCCGCGTGCGGAGCGATGCCACCGAGCGCCCACGTATTTTCGTCGTGTACCTCAGCTTGCATCACTCGTCCACGCCATTCTGAATCTTCGGTTGGCGCATACTTATCGCGTTTATAAACTGGTTTATTTAAATAATGAAAATTTGTTGTTTGAAAATTAAGACGATCTCTCTGCTCATTCCAAAGCTCAAGTAAACTTTGTTCAGTTACTTTCATATAGAAAAAGCTCGAGATAAAAAGATCAAGATCAGAATAGACCGCCTTGTGTGGACCTTCTGTTTTAAAATTTTCAAAAATCGGAGAATTCGAAATAATTTGCTCAAGCTGCGTAAATCTCTTTTCAGGAGTGAGTTCGAGATTGATTTCTTTGTAATATGGTTTCCACCAGATGAGACCGGCTGAATGCGAAAGCAAATTCTTAAGGACGTGCTCTCTCTGGTACCACTTGAGCTCCGACTTCAATCGCGACCCGAGACTGAGCTTTTTTTCGTCGGTCAACCTCATCATAAGGTTCGCTGAAAATATAATTTTAGTAAGTGAGGCTAGATCATAATACGGATAAATTTTGCCCGCACCGATATCAATTTTCTTTCTGCCGCCGAGATAAGCCTGGAGACGAAGACCTGGCGTGGCCCCGACAAATTGCTCACCTAGCTTATCTAAAAAAACTTTATCCTTCATAATTTTGGCCAAGAACACGTAAGGCCATGAGATTGTAAAATAGATTCGGTCCCAAACGGAACGGGTCTCTGAATCACGCCATGACCGCTCTGAATCCCTTTATAGATCGGAAAGCTTTGGCTCTCGGCAAATTCTTTTAAAACACGCGGAACGAAATCTTTACCGGTCGGTTCTGCCCCGCCCGTGAAATCACCTAGAACGAGTGCTTTTGGCTTATTCCAAAGACCCAATTGTCTAAAATGTTCGAGTACGCGGTCGACACGATATCCGCGCTCGCCGATCTCTTCGAGAAATAAAATTTTATTTCGGGTCTGCCATTGGATCTTGGTACCAATAGAAGACTGCAAGGTAATAAGATTACCTCCGGTCACTTTGCCCCGCATTTTAGGTTTTTTTCTTGCGGCTGCATTCATCGGTTTTAAATTTGAAAAATGAATTTCGGAATTTCTCCCCGTGAGTAAATCTTTGAGCTCTCTTTGATATTTTGGCGGCGGAGGACGACTCCCTAAGCGATCAAGCATCGGGCCATGAATCGTCGGCCAACCCCAAACTTGATTTAAAAATAAATGCAGAGTTGTGATATCGCTGAGGCCCAAGAATAATTTCTTACGCGAAGGTTTTTTCAACTTCAAAAGTTTCGGAACTAATCGCATCGATCCGAAGCCGCCGCGCACGCACCATACAAAATCAGATTCATAATTCGTCAATGCCATTTTCAAAAAATCAAAACGGATATCATCCTCATGGCTGAATGTACTTCTCTTGTCGAAAATATTCTTTGGATGTCTTGAGTGAAGTCCCCACTCAAGAATAAGTTCCATGCCTTTTTTAAGATCCTGAGGAGCGCACTTCCAAGCGGGTGCAACGATATCAACAAGCGGACCGTAAACCGTATTTTTCATTAATTACTTTCGGAAGGAGAAATTGTCGTTGGGTACTTTTCGTCGAAGCAGGCCGAACAAAATTCTTCTTCGGTGCCTTTGACAGACTCTAGTAAACCCTTCATCGAGAGATATTTCAAGCTGTCGGCACCGACGAACTCTCTAATCTGTTCGGTGGTCTTGTGACTCGCAATGAGCTCAGACCTTTGGGGGGTATCGACACCATAGAAACAAGGTCCACGTGTAGGCGGAGCCGCAATCCTTAAGTGAACTTCTTTCGCTCCCGCTGCGCGAATGAGGGCGATCAGCTTTTGGCTGGTCGTGCCTCTCACGAGCGAATCATCAATCACGATAACCCTTTTGCCGCGCAAAACTTCGGCCTGAGGATTGAGTTTAATCTTTACTCCCAGACTTCTAATTTCCTGCTTCGGTTCAATAAAAGTACGACCAATATAATGATTGCGAATAATTCCGAGTTCGAAAGGAAGTTTGCTTGCCTGTGAATAACCAATACTTGCCGGCACACCACTATCCGGAACCGGAATAACAATGTCGGCCTCAGTTGGATTTTCACGCGCCAAAATCTCGCCGGCACGTTTGCGAGTTTCATAGACGCTTCGGCCAAACACGATCGAGTCAGGTCGAGCAAAATAGACATGTTCGAAAACGCACTGAGCCCGTCTCGAAGCTTTCGTTTTCATCTGAATCGAGTGCTCGCCTTTTTCATCAATCCAGAAAATTTCGCCCGGATTGATTTCTCGCTCGTAATTTGCCCCGATCAAATCGAAGGCGCAGGTTTCACTCGCGACCACCGTAGCTTTTGTGCCATCGGCATTTTTGATTCGCCCTAAAACGAGAGGTCGAAATCCGTAGGGATCACGAACTGCAAAAAGAGAATCACGCGAAAGAACCGTTAATGAATAAGCACCTTCGATGCGTTCAAGAGCACTCGTAAGACACTCAAGTAAATCTTTAGAACGATTTTGCGCAATCATGTGGAGCAAAACTTCGGTGTCATTTGTGCCCTGAAAAATAGATCCTTCGGATTGAAGTTCGTTCCTTAATTTTTCGGCGTTCGTAAAATTTCCGTTGTGGGCAACCGCGACCGGACCGCCAAAAAGTGAGGCGGTCAGTGGCTGAGCATTTCCTAAAATATTTCCGCCGGTGGTTGAGTACCGAACGTGACCGATCGCGTGCTTGCCGACTAAACGTTCTATCGTTTTTTGGTCGAAGACCTCATCGACGAGACCGAGATCTTTGTGATGGTGGTGCACGCCTTTGTCGAGAGTAACAATGCCGGCCGACTCTTGTCCGCGGTGCTGAAGCGCGTACAATCCCAAATAAGCCATCTTCGATGCTTCGACATGATTCCAAACCGCGAAGACACCGCATTCATCTTTAAAACTCAAAGATAGCTCCTAGTCCGGCTTGGTAACTCTTAGTCAATTCGTCACAACTTAAGTCTAAAGTTCTGTCTATCTGCAAGCGACCCTCTTGGGTTGTACCTACTTCAATCATTTCAAATTCGGATTTGAGATTAGAAAAATCTCGAAGAAAACTTTTGCTATCCTTCACCACGTAAATCACTTGGTACATTTTTTCTGCGAACAAAAGTTTTGCATCTGAAAAAAGATTTTTCAGATCGACTTTGGCGCCCGTGCCACCCATGCTCATGCGGGCTAAAGCATATGCCATTCCGTGCTTGCCTACGACTCTCGAAGCCGTCACCTCTCTAGAAATCTTATGATTCGCAAAAATAAATTCTTTTAATTTCTCGGTGTCGAGCTCTCCGGTGAAAAAGCTTTCTTTATGTAAATACTCTTGTTGGGCGCCCCCGCTCCAAACGCCGTCAAACGATAAAACGAAAATACTCTCGCCCTCACTTACGAAATGGGACTTAGGAATATGATTCATATCCTCACGCAAACCAACCAAACCCGTTGCCGGAGTCGATGTGATATTACGATCATTGGTTTCATTGTAAAAGCTCACGTTACCACTGATGATCGGAGCAGAGATCTTCTCGCACATTTCACTCATCGACGTAACGCTCGCTACGAATTCAGTCATGATGTTTATTTTTTGAGGATTGCCGTAGTTCAAACAATCGGTGGCAGCAAGTGCTTCGAAGGATTTACAGGCGAGTTGAAGCGCCGGATACGCGATGCTGTCGATGCCGCCGAGGCGGGCGTCCATCCGCATGACTGATGGTCTGCAACCTAAAACTAAACCAAGCGCACGTTTCGAATCCGGAAGTCTCACGACTCCAAAATTCTCTCCGCAGTCGAATATAGTTTGGGCGCCCACTCTTTGATCGTAGTGTTTATAAACCCAATCGCGGGAACAACCTATCTCTGAACTTAAAATATTTTTAAGTCGAACTTCCGGCTCGTTCAGAGCTTCGATATCGCTGGCCCATTCGTCGAAAGATTTTTTTTGATGATGGGGCTGCCATTTTTCATAAGGCCTTTGGTATAAAGGAACATCATCGACTAATACCGCAGGATCGATTTCGGTCAGGAGTTCACCCCTAAAAGAAATACGAACATTTTTATTTTTGGTCACATCTCCGATGCGGCAGGCATCGAGTCCCCAACGAGAAAAGATATCTTGGATGGCTTTTAATTTTGAAGGCTCACATATAAGGAGCATGCGCTCCTGGGATTCACTGAGCAAAATATCTTCAGCCGACATACTGAGATCCCGTAATGGAACAAGGTCGAGATTGATATCGAAGCCGACGCCACCCTTAGAAGCCATTTCGAAACTTGAGCTCGTGAGCCCTGCGGCACCCATATCTTGAATCGCCACGACGAGATCGGCCTTCATGACTTCAAGGCAGGATTCGATCAAAAGTTTTTCAAAAAATGGATCACCGATTTGCACGGTCGGTCGATTCGCACTTGAACCGGCTTCGAAAGAATCAGATGCCATGCTCGCGCCCATGACTCCGTCTCGACCGGTTTTTGCTCCAACGTAAACGACAAAGTTGCCGATGCCGCCTGCCTGAGAGAGATGAATTTTCTCGCCTTCACGAAAAAGCCCAACGGCTAACGCATTCACTAAAATATTTTCGTTATAAGAAGAATGAAATTCAGTTTGCCCCGTAACGGTCGGAACCCCGACGCAATTACCGTAACCGCCAATGCCGCGAACGACTCCGTCGACGAGGGCTTTCATCCTCGGCGCTTTCGAGTCACCAAAGCATAGATAATTTGCGAGCATGATGGGACGCGCACCCATGGTAAAGATATCTCGCAAAATACCTCCAACACCGGTCGCGGCTCCTTGGTAGGGCTCGATGAAGCTTGGATGATTGTGACTTTCCATTTTGAAGGCGATACGTTCGCCTTGACCTAGGTTGATGACCCCTGCGTTTTCACCGAAGCTTTGCATCACTCTTTCAGAACGGCTAAAAAGTTTTTTCAAATGAACTTTACTTGATTTATATGAACAGTGTTCACTCCACATTGCAGAGAATAGTGACCACTCGATTTCTTTAATCGGTCGGTTCAAAAGATCTTCGATCATTTCGAGTTCGTCTGGGGCGATACGATATTTTTTAAGTTTGGCTTGGGTAGTAGAATCGATCTTGGTTCTCATGTGAAGAACCCCATTCCGTCCTGGCTTCCCATCCACTCAAAAATTGCTCGCTCTGGATGAGGCATCAAGGCCATTACATTTTTAGCTTCGTTCATGACTCCCGCAATGTCTTCAAGGCTGCCATTCGGGTTTTTTCGGTATTTCATCCAGACCTGATTTTGATCGTGAAGTTTTTTAAGACCATCGTTCGCGATAAAATAGCGACCATCGCCGTGCGCGATCGGAAGCTTTAGCGTACCGCTCTCCTTAAAATGCGAAGAAGGATTTTGAATTTCTAAATCAACCCACTCATCGCGAAACCTCATGCCTTCATTTTTAAGTAGGGCCCCCGGCAATAGCTGCGCCTCGCATAAAATCTGAAACCCATTACAAATTCCTAAGATCGGAACTCCGTACAAAGCCGCTTCACGAACTGATTTCATCACCGGCGTACGAGCCGCAAGTGCGCCCGAGCGTAAGTAATCGCCAAAAGAAAAACCTCCAGGGACATAGAGCGTATCAAAATCTTGGTAGTCAAATTGATCTTCGTGCCAAAGCCAGTGAGCCTTGCGACCCGAATTCTCGACGGCCTGAAAGACGTCTCGATCGCAGTTTGTTCCCGGAAATCTTAAAACTCCTGATTTTTTCATAATTTCTCAAGCTCGTAACTTTCAATAAGGGGATTATATAGAATTTCGTCAGCAATTTTTTTAGCTTCACTCATTGCTTCATCAATATTATGAAACGCAAAATCAAGAACGATATATTTACCTACAGTGCAGGCAGAAATCTTCATTCCCATTTGAGAAATACTTCGCTCAACCGCGCGACCTTGAGAATCTAAAACATCTTGCCGAGGCATCACCCGAACTCCGATTTTCATACTTTAGCTCCCCAGTGTTTTAAAATTTTTGATCGAACCAACTCGTAATTTTCTTGAATGCCGCCGAGATCTCGACGAAAACGATCCTTATCCATCTTTTCATTCGTCTTTTGGTCCCATAGCCGACAAGAGTCGGGCGAAATTTCGTCGGCCAAAATAATCTCACGACGAGCATTCATTCCGAATTCAATTTTAAAGTCGATCAGTTTAATGCCGATCTCGGCAAAGAACACCAACAGCTGTTGGTTGACTTTCAATCCAAGATTCTTCAGCTGATCAAGCTCGGATTGATCGCGGACCGTTTTCAAAAGCAAAGCTTGATCATCACTGAGAAAAGGATCGGCTAAGGAATCTTCTTTATAGTAAAATTCAACGAGAGGTTTTTCGAGTGAAGTACCTTCCTCGAGTCCTAATTTTTTGGCGGTCGAACCTGCTAATGTATTTCTTAAGACGACTTCGAGCTTAAGCATCTCGAGACGCTCGGTCACCATTTCTGTATCGCCAATATCCGCGATCCAATGAGTTTTAAGAGATTTTGATAAATACCGAAAAATGAGAGATGTAATATCTCGGTTGATCGAACCTTTGCCGGTAAACTCACCTTTCTTTTGCGCGTTGAAAGCCGTGAGCGAATTTCTGAATTCTTGCCAAATCAGTTCGGGGTGGCCCTCAACGCTGTAAAGACTCTTTGCTTTTCCTTCATAAAACTTTTCGCCCTTTTTGAAAATGGCCATTTTGAGTTTATCCTTCGGATTTTATATCTTGTAAAAATCGCTTGAGTGCGCTCACGATCGCAACTTTATGGGTTCCGCCTGAAAATATTTTTTCAATTTGCTTGGCTCCTACTGCTTTTAAAACTTCAGGGTCTTTGAGGGCTTTATCTTTGAGTTGCTCACGTGGCTTCAGCGAATGACTAAGTGCCTGCACCTTAGCATAAGCTTGCTCTCTCGAAAATGATTTTTCGACTAATGCTAAGAGTAAATGCGAACTGAAAAGTTGCCCTTGAGACAGCGCCATATTTTGTATCATTCGCTCTTTGTCAATGTAGAGACCCGAAATCAAATCCGTCATGCGAGAAAGCATGTAGTCGCTTAAGATAAACGCATCGCCAAAAATCACGCGTTCAACGCTTGAGTGCGAAATGTCACGCTCGTGCCAAAGCGCGATATCCTCCATTGCGGCCATTTGGTAAGAACGCATGAGCCTTGCGCAGCCGCTTAAATTCTCGGCCGATATCGGATTTTTCTTATGGGGCATTGCACTTGAACCTTTTTGGCCCGGCGAAAACGCTTCGACAACTTCGCCGACTTCGGTGCGCTGCAAATGCCTTAGCTCGACGGCAAGGCGCTCTAAGCCACACGATAGCATTGCGAGAGAGTTAAATACTTCGGCGTGACGATCTCGCGGAATAACTTGGGTGGCCACTAACTCTGGCTGAAGCCCCAACTGCTTAGCGACTTTTCTTTCAATCTCCTCACCTTGGGTCGAGTAAGTCCCTACGGCACCGCTCAGCTTCGCTATCTGAATTTGCTTTGACGCCTTTTCTATCCGGAGTTTATTCCGATGAAGTTCGGCATAAACGCCCGCGAGCTTATACCCAAAAGTGGTCGGCTCTGCGTGCATGCCATGAGTGCGACCGGCACAAAGAGTCTGCGCATTTTCACGAATTTTTTTAAGCAAAGCTTTTTCGAGCTTAGAAATTTCTCTTAAAATTTGATCGAGGCCATCTTTGGTTTGTAGAGATAAAGCAGTATCTAAAATATCCGAACTCGTCATGCCATAGTGAATGAACTTTCCGTTCGGGCCGACATTCTCGGCTAAATTCGTGACGAACGCGATCACGTCGTGTTTAGTCGTCTGCTCTAGTTCATTGATACGAGAGACTGAAAATTTTGATTTCGTGCGAATATCGATCACGGCTTGCCTAGGAATGATGCGCATGCGAGCCTGAACTTCGGCCACCGCAATTTCGACCTCGAGCATTTTTTTAAAGCGTGCTTCTGGACTCCAGATTTTTGTCATTTCAGGTCGCGAATATCTTGCAATCACACTTATTCCCTCATGTTAATTTCACGATTAATTGTTTTTTGCTGTGCCCTCGCCTCAACGGCAAGCCACTGCTTACGAAGTACTTCCAAATTTGCGTATAAGTCCGCTTGAAACCTGAGACTGGCTTGCGCCTGGTGAGTTTTCAAAATTTCACAAGACTCAAAAATCAAATACGGATTTTTGAGAGCTTTCGGCTGATCTTCGAATAAGTAAACCGGCCATCTCGGAGGTCCCAATTTCTCTTTCGCAAGATTCGATTCAATCGGCAAATCAACCAATTCAAAATCTTTTGCAACAAATCTTTCATTCAATTTTATCTGAAGCTGATGTCCGAGCGCAAAGTGATAGTTCGAATTAAATCTAAAAATAGTTGGAACTCTCATCCAGACATCGAAACGTGAGACCTCATTCCGAGAAGAGTCGCGTTTTGAAATCAGGCAAAGATTGTCGTGCGTCCAGGGCATTCGCAGATGCCCGAGAAGGTAAAACTGAGTTGGCCAACGCTCCAGAACTTCGGCCGGTCCGACATACGAAAATCTTTGCCAGCTCCATGCAGGATCGACGATTTTCGAAAAAAATAAAAATGGCATCAACTCGTGCGACAAAAATTCTGTTTCTGCCGAGGTGAGTGCCCAAACCAAAACGCGCGACCTCATTTTTCGAGGTTCGTAAGCATTCGACTTCGACTCACCCTGATAAGGAGTTTCGATCACGAGTTCGAAGTGACCGTCTTGAGCTTTTTCTATCGAAGAAAAACGCGCCGGCTCGAAATTTTGTACGTGCGGAACATCTTTGAAAAACTTCTGAGAGTGACGAGAGTCCGGCGTCGAAAGATCTTTTAAAATCTCATCCGATACGGGAATCTCGGTCGAGAGTTCGTGCGCCTTAAAATTATCAAGGTATACGCTTGAGGCAAGTTGCTTAGTAAGACCGCTGCGCCAAGTATCGTCAAAACTTCCGACTTGATGAGACGAAAAACGAGTTTTAAAAAAATCTTTGAGAGGACCGGATCCTTCGAAAGGTCCTTCGTTCAATAAAATACTGAGGCCGTTCTCGACCTTAATTGCTTTTGTCATCGTCTGCCAACTCTGCAGTTGCTCGGGGTTTAAATCTGGAACTTTTGAAAGTCCGAAAGGATTTTTGACATCCTGTTCGCCCCATTGACCTAAAAGTTTTGTCACGTCGATGTGGCCGACTCGCCACTCACTTGCCGCGAGTTCTTTTGCAAGCCAATGATGTCTGCCGAAAGCAGAAACAAAAATAATATCAAATGAAGTCTTAGTATCCTGCAATGGCTTGTCTCACTAATAATTGTTCATCTTGATGGACCTTCAACTCAACCTCATCGTAAGAAAAATTCGAGAGCCTCTCAGAGACACAAGATGTTTTCTGCATCAAAATTTCTCCGGCGTCCACTTCAGGAATTACCTGGTGAACACTGACTCCCACATTTGCTTTTTCGTCATAGGCTCTCTTGATACTCTCAAGCCCTGGATAAAGTGGCAAAAGACTGGGATGCAAATTGAGAATTTGAAGCCCGAAACTTTGGATAAATTCTATCGGGATAATTTTCATAAAGCCTAGTAAAAATATCTTATTGATTTGGTGCTCTTTTAAAACTTTTGAGAGGAGCCACCAATCGACGAGACGAGGCAGCTCAAGAACCTTTATTCCTGCCCGTTTCGCACGCAAAATGCCTCCGGCCTTCACATTCGATGTCACGACCAATTTAATTTCGTCACCGAGCTCATCGATAGCGGCGGCTAAGTTTGACCCTCTGCCCGAAATAAAAATGGCCCACCGACTTTGAATTTTCATTCTGAATGGGCTCCCTTAATAAATAACTTCGGCCTCTTCGTTATCAGACTTTTCAATTTCTCCAACGCGAAAGGCTTTTAATCCTGACTTCAAAATTTCTGAGATCACGAGTTCTGCGTTTTTTGCATCCACCATCAAACAAAAACCCATGCCGCAATTAAAGGTTTGAAGCATTTCAACTCGAGAAAGTCCGCTGCGATCTTGCGCTTCTAAAAAAAGCTCGGGCCATGGCCAATCCATCAAATTAAGTTTGGTATGTTTCGGCATCACTCGCGGAATATTTTCCAATCCGCCACCGGTAATATGCGCCATCGCGTGCACGAGATTTTTTTTCACAAGCGGAAGAACAATTTCTGGATACAGAATTGTAGGCTTCAGAAGTTGCTCCTGCCACTGCTCAATATCTTTTTCAAAAATTTTACGGACCAGCGAATATCCATTACTATGAAAACCAGAACTTTCAATTCCGATGACGACGTTACCAACGGCTACTCGCGCTGGCCCTAAAATTTCGTCTTCGTCGACAATCCCAATCGCAAAACCTGCGCAGTCAAAATCTTTACCGTGATACACTCCGGGCATTTCGGCGGTCTCTCCGCCAATCAGAGCGCAACCTGATTTGTGACAGCTCGATCGAACCCCGCTCAAGAAACTTTGAGCATCTGCAAGTTCAAGTTTGGCGCTTGCGTAGTAGTCTAAAAAAAATAAAGGCTGGGCTCCGCAACAGATCAAATCGTTGACACACATTGCAACGAGGTCCTGCCCGACGCTATCAAAAATTTGAAATTGCGCGGCCAATTTGACCTTAGTCCCGACACCGTCGGTGGCGCTCACGATACAAGGTTTTTTGAATTGAGAAAATCCGAGCCTGAAGATGGCCGCAAAGCCACCTACTCCAGAAATAATATTCTCTTGAAATGGCTGTTTGGATTGCGTTTGGCTGATCCAATCCACGAACTGATCGCCCTTAACGACGTCGACTCCACTTTGCTTGTAGTCTACCATGCGTTCTCCCTCAAAAGATGCCACACGCTACCTCGCAATCCTCGACTTTTGAAGTCTTTTTCTGCATTTGGATAGAATCTAAACATAAAAAAAGGCCCTCATCTACAACCGAGAAGATGAAATGGCCTTGACCTTGCTCTTAACATCTTATGAGCTAGTGCAGAGACATATGTTTCAATTTGAGACGTTTCTATTTCTGGTCGATTCTGGAGGATTATTTTGCCCAAACTTTCGAAGATCATGGCATCCTTTGTGTTTAGTTTTTTGCTTTTGATCGGCAATAAATCTCGTGCCCAAAACTTACTTCGAGAGCCACGCCTTTTGGCCGATAATTCGTCGTCGAATCCTGAGCAACTCAAATTTCCTGCCGGAGGCATCCTTCTCGCCCAATCCAATGACGATGACGCTTACGATCCCTTTGCAGATTACTCTGACTTTGAGCAAACCGAAGAAGAAGAAGAGGACGAAAACTTCTTTAGAAACGGTCGCCTCATCACGGTCGGCTTCGTTGGTGGTTACCGTGGCTTTACAGGCACTCTCAACAGCATCTACACGCCCAACGCGAGTTTTGGGTTGTACCTTTGCTACTTTTTCGATCTAAGATTTGCGCTCCAAATCGGATATTTCACGGGCGACTACGCACTCAATATTCAAGGTCCATCTCAGCTCATCACCGGCAATATTAGCCTGAGCGATGTCTCGTTTAACTTAAAGTATTACTTCAACACGCAAAACGTGACCCGTGGCTTGGCTGATTTGAATCCCTACGCGATCTTTGGCCTTTCAGAAATTTTTCGTACCGTCACGGTTTCGACAGATACGAGCAACATCGCAAAAGATTCGGCACTGGCGGGCAACTTAGGCCTCGGAATCGAAATCCCGATTATGCGAAACAAAATGTATTTAGGCGCGCAAGGCATGTTTCAATACTTAAGCTTTCCGGATTCGGGTAACGCGATCTTGCAGTCAAACGGCAATTCAACGGGCATCAAACCCACAGGAAATTCTTATACCTTGACAGCGATTCTCGGGGTGAATTTTTAGTGCGGGAGCTGTGGCTATCGCCAGACTCTGACCTTCTCACCTCTCCATACAAAAAATAACGGTGTATAGACCGTCACAAGCACTGAGTGGATAAACTAATACATCCTACTGTTTGTAGATTCCCTTGACCGCGATGATCGCTGCGAGCGCGCCAGGGATTTTCTCGAGCTTCGATCCGGCGGCTTCAGCTGTATTGATGAACCAATCGAACAATGTCATGTGTGGATCAGCGATACAGTCGCTGAATAATCGATCCATTGAGCGCTTACGTAGCTTCACTCCGTTGAGAGTAAAACCCTTTTTGCCGAGAATGAGGGTACTCGGGCCGATGTAGAGTTGATTCGCACGAGCGGTCGCCTGAGAAATTTGTGTGAGCATTGAGACATGTTCTTTTTGAATACGAGCAAGGATCGATACAAATTCTGCTTTTTTGAGTGCGGGTTCGATGAGATTTTCGAGGTCACCGATCGTCTTCGCCGAATTGTATGTTTTCGCAATTTGCGCGATGATCGTATCGTTTGGATTTTTCTCGACTGCCGCATAACTTGTCGACGACAAAAGTAAAATGACCAAACTTCTCAACAATGAGAGTCTCAACATAATTTCCTCCGGGTGACTTTCTTCGACCATCAGTGTGACACAATTGAGGTAAAAACCCAAAGAAAACTCAGCCATTTCAAATACTTCAGACTAGAAAATGGCATCTTTATTGCGATGAGAACAAGCATGCGCACTTTTCTCCTCACCATTCTTTGCCTCTTCGCTTTTTCGTTCCATGCGAAAGCTGATTTCTTGAACCTTTCGAGATGGTCACTGTCAAATAATACGACACCTTGGAAGCAAAGCTTTTTCTCACCCAATGAATATGGCCCCCAGTTCGCGGTCCCACTCATTCAAGGAGCCCCCGAAGGAGTCTACATCACGGTGGGGACCGAGCGTGCGTTTACGGTAGCTTCTTCGACTCCAGAAATTTCGCATCTCTTAATCGTCGACGCTGATCCAATGGTGATCTTATTTAATAAAATAAATATTGCGCTTCTTAAGGCTTCTCCAAGCCAGAAATTCTTTCGCGAGTTTCGTTTAAATCCGACCCCTGCGGGATGGATTCAGGTTAGAAACATTTTAGAATCTCATGGTGACAAAGACTCTGAGCTCTTTGAAGAGGCGAAACTTTCTTGGTGGATTCAGAACTCCACAACAAAGTCTCGTAACCAGCATGACATCTCAAATTGGAATCGCTTCTACAATTTCAAAGAAAGAGAATATGGTTTCTCGCGTTTCAATCCAAAAAAGCGCACGAACGAATACGTAATGGCATTTCCCTTTGCGGAAACGCAATATATGTTCAATAAAGATGCCTATAAAAAAATCTCGCTGATGGCAAAAACGGGTCGCATCCAAGTTGAAACCGCAAATTTCTCAGACACGAGCTTTTTAAATCTTTTAAACCGCGAACTCATACGACAAAATTTGCCGATCACCGTTCTCGACATTAGCAATTGCTGGAAGCTCGCTCAATATATGAGTCCGTATGAATTTAAAAACTTAATCAAAGCATTGGCTCCATCGATGACTGAACAATCGCGACTCATTATCTCCCAAGCCAAATCAATGGCACAGTACTTAGCCTTCAGGCCACTCGCCTACATGCAAGATCATTATGGCTCAGATCTTCAAGTCTTAACCGATTTTATTTTTGCTCCAGAGAGTTTGCTGAATTCAACTTCTGATTTGAAACTTGTCGAACTCGTCAAGCAAGCAGACCAGATGAAATTAAGTTTTCTGAGATTTCAACTCTGGGAAATTTCGATCAACCAGGTCGTTGACCAAGAAAAGCCGAAATCACGCCGAAATAAATGTAGTTCGTTATTTTAGCCCCAGATCGCTGCGAGCAAAAGAGCCGTGATGATCGTTGTCGGAACGACCCATTTGATAATAAAAATCCAGTGACTGAATAGTTTTAAAGTTGTCGGGGATTCATCATTAATGAATTCTGATTTTTTCACTTCGTCTTTGAGGTAGTGCGAAAAGATATAACAGAGCCCGAGAGCGATCAAAGGCAGAATAATATTGATTAAAATCTCATCGAGAATTTGCAAGACACCGTGACCACGATACTGAATTCCGCTTAAAAATGAACTCGAAAGTGCCGGCACGATGGCGACACCGAGAGCGAAACCACCCGCCGTCCAGGTTGCCCTGATCCTTGATTTAAAAATTCTTTTGTCGAGTAAATTTGCGACGACACTTTCAAGCAGACCAATGCTCGCCGCGATAGCCGCAAGGTAAAGACAGAGAAAAAATAGAATCCCGAATGGCAGACCACCGCGAAGACCCACAAAAAGTTTCGGCAATGTCTGAAATAGAACTTCAGGTCCTGCGACATCAAGGTTTGAGCCAATCAAAATCGGAAAAATCAGAAGACCCGCGAAGAGCGAAATCAAAGTATCGAGAAGACTCACGCGAAAACCCGCCACCGGAATTTGCGTTTCGTTAGTCAGGTAACTTCCAAAAGTGATCATGGTTCCGAAGCCAATCGAAAGCGTAAAACAAACGTGGCCGATGGCGTGAATTAAAGAACTCGCAGTCAGTTTCGAAAAATCAGGATAAAATAAATACCTCATGGCACTCGTCGCAGACGGAAGTGACAGAGATTGGATCATTAAGAATACCAGCAAAATCACGAAAAGCGGCATGAGATTACCGACCCATTTTTCAATTCCCTGCTGAACGCCTTTCACCACGACGACGATCGTGATCATGAGATGCGCGGAAGTGAGAAGAATCTGCAGCATGCCATTCTCTTTTAGAATATTCAAAGCAGCTTCAGGACTAAAAGTTGGCCCTCGCATCTCGCTAAAGCACATTTGCATCAAAAAGTGCAAAACCCAACCGCTGATAACGGCGTAGTAAGAGAGAACTAAAACGGCCGCGAGGAGCGACACTCGCGCAACCCAACTGAGAGCCTTGAACTGGAGAGAACTTCTTTTGAGTGGCCTTGATGTGAGCTTAGGATTGGTCAAAACTTCTTGCACGGCTGCGAGTGAACTTCTGCGAGAGATTTTACCAAGCATGAGCTCACAGACAAGCATGGCCATACCAATCAGTAATGCGAGCAAAGTATAGAGAAGGACAAATGCGCCGCCCCCGTTGGCAACCACCACATAAGGAAAACGCCATAAATTTCCGAGACCAAAGGCAGAGCCGATCGCGGCGAGGTAGAATCCAAATCGCGTGCCCCACAGGCTTCTGGCCCTTTTGTCGCTCATCGCTTACGACTCTTCATCACGAAGATTCGAATTGGTAAACCTTGAAGGCGGTACTCTTCTTTAATTTTCTTCGACAAATACCTTCGGTACTGCGGACTCACCCCCTCTGGATGGTTCGCAAAAGCAATAAACGAAGGTGGAACTTGATGAGTCTGCGTGAGGTAATAAAACTTCACATTCTCGGTACCAAATACTGGTGATGGTGCGCCACGAATTGCCGACATAAAAAAGTCGTTGAGTTTCGATGTACTGATCCTGAAATTCATTTTAACTTTGAGGTCTTCGATCGCTTCAAACATGTCGCCGATACCTTGGCCGTAAAGAGCGCTCACGAATACCGTTGGAATATCGGTATAGTAATGAAACACTTTTTCGCTTTGAGTTTGAAACCAAGCTCTAAAGTCAGGCATTTTCTCTTCACCCAAATCAGTTTTGTTAGCGACGAGTAGAACCGTCTTGTGTTCATCGATAATCTGCTCTAAGATTTTTGTATCTTGATTCGAAGGACCTTCAACGCCGTCGACGACAAGCAAAACGAGATCCGCACGAGAAATGGCATCTCTACTTTTAAAAGCAGAAATAATTTCGATATCGTCGACGCGATTTGCGGCACGTCTCAAACCTGCGGTATCAAGCAGGACATAACGTTTGCCTTCGTAATCAAGCTCAACGTCGACCGTATCAACGGTCGTGCCGGCCATTTGAGAAACCAAGACACGCTTTTCACCAACGAGACAATTGACGAGAGAACTTTTGCCAACATTTGGTTTGCCCACAATAGCGATGGTGAAGGCATCTCGCTCAAGGGCGGTATATTTTTTAATATGAGAGGATATCCACTCAAGAATTTCACTCATGCCGTGACGTGCTTCAAAGCCAGCCGCAACGACGTCTTTACCAAATTCGTAAAACTCTGCTTTGCCAGTTTCGAGGTTTTGGACGCTATCGATTTTGTTAACGACGATCAAAAATGGCTTCGCCGTTTCAATCGCGATGCGAACGATGTCACGATCTTCCGGAATGAGACCCACACGTCCGTCCATTACGCAAATCAGTAAGTCTATACTTTTTAAAAACTCGACGACTTGTTCGCGAACGAGAACAGAAATGAGATCGCTGGCTTCGGTAAGCCCACCAGTATCGATTACTTCGTATTCGTTGCCCCAGATCTCTGCCGGCTGAATGAGAATATCGCGAGTGACGCCCGGTTGATCTTTGACTACAGCTTTTCTAGTTTCGGTTAAGAAATTAAACAAAGTCGACTTGCCAACATTAGGCCGACCGATAATTGCAACGCGTGTCTGCTTACGGTGAGACCCTGTATATTCAGATGTTAGTTCTGAATGTTTATTCTTTGATGACATAACCCAACTCTCGCATTAACTGTTTATTATAAGTCCAATTTTCTTTTACGCTCACGTGGAGTTCTAGAAATACTTTTGCGCCGACTAAAGTTTGAATTTCAAGACGGCTTTCAGTGCCGATTTTTTTAAGCATCGATCCGCCTTTGCCGATCACGATCCCTTTGTGTGAATCTCTCTCGACAACGATATTAGCGGCGATGCTATGCGTTTTTTCTTCGTCGTATTTCTCAATTTTAATAGCCAAACCGTAAGGAATTTCTTGATGCAAGTTCTCAAAACACTTCTCGCGAATAATTTCGGCGCACATCTCACGAACCGACTGGGTAGTGTAAAGCTCTTCAGGATAGAGTCTGCTTGGGCAAAGCGGCAACAGCGGCGTCATAGTATCGAGAACCGTTCGTCTCGTCTCTGGACCGTTCATGCGCGAAGAAATCGTGATGAACTCTTGCTTGTAATTCTGAAGGAGTTTCATCCAAGAGATCGGATCATGCTTATTGAGATCGTATTTGCTCACGAAAGCCTGCCAAGGCTTTTGGGAAGCTTGGCCTATTTTTAATAGTTCTTCTAACTTTTCAAGCTTTTGTTCAGCACCTAACAATACGATGAGGGCATCAGCATTGCGAATGACATCCTGGTACTCTTCTTTTAAGAATGCGTTGACTCCCGTATCGCTCGTTAAAACTCCAGGACTATCAACGAAAACAAGTTGTGCCGTAGGAGTATTTAAAATGCCGGTAATGCGTTGACGAGTCGTTTGCGGCTTCGGGGTGACGATCGCGACTTTACTTTCGAGAAGTAAATTAAGAAGCGTGCTTTTGCCAGCATTAGGTTCTCCGACGATGGCAATAAATCCGGCGCGAATTTCACTCATTTTTATCTCCTGATATTTTTCTCTCGATAACGAGAAGAGCATTTTGAGCAGCGTTTTGCTCAGCTGATTTTTTATTTTTACCGCTGCCTCTGGCAATAATTTCGTCACCTAAATGAACCGTCACTTCAAAATATTTGTCATGATCCGGGCCATGCTGACTGTCAGTTACATATTTCGGAACAGATTTATAAAGTTCTTGGGTGCGTTCCTGAAGTCTCGTTTTAAAATCTGAAGCAAAGTCTGGCAGTGATGCAATTTTAGAAAATTTGGGAACAAAGATCTGCTCAATCACAGAAAAAGATTTATCATAACCACCATCGACGTAAATGGCCCCGAGTACGGCTTCTAAACTACAAGCCAAAATACGTGGCTTCTTTAGGCCATCTGATAATCTTTCACCCTTGCCAAGACGTAAAAATTCATCGAGCTTAAACTCTTTCGCAACTTGAGCAAGGGCTACTTCATTTACGAGGCTCGCGCGTTTTTTAGAAAGTGCTCCCTCTTGGTCTTGGGGAAAATTTTTCATCAAGAGATCACTGAGAACGAGATCTAAAACCGAATCG
>JAYTQQ010000046.1:0-23191 GCA_043746635.1 Bdellovibrionales bacterium | reverse complement strand
TCATAACAGCCTAAAAAATCTTAATTTACGCAAAGCAGCCGCCGGACAAGAAAACCCGAAACTTAAAAATTAACACTATAGTGGGCCAGTTTATGTTGCAATGACTGATCTGGCGACGAAGAAAATGGGTCAACCGAAATAGTTTTTCTCTCTATTCTTGATCTTTGAAACCGAGGCTTCGCGAGAGCCTCGGTTTTTTTACTTGTAAATATTCTCTCAAGCTCCATGAATCTTTTACTTAAAGACCAAATTCGGTGCCAATCTGGCCTGACTCCAATTGAAATTAATTCATGCAATTGTAAATAAAAATATATTGATATATCAATATCATTACATCGGCTCCATGATCCCATTATCGTTTGGAACATCGTTTAGTGCCATGCCGACCCATACTTCCACAATTTAATGGACTATCTCGAGATTCACTCGTAATGGATTGCCTTACGAAAAATAGATGGCATAGGTTTTGTAAACCGACTTATCTGTTGTTTTATTTTTTTTTAAAATCAAAACTTTTTTTGATTTTCACATTCCATGCAAGGGGCAATTATGCATAAATTCGTGCTGAGTCTTTTCTTAACGATGTCACTCGCAGCGCCCGTCGCGTTCGCGCAGTTGGCAAACGAAACTGCTGTACCAGCTGATGTCATGTCAGATGCTGCGTCTCGTAATAGCGGTAGTAAGGGTGGAGGAAGAGGCGATTCTGCTCCGCCTCAAAGACAAGCTCCGCCTCAAAGACAAGCTCCGCCTCAAAGGCAAGCTCCGGTACAAAGGCAAGCTCCGGTTCAGAGACCTACTCAGCCAACTCCGCAAACTCGTCAGAGACCTACTCAGCCCACTCGCACGGCGCCCGCTCAGCCAAACCGCAGTGAGCCAACAAAGCCAGTAGCGACTCAGCCGAATCGTACAGCGCCGACTCAAGAGCGTGGTCCTTCTCAAAAACCAGAACCTACAAAATCAGGAACTCCGACTGCGAATCGTCCTAACCAACCTGAAAACGGCCGGCCAGTAGATCGTTCTACTGCGCAAAAGACTCGCCCGACACCAGGCGTGAGTGCAAGTGCTGACCGTGCACGTACGGCAAAAATCGAAGCGCCTAAAGCTCCAACGGGCCAACTCAAAGATGCTCCGAAAGTCAACGCAGATAAATCAGTGACTTCACACTACTCAGACGGAAGTTCAATTCGTAAAGCCGCTGACGGAAAAGTGATTTCTCAATACGATGCAAAAGATCACAAAACTGTTTACAGCAACAAAGATGGTTCAACCACTGTTGCTCAAGGTGCAAAATCAGTTCGCACTTTCCAAAACGGTGACAAAATTGTTCGCAACGCTGGCGCGCATGAAACTTCAACTTTCAACGCTGCTAAAAATCAAACAACGGTTCGTGCTCCTGGTAGACAAATCACTATTGACCATAACACGAACATCGTAAATGTTCGCCAAGGTCGTGAGCAATACCAACAGATCCCGCGCAATGGTGGTTACACTCGTAACGTGACAATCAACAACATCAACATCGTTCGTAACTATAATTACGGTTACAATCGCTATGGTGGATACAGTTCTTACTACAATCCTGGTATCTACTCGTCTCCTTACTACTCTGCTTTCGTTGGTGGATTTTACGGCGGATTCGGTTACCTCGTAAATGCGGGTTACTACGTAAACCCTTGGGGATACGGCTGGTCAGTCTGGAATCGCTACCCAGCAGAAGTTTGCTGGTGGGGCGGTTGTAACTACGTAGGATATGGTTACTATCCTTTCACTCCGGTTTATACTTGGAGAGCTGATTACGGTTACTACTACACTCCAGTCGTTTCGATCGTAAATCCGGTTGATTACTTACTCGGTACTTTGATCGCTGAATCTCTCGAAGATCGTCGTCAAGCACGTCTTGATGCTGAAGCAATCGAAAGACAAGATGCTCTTGATCAACAACAAGCAATCGCAGACGCTGCCGCTCAAGACGAAGAACAAGCCGAAGTTTTAAGAGCACAGGCTCAAGATGAACTCCATGCTGCGCAAGACGAAAAAGCTCGTAATGCATCTTGCACTCAAAATAAAAACGAACCAATGAGCCAAGAAGCAATTGATGCTCAGAAAACAACTGTAAATCACGTATCAACCGCGATTGCTCAGAAAACAGGACAAATCGATGTAGTTGATTTCTTGACTTCGGATAAAGGCGTTCACGGATTTCAAATCCACGATACTCTTACCGTTGGAGTCGACGGAAGCGACAACCAATGTAACCTTGATGAAGGTGACGTTGTTGAAGTAAATCCTGGCTTCGTAGTTACGAAAGACACAGAAAACGTTCTCGTAAAAGTACTGAGCGCTGTTCCGGGCGATTGCCGCCCAGGAAAAGTTGTAAATGTTGGAGTTGAAAAACTTCAAGACATGCTCAACGCAACCGTTGAAAAAGTAAACGATGCGATGAACGACATGGCCACTAAAAAAATGGGCCAACAGAAGTAATATTCTGCTGTAGAAATAAAAAGTTCTTTTATAAGAATTTTCATTTTATGAAAATTCTTATAGAGCCGAGGCGAGAAGCCTCGGCTTTTTTCGTTCCAACGGGGCTTGTCGTTACAGTGGTACACAAGCATATTATGTTAAAGTTCTCTTAACGAAAGAGGTTTTAATATGAGCACAAAATGTTTAATCACTGCAAACCGCGAAGAAGCTAAAATTTTCTCGATCGATAACGGCAAACTTGAATTCATCAAAAAATTTGAAAATCCAGATGGAGCGAGTAAAAATCGCGAATTCATGACCGACAAACCTGGGGCGAAACCTGCTGGCGGCTCAGGATTAAAAGCTACCCACAGCGTTGCCGCTGGCAAAGATCCTAAAAACGATGTCGAAGTTGCTTTCACTAAATTTCTCGCGAAGAACTTACCGAAAGAAATAATTTCATATTCTGAAATCATCTTTGCGGCAGAGCCAAGATTTCAAGGACTTCTTAAATCCGAATTAAAAAGACATAGCCCACAAACGATGATTCGCTGGCTTTCAGAAGACTGGAATAATCTTCCTTCCGCTAAAATCGAAGGTCTGCTGAAAAGTTAAGCCATGAAGGACCGGGCACCTACTGAAAGCGCGGAATTCCCAAGAGGCTTTTCTTTTTCACCCATTCACGTACTTTCGAGTCGAGTAGCCAAAGCGGCAAAGTACCGCTGCCGATAACGACATTGTGAAATTCTTTAATATCGAATTTCGACCCTAGTTTTTCGTTAGCAAAGGTTCTAAGCTCTAGAATCTTACGCTGACCAATTTTATATGCGAGCGCTTGGCCAGGCCAGCTCGAGTAACGATAAACTTCCGCTTCGATGTCGCTGATGTCATCGGCAAGATTATCTTGCATATACTTGACCGCTTTTGCACGTGACCAGCCCATACTGTGAATTCCAGTATCGACGACGAGCCGAACCGATCGCAACATATCGTCGTCAAGATTTCCGATGCGGTTGAGAGTGTCTTTGAAAAAACCGAATTCGTAGCCAAGACTTTCACAGTAAAGCGCCCATCCTTCGACGAAAGACGTCGAGCCGCTCGCGTTTACCCGGTAAGAAGAAATGAGATCTTTGAGTTCATATTGAATCTCAAGCTGAAAATGATGACCCGGAATCGCTTCGTGCAATGAAAGATTGGTCGCTTCCCATGTGGTGATCGATTTTAAATTATTAATATTGATAAACACTGCTGGTCCGCTCGCTTCATCATGCGGACGATAGTAAGCCGCCGCTTGCTGACTCGCTTCATTCGCAGGAATTTCAATAATTTCGTAATCGAGCTTCGGAATTTTCGAAAAATACTTAGGAATTTCTTTTTGAACACGCTCCTTTACTTTGACGAAAGCTTCTTTGGCTTCGTCTTTCGTTTTGAAATTAAATTTTTCGGTCGTGAGGTACCTGATGAATTCGAGGTAGGTTCCTTTGAATCCAAGCTCTTTCTTTGCCTCTTCAAGCCCTTTGCGAATGCGGGAGACTTCTTCGAGGCCCATTTTGTGAATACGCGCCGGAGACCAATCGACGTCAGTCTGCTCTTTAATCTTAAACTGGTACCAGGCTTTTTGATTTGGTAAGCCGGTCAAGCCAAAAGTCGTTCTGGTTTTTGGTAAGTATTCACTCTTCATAAAATCTCTGAGCGAAGCATACTGCGGAATAATGTCAGTCCTAATTTCTGTGACGTATAAAGCCTTGAGCCTCGATTTGTCTGTATCCGAAAAGTCTTTCGGAAAATCGGTGATGGGTTTATAGAAATCACTTTTCGTTACGTCCGTGACAATATAATCTTCGATTTGTTTGATGACGGTCGTAGCGATTTCGCGATTAAGGGTCACTCCTGATTTCATCCCCTTTCGCATTTGCATTTTTGCCGACTCGACCCAAGTCTTAAATCCTTGCGCCCGTTTTAAAAAATCTTCGTAATTTTTGACCGTCTTAAATGGATAGCGTTCGCCGTTGCCTTGTTTGACGAAATCACGATACCGGCTTCCCATCTGATCAAAAGGCATCTGCTCAATCGGAAATTTGAAACTTTGCAGTGACGTCTTCAAGTCATTTTCAAAAATCTTGTAGGTGTCTTTATCGTACTCATTAAAACCTTTTTGGCTGATAGAATGAAGACGCTTTAAGTAAGTCGCGATCATCTCTTTGCTCTTTTTGATCGTCTCTTCAGACAAAGGATCACCAAATTCGCCGTAGAACTTTTCATCTCCATAGTTTGGAGCATTGAAGGGGTCTAGTTTGAGTGTTTCTTGAACATACTCGTCGGTCAGCATGATGAGTGCTGATTTCTGCGCAGGAGTCTCTTGTTTAGAATCAACTGCTTTTGGTGTTGCACAGCCTGAGAGCAAAGCGAGAAAAAGAAGTCTCGAGCAGAATTTCATTTTGTCTCCAAAGGTAGATTTAACGATATCTTGCCGTTACAGTTTCCCATACACAACATAAAAAAATCTTTGGTAAAAAAAGAAACGTAGTCAAAGTGACACTTCTCGCACCTGATCCAACATCGAAAATGATTTGTAACACATCAAAAAATTTAAAATAGCTGACATTTTTTGGCACCCGCTTTGCTCTTTCCATGCTTGTCGCATTTTATTGTGCGCACACTTGCACCAGAAGTGAAACAAGGGGGAATTTGGGATGTCACGGATCAAAGTATCTGTTCTGCTTCTATTTGTCTTGAGTTCGGCGAAACTTTTCGCCGAGGAAAATCCACCAGCACTTACTGCCGCACCAACCGAGATTGCTCCTTCGAGCGAGATCGCTCCAACTCCACAGAAAGATGTTGAAAGAATCGAAGTCACCGGCTCACATATCAAAAGAATAGACACCGAAGGTGTTTCACCCGTCGTGACAATTACCCGTAAAGAAATGGATAAAACAGGTTACAACTCGGTTGCCGATGTCGTGCGAGATCTTTCGGTCAATTCGTTTGGATCAGCAAGAGAAGCATCAGGATCAAACGCTGCAGGAGTCGCCGACGTCGACTTGCGTGGTCTCGGCTCATCCAACACGCTTGTCTTAATGAATGGTCAGCGCCTCCCAACCGATGCCGTGACCGGCTCTGTCGATTTGAACTTGATTCCGATGGCGGCGGTTGAGCGAATCGAAATCTTAAAAGACGGCGCTTCTGCTATTTACGGATCAGACGCTCTCGGCGGAGTGGTCAACATCATCACCCGTAAAGACTTCAAAGGAAACGAATTCAGCATCACGCAGACTCTTCCCGAACTGAAAGGCGGAGCGAAGACCGAAATGAATATCGTGAACGGCTTCGGCGGAGAAAAGTTCAACACCGTGAACGTTCTCTCTTACCGCGATAACAAAGTTGTTTACTCAAAAGACAGACCATGGTCGGATCATAACATCAGCAAGATTGGTAGCCCGGGAAGTTATAGCAGCATCGATGGTTCGGGAGCGAATGGTCCTTCACATGCGGATCCAAATTGTCCTCCGTCACAAATTATTCACGACGCTGGCGGAGATTACTGTAGTTTCAATACTTCAAACTACTCAACTGAGTTGCCGGCGCTCAAACAATACAGCCTCCTTTCTGAAACAAATTTTGAATTGAGTTCGAAAGTAAAAGTCACGGCTCGCGTGGGCGGTACCGTTCGTAAAGTTGATTGGTCTTACGCTCCGGCACCGGGTGATTTCACCGTTCCGGCAGGTGTGGCTTCAACCCTCGGGCCTGGCGGCACTCCTTTACCTGGAACCACTCCCGGACAAGATCTTGATGTCAGCTACCGCACTCTCACCCTCGGAAATCGTGATAGCGATGTCGGCACTTACGCATATAACTTACTCTTGGGAACTCAAATTGAGCTCTCAAGCACTTGGCAGTTAGATGTGACCGGCACGCACAATATGGTCGACACGAAAGACAATGGGGTCAATGGTTACGCTCTCACGAGCACACTCCAAAACTTAATCGCGACCGGTAAATTTAATCCCTACGCTCCTGCAGGCACCCAAGCTTCAATCGATAGCGCTCGCTACTCACCTCTCGAGCACCAGACTTCACAGTTAAGTGGTCTTGAAATGAAAGCCTCTGGAGAACTCGCTAAATGGGACGCCGGTGCGCTTGGCCTCGCGGTTGGCTCAACGATGTTTTTTGAAAGATTCTCAGATGCATTTGATGATCAGAGCGTTGCCGGAAACGTTTTCGGAAATGCAGGAAGCACCGGCGGCGGTCAACGGGATACAAGATCGATGTACGCCGAATTTTCGATTCCGATTTTTAAGTCTCTCGAACTTCAACTTGCAGGTCGTTACGATCACTACAGTGATTTCGGCGATACCGTGAATCCAAAAGCGGCTTTTCTATTGCACGTCACTCCGACAGTTCTCTTTCGCGGTTCAGTCGGCACAGGATTTAAAGCTCCGCGCCTTCAAGACTTGTACGCTTCGACATCAAACGGCTACCCTACTTTTATCGATGCGGTTGCGTGTAAAGCGGCAAAAGCTTCGGGCGGATCCCTTGCGGCTTGTAGTCCCCAACAGTACTTAGTCACGAGCGGCGGTAATTCTGGTCTCAAACAAGAAACGTCTCTGTCTTACAATGCCGGTGTGGTTTGGGAGCCAAGTTCTAACTTTAATATCAGCACCGATTGGTTTTTGAACTTACTTAAGAACGTTGTCGGAATCGATTACAATGACGCGATGATTGCGGCAAGTAAAGGTGCGAACCTTGCGAACTACGGAGTGATCGTGACCCGCAATTCTGCTGGCCTCATCCAGAGTATTCAGGCTCCGCTCCAGAATCTTTCGACCCAAGAAGAATCAGGGATAGACTTAAACGTTGGATACAAGATTCATCGCTTTAAAATTTCGACCGACCATTCACAAATGTTTTACTTTCGCGAAGAAGGATTTCCGGGAGCGGGCGAAAGAAATAAGCTAGGTGAAAATGGTCGCCCCGCTTGGAGAAACACAAGCGCGGTGGCTTACACGATCGACAATCAACAAGAGGTATCTCTCGCGGGCCTCACGACGGCCAGCCAAGGGAAGAGTGTCGTCGGCGACGGAGATCTGCCCACTTATACCGAATTCGACGCGGTTTATTCATACAAAGCGCTTAAGGCAGGAACATTTAGTCTCGGAATTAAAAATTTGTTGGGAACGACTCCACCACTTGATGATTCAAGTCCGAATTCTCAGTTAAACACCAGCATCTATGACCAAATCGGCAGACAACTCGTTGCCGGATACAAAGTGAGTTTCTAAACAAGGGGTTTTGATGAAAGCACAAAGTTTTATTTCACCAGAAAGCGGCAGCGGATCTTTTGTCTACTCAGTCATGGTTCACGGGGCAATCGTGTTCAGCGTGATCATGCTTCTCAAGATGAATCTGCAGTCGAAGCCCGCAGCTCCGCCAGTGGATAGCATCATCGATATGACGTACGAAACTTTTGATCGCCCACCTGATCCGGTTCAAGAAGTTCGTCACGTTGCCCACGTCGTGGAGCCAGAGACACCGGTTGATACAAAACCCATTGCCGACGATTCTCCAAAAGAATTGCAAGATGAAAAGTCTGATATTGCAGGCACACAAACTCAAACCGCAGCACCGATTGCCGTCAACGCATCAGAAGGTTCAGGTACGGCTGCTTCTACTCCTTACTATAAGATTAAACCGAAGTACCCAAAAGCGGCTCTCATTTCTGGCACCGAAGGATGGGTGATGATGAAGGTTGATATCAATGAAAAGGGCGAAGTTGAAAACGTTCGAGTCGTTGACGGAGAGCAAAGAAATCTCTTCGGAAGTGAAGCTAAACGTGCGGTTGAACAATGGAAGTACAGACCTTTCATGGACCCAACTGGCAAACCATTTCGTAAAGCAGATCACCAAGTGAAGGTGGAATTTAAATTGCAAGATGCAGGATGAGTGCATTTCACAGGCGCGTTTTGATACCAGACTTTTTAACTTGAACAAACAGGAGAAAATACACAAATGGAAACTTTATTTAAGATCGCAGATATGTCAGCATCCGGAATTCTCTACCTCATGGGTTTCTTAAGTATCGTGAGCGTATCGATCATGATTGAAAGATATTTCGCTTTGAAAAAATTAAGTTCATCAAGTAAAGACATGGCCGCAGGATTTAAAGGCGTTTTGAAAAATCAAAATCTCGACGAGATTAAAAATTTATCTACGAACTCGACTTCTCTTGAAGGCAAAGCTCTTGGCTACGGTCTCGACTACGTTCAAGCGCATGGAGCAAACGGCCTTGATGAGCTTTTTAATTCTTTTAAAGGAGTCGAAAAACCGGCTCTCGAAAAAAATCTTAACATTCTTGGGACCATCGCTTCTAACGCTCCTTACGTTGGTTTGCTCGGTACGGTTATGGGTATCATGAAAGCGTTTAACGATCTCGCCACGGCTCCGGCCTCAGGTAACGAAGCGGTCATGGCAGGTATCGGTCACGCGCTGGTATCGACCGCGATTGGTTTAGCGGTTGCGATTCCGGCGGTCGTAGCGTTTAACTTTTTTCAGAAAAAGGTGGGTTTCATCTTAGCGAACATCGATGCGGCCCGCGACCTATGTCTCGTCTACACCAAAAGCAGAAAGGCGTAATTTATGGCAGGCTCAGCACAAAGTAACGACGGCAGCTCGATTGTTGAGATCAATGTCATTCCACTCGTGGATATTATTTTAGTGGTCTTGATTATATTCATGGTAGCGGCACCTCTTGTAATGAAACCAAAGGTCGATATTAATTTGCCAAAGGCGTCTTCGTCTAAAGCAGATAAAGACAAAGCATCGATGCGGGTTGTGCTTGGCAAAAGCGGAGAACTATTCGTGAATAACAAAGCAGTCACGATGGATGGTCTCATTGATGAATCAAAACGCCAAGCGGCAGCTAACCCTGAAACGTCTGCATTGTTAGTGGCAGATAAAGATGTCACGCTACAAATGATCACTGATCTCGTCGATGCAATCAAAACAGGTGGACTAAAGAAGGTTGCTTTTAGTATTCAGAAAAAATAATTGAAAAGAAGGTGAGACTCGCAAGTGTCGGTGTCGGCTTGGTCGAAGTGCAAGTTATTGTAACGCGCTCTATCTGTATTCGATATACGGCGCGATTCATAATTTAGTTTGAAGAAAAATTCAAGTGAAGAAGAAATTTGATCAGGCTAAAAGCTTCTTCGACATTTTAAGAATTTCTATTTAAAAAAATGGGAGCCTGCTTCAAAGGAGGTAGACCACTTGAAACAGACCCCTTGTGCCTCTCAAGGTACGAGCACACTAATAACGAATCAAACCACAAAAAATTCCGGCGATGCGAAAAGCAATATTTTCGGCAATGAGAATGGGTTTGAAATTCGGATTCGCCGAATGCAACTCAATATGACTTCGCTTCTTATAAAATCTTTTGATTGTCGCTTCGTCATCGACTTCGGCCACGATGATTTCACCGTTGTTCGCAGTCTCTTGCTTTTTGATGATGACGAAATCTCCGTCGAGAATGCCTTCACCAATCATCGATTCTCCAGAAACTTGCAGAGCAAAAAAAGCTCCCGGACCTTTGAGCATTACTTTCGGCACTTCGATCCGCTCGTTGAATTTTCGACTCTCGATGGGTTTACCGGCTGCAACTTTACCAAGCAGCGGAATCAAATTCGATTCGGGATGCATAGTCAGAGCTTGCGAAAGATATTTTTCTTTCGTGAGATAACCTTTCTCGATTAAGACTTCAATGTAATGCTGCACACTCGATTTACCCGAGTACCCGAAAGTTTTCGCGATCACTTCGTAGGTCGGAGTCGTTCCCGTTTTTTCAATGTGCTTTCCGATGAAATCTAAAATCTTTTTTTGGTTCGATGTTAAACTCTGTAAAGTTAAGCCCTGTGAAGTTAAGCCTTGCATACAGCCTCCTGTTTCGTACATTTGCCGTACTTCATTCTATCCGTACATTTTACGTACTTCAAGTCTATTTCTCATTTTTATTTTAAAAATACCTAAGGCTTCGAAAATCCACAAAACATCAGTTAGTTTAGGCGTCCTATGTGCGTTCAATACTTGATAAAGGTCCAGGCAAAGAAACTCGAAGCCTAAAAAGACAGATCCATGAACGCCGGCTGGGAAAAGAGAAGAAGCTAACAGCCTGTTCTTAGAGTTAATACCCCAGAGCCACGTCATCTTGACTCCTATTTGTCGCTCAAAAATGAAACTAGCAGCTAAAAATTTGGTCTCTATTTTGCTCTCTATAAGAGCTAAACACGGAGGCACCAGTGAAATCTAAAACATCTCAACAGTCCGCATCTCATAAATTTATTGGCTCGAAAAGTATTCAAGCGCAACTTAGAAATATCAACGAAGACTTCGCCGACAGTCTCAACCTTCCAGAGAATGCCCACGTGCATGCGACCTTAGTCAAAAAAGCAGCTCGGGCTTTTGAAACTAAAATTGAAGTTTCTGTATGGCGCAATTCTATTTTTTGTCGAGCGCTCGCCGAAACTCCCGAAATGAGCCTGCAAGTTGCGAAACGAAAAATTGCGAGACTTGTATCAGATCTTCATGATCGAAAATTTGTTTCGCAAAAACATCAGAAACCAAAACTTGAAAAGCAGGCAGAAGATGACATCAGAGCTCTTTAATTCAAAGGAACTGGATCAGAGTCACCGTCCACCTCTTGCCCTCGGTCTTAAGAAGAAGGTTCTAATCATTGATGACCATCCTGAGTCAGTTAGTCTTTTGAGATTTTCGCTCGGCCGATGGGGATTTAAAACAAAGGTTGTCTGTGATGGATACGAAGCAATCATCGAGATGGTTATGCATAATTATGATCTTATCGTCATTGATTGGATCATGCCCGAAATAAGCGGACTACAAACTCTCATTCAGGCAAATAAATCAGTATCTCTTGATCCGAAGAGAGATCCTAAATTCCCGCTCAAAAGACAAATTCCGGTGGTGGTGTATTCGTCTTATCAACCCGATCTAAAATCAATCGAGAACTTGGATCACTTCAGAGTCATAGGACATTGGAATAAAGCGCAAAAGTTTCGCTCTATCCTCGGACACGTCTACGATACAATTATGTCGATTTAGGTGGCCATAAAATAAATTGCGACGTACGGGCCTGATACTCTTTGTATCCGGGCCGATTTTGCATTTGTTTTTCGAGCATCGTCACTCCCGAAACTTTCAGGATTAAAAATGTAATCGCGAGCGGAGACAAGACCGCGAGCCAAGAAAAGTTCAACGGAAGTGTGAGAATAAAAATTCCCCACCACTGAATGATCTCGCCAAAATAGTTTGGATGTCTCGACCATCCCCATAGACCTCGGTCCATGATTTTACCCTTACTGGCGAAATCTTTTTTAAAAGAAGTGAGCTGGTGATCGGCAAGGGATTCGATAATGAAACCAAAAATCCAAACGGCAACTCCGAAATAACACTCAAGACCAATCTCGTGAGGGTCCGAGGCAATGATAATATAAATTGGTAAAGCCACGAGATACATAATCACGCCTTGAAGCAAAAATACACGCGTGTATGAATTGACACGCTCCTTCGCTGACCAACCCTGTCTCATTTTTGCGTACCGGGCGTCTTCGTGAGACGCTTTTATAGTCCGAAGCCCTATATGAAAAAAGAGCCTTAAGGCCCAAGCGCCTACTAAACCTAAAACCACGATCATCCGCGCGTGAACTTGAAAGTTAGGATCGCTCCACAATTTGTAAATCAGCAGGGCGACTCCCGAAATCAAAAAGCCTGGCCCCCATACCACGTCTGCAACATCGTTACGCTTCAAATGAATCGCGAAAAAGCTTGCGAAATTCATAATCAAAAAAACGGCAATACCCGCGACGACAAAATCATATCCACTCATATTACTAAACCACCATCCACGCTCATCACGATACCATTGATGTACGATGAGTCTTCGCTTGCAAGAAACATACAGGCATTAGCGATATCTATTGTTTGCCCCATTCTCTTCAAAGGAACTTTCTCGGCCATCGCAGACGATACCTCCGGAGGCATTTTACGAGTCATTTCAGTTTCGATAAATCCGGGAGCAATTGCGTTCACCGTAAAACCTGATTTCGCAAATTCACGAGCCCAAGTCTTTGTCATGCCGATGACGCCGGCTTTACTCGCGACGTAATTGGTTTGCCCAAAATTTCCGTAGAGGGCCACGATACTTGAAATATTAATAATTCTTTTATTCATCGACTTCGCGCTAAATTTATCAAAAACAGTTTTCGTAACGTTAAATACGCCAGTGAGATTGGTAGAGATCACTTGATCCCATTCTTCGCTCGTCATTTTTTTGAACGATTTATCTCGTGTGATCCCGGCATTGTTGACAAGTACGTCAACTTCACCGTTCAGTTTCGCGCATGCTTTCTCACAAGAAGAAAAGTCACCCACATTCACTTCGGTGAAATGCACGCGGTCTGAAAATTCTTTCAAAGCCGTTTGGGCTTTTTCCATCGCTTGTGCAGAATAGTCCCAGATGTGAACGACTGCACCACTTTTCAAAAACTGGATCGCAATTTCAAAACCAATTCCGCCTGCGCCCCCCGTTACGATGACATTTTTTTTATTGAAGTCGAATTTTGTCTGCATTTAGCGCTCCTTCATCAGTTCGGTTAAAATTTCACGCCCACATCGAATGGGAAGTGAGTAGTGTCCTTCATTTTCATACAATTTTAATTTCGAATGTGGAACTCGTCTATTCACGAGAATCGACATTTCGAAGGATAGAATTTTGTCCTGTTTTCCGTGCCATAAATAATACGGGCAACGAATTTCATCGAGAGCCTTTGACCAATCGCTCGAAAAGGTTTTCAAATCAAATACAATCCCCTGAGAGCCTTGCGCCCTGGAAGAAGTCATCGATTCTATCAAAACTTTTCGCATTCCGGGGCTCTGCAAAACTTCGCGGTCAGCTAGATTCACCGTCGTCAAAAATCTTTTCATAATTTCATCAGGAGAAATTCTCGTGAGCACAAAATTCAAAAACCGAATCAAGAGCCCTCGGGGAATATTCTTAGCAAACTCGAGTCCGTATCTTTGAAGCGAGGTAAACGCTAACGGAAAAACCGCGATCGGCGCCATTCCGCAGATACTTCCGAGTCCTTTGACTCTTGAGCCAAAATGAGCGGCACTCGAAATCGCCGAGGGATTTCCGCCGGAGACTCCGACAATATGAAAATTTTTAATCTTGTGCTCGTCAAAAAACTCTTCTGTTGAAAGAACGAAATTTTTGAGACTCGGTTCTTGAAAGGTTTCTGAGTAAGCGTAGCCGGGCCGATCAAATGCGATCACGCGAAACTTCAAGGCTTCGGCATGTTCTCTTAAAACTGCAGCTTGCAGATGCGATCCCGGAAAGCCATGCATAAATACAACCACGTCATGCTCAGGATTTCCGAGCTCAAGAGCGTGAATTTTGCCATAAGAAGTTTGGGAATACAGATTTCGCATCTGCATTAGTCTAGGTAAGATTCGCCAGTTCGACCAATACTATTTTAAGATTATCGCACGGCTAAGAATTGAATTCCTGCACGCGATTTGCCCTCGGTCCAAACGACATACGAATCAATTTGTCTGATCTGCTCTGTGCTCTGAGATTCGTAAGAAACCAAAATATGCATTTTGCGCTCAAGCTTTGATCCATGGATTTCGATTTGGGCTCCGGTTTGACTGTAATCAATAAAATTCGCGCTTATTTCTTGGTTGTTAAAGTAAAGCTTCAATTCACGAGAACGCTTATATCTTAAAAAATTACGGGCTTTTGGATTCTGAAAACGAAATTGTGTCAGATATTTTTGGAGATCCTTTTCTTCGGCATCGAGCTGAAAAGCAAAGGTATTTGAAATCTTATGGATCTCGATACGATCTTCTCTCATTAGCTCATCACACAAAATCAGGATCGGAATTTCGTTCATTAAAATACGCATTTTTTGAAAAGCCTTGATTTTTTGGCTGACGAATTTCTCAAGGCTCAAGATAACAAGATCAGGCTTTTTGGCTTTAAAATACTGAGAGGCTTCAGACATCTGAAAAACATTGCTGATTTCGAAGCAAGATTCAAGACCGCTTAAGATACGCTGAGATTTATCTTTTGCAAGCTTTGCTGGATCTAAAAATGTGGGTTCCCGCACGACCAAAATATTCTGTTTCATGGATATTTAAGAAGCAAAACACGTTCACAGAGAGCTCATTTGTAGAGCCCCAAAGTGTCTATAGTTTTGACAGTGTCTGTAAAGAACTGCGAGACCGCCTCACTAAAGAATCTGGCAATCCAGGTCACAATTCGAGACGCAATTCACCGATTGAAATGGGGCATTGAACGGCAAGAAAAAAGGAAAACAAGTTGAATTACAATTGCCATAAACGGCAGCCACTCCACCTCGGAACGAACACTCATTCGCATCTTGATTCAGAGATTGCCAATCGGCTTGACGCACTAAATCTTGGCTACAAAAAGTGTAGTTGGCTCCGTCGCAAAAACCAAACTGAGTATAACTCGAATAGAAATGAATCGTTTGCGGAATCGGGGTCGGCTGAGGCGCCGGTAAACCTTGAGCAAAAAGAAACTGGGTTGATAAAAGGACGCTTAAGAAAATGCCTATTTTTATATTTTTCATAGGACAAGGCTAGCACTCCCAACGAAAGATTCAAACGAATTAAAAGAAGCCCCAGACCTAGGTCGAGCACCCCAAACTTCCGAACTTTTCTGAAATCACTTTTCGCCTAAAGGCAAAAATCTTTTTCACATCTGATTTCACAAAAAAACCGGCAACAAGCCAGCCTAAATATCCTGCAGGAAGCTTGAACTGCACACGGTCACGAAGGAGCGTTCCTCCAGCAAAATCAACAAACTCATGCGTGTGGCGCCACAATTTATACGGCCCTTTCAACTGTAAGTCTACGAAGTGAGAGTCGGGCCTCCATTCTGAGATAAGGGTGAGCCACCCCATCGGAATACCGTGAACTTGAAGTTTGTAATCAATCAAAGTTCCTTCTTGAATTTGGTCAGTACTCATTTTTTTGATATGAAAGCTGAGAGTCTCGGGAGTAAGAGCTTCGAGATTTTTTGCTTCTGAAAAAAATTCGAAAATTTCATTTTTTTTAAAAGGAACAAATTGATCGGCCTCTAAGACTTCGCCGCTCGAAGCATAATACGAAAGAAGTTCGTTAAAGGCTTGATCTAACTTCTCATACTGAAATCGAAACCCAAGCTTCGTGATCTTCGAAGAAGAAACATTTTGCGATGCCAATATGACTTGAGCCATTTCTCCGAATATGATCTTTAAAACAAAAGCCGGAATCGGTGGTCCCAGAGCGCGACCAAGCCCTTGTGCCAACTGAATCGAAAATTCACGATTTGAAACAGGATTGGGAGCCACCGCATTGTAGGCGCCCTCTAATTTTTGATCGATGACGAAACAAAACATTTTAACCAAATCTACAAGATGAATCCAACTAAGGATTTGTTTTCCTCCCCCTATGACCCCGCCCACACCGACCCGAAATGGAAAGAGCATTTCTGGCAAAGCTCCGCCATCTCGGGAAAGAACGACTCCAATGCGAAGACTCGCTAATTTCGTATCACGAAATTTTTCACGGACTTTTAAAAGTTCGTTTTGCCATTGAGAGCAAATTTCTGCTAAGAAACCTGTACCCGGCGCGGACTCTTCGGTTAAAGTTTCGACGTCTCGATCTCCGTAAATTCCGATCGCGTTCGCACTGAGAATCATTTGCGGGGCTTCAACCAAAGAATCAAGCAGGTGTCGCATTGACTGCACTCTCGAATTTAAAATGAGTTTTTTTCTTTCATGAGTCCAGCGGTGTGCGACTGATTCGCCCAAGAGATGAATTACCACATCATACCTTGAAGTAAGCGTGACAGAAGCGGCGGTCAGATCTCCTTCAATAACCTCACACGGAAAAGGCAAGTCACTCTTAGCCCTCCGAGCATTCCGAGATATGACCGCTAATGAGTGACCTTCTCCGACAAGGGCGAGTCCTAATTTTTGACCAATTAACCCGGTGGCGCCGGTCATGAGAATTTTCACTGAGACTCCGATCTAAAATTTAAGAACTCTTAAACTATAAGATATCATCGTAACAGACAAGATTTTAACTTTGAATCTTTTTGATTTTTGGGAGATCGTAAAAATATGAAAGCAGCTGTCCTCGCAATCGGAACAGAACTCACCACCGGTCAGATCATCAATCGCAACGCCAGTTGGATATCTGAAAAGCTTAAATCTCACGGTATGCTCACAGAGCTTCACCTCACCGTCCCCGATGAGCGTAACCTCATGCTTGAATCAATGGAGTTTTGTTCACACCATTCAGAACTTTTGTTTTTTACCGGTGGCCTTGGTCCCACTTCAGACGACTTCACCCGAAACGTCGTGGGTGAGTGGTGCAAATTGCCTCTTGAATTTGACGAAGCCTCTTGGCAACACCTTAATGAACGCTTGTCTGGCCGTGGTTATCAAGTAACCGAAATTCAGCGTCAGCAATGCTACTTCCCGAAGGGAGCTCGCATTCTTAAAAACTCGCAGGGAACGGCGAATGCTTTTCATCTGAAACGCGGCACAAAAAACATTTACGTTTTGCCGGGTCCACCTCGAGAGATCGACGCCATCTGGACAGACTTTATCGATGCCGACATCATTGAATTCACGCGCAATCTTGATCGCAACCAAACCCTCTCGTGGGACACGATGGGTTTTGGAGAAAGCCAAATCGCAGAGCGTATCGAAAAAATTGTGGGAGTTCCTTCGAAATTTGAAATCGGCTATCGGGTTCACCTTCCCTACGTAGAAGTAAAGTTTTCGTATCTCCAATCAGAACGCCCAACCGCCCAGCCTTTGATCGATCAGATTGATGCCGCTCTTAAAGACTGCACGATCGTAAAAAATGGAGAAGATATTTTATCGATGCTGATGTTTGGGCTTTCAAATTTTGACCGCGTCGAAATTTATGATGATGTCACCGGCGGAATTCTTAATACGCGATTTCTACCTCTGGCGAGGAAATTAAAGTCATGGCTCATGAGTAGTGACCGCCTTCAGCCCAAGCATTTGCTTGATGCGAAGACGGTTCTACTAGCGATTCAAAAAGTATCGGAGAGCGAAGTCGTCGCCTACATCCGAACCTCAAACGTCGAACTTGAAGCTAAGTTTTCGTCTCAACTTAACGCCAATATGGTTGAACGAAAGCTTCAAATCTTCACCGAGAAATCTCTGATTTTTTGGATGCAAGAACTTAGAAGTAGAAAATAATTCCGCCGCGGATCGGTGAATCACCGAAGGTTCGAAAGCGAACTCCGCTCGACATTGAAGAAATGCCGGCGCCCGCTTCGAAAGTAAAACCGAGGCTGTCGAGTCCGTGAAGAAAAAATTCGCCGCCGACAAAGCCGTTGAGCTCAAAGCCAGAATCTGTTGTTGAAGCATTGGTTTGGTTGCTGAGGAGTCCTCCGCCTGCGCCCATGTAAAAGTTCATCATCTCTTCGGTGAAGATAATGCGGTAAACTTTTGCTTCGAATCCAAATTTTGAAAGATTTTGTTCGGTATCCACTCCAAGTGCTGCCGAAAAACCAATGTCAGCCGACGGATAGTACTGAGCAGCCACGCTAGGAATATTATTTACGAATTGGTTTTTATAACCAACGCCTAAGCGATTCGTCATGTCTTTGGCGAAGCCCATGCTTGAATTGAGCAAGAGGGCAAAGAAAAGAATTCCAAAAATTTTTGTGGGCTTTTGCAAATCAGGACTCCTTCAAAGATGAAAACCTGATTTGAGCCTGATAAAAAAAGGAGAGCAACCGAAATCTTCAGTTTTTTAGGGGAAGTGAATCAAAGACTGATGAATTTTTGGGCTAAACTTAAAACCGAAATTCATGGCTGCAGTCTCGTTGACTACATAGTCAGCACTGACGGAACAGCCACTGCCGGAGCCGCGAAAAAAGCTACCGGTACGGCTCTTTAGAATCATTCGGCTGGCTTGCGAAACGGCAGTTTTTTTTCTAGCTTCAACCTAATAAAATCGACTTTTCTCCGAAAAAAATCCGGCATCTTGCCTTAATTCGATTCAGTTCCAGTTCGTGATTTTTCGATAGGGCAGAGTTGCTTGAAATTTGCGGCGCTCTTAAGTTCAAAAGCTTTTGCTTTACAAAAGTCTTACTTTTAAGCCATGATTTTGCATGATTTTAATTTTGGCCGAAAAACCTTCCGTGGCGCGAGATCTCGCCAAAGTGGTAGGCGCATCGAGCGCACGCCGCGGCTATTTCGAAGGCAAAACCCACATTGTGACTTGGGCCATTGGTCATCTCGTGACTCTTCCTGAACCGCACCAAATTAATCCAAAATGGAAAACCTGGAGTTTCACCGCCCTCCCGATGCTTCCGGAGCGCTGGCCGCTCATGGCATCTCCAAGAACTCTCGATCAGTTCGAAATCGTCAAAAAATTACTTAACGAATGCGAATCCGTTGTCTGCGCAACAGATGCCGGCCGCGAAGGAGAACTTATCTTTCGCTACATTTACGAATTAGCCGAGTGCCAAAAGCCGGTGAAACGTCTTTGGATTTCTTCGCTAACGAAACAAGCAATCGAAGCGGGCTTAAGCAAACTCAAACCATCGGCCGAATTCGATAAACTTGCCGACGCCGCCCGTGCACGAAGCCGCGCCGACTGGCTCGTCGGAATGAATCTTTCTCGTGCCTACGCTCTTAAATCTCAAGAACAACTCTTCGTCGGAAGAGTTCAGACGCCGACGCTCGCCATGATTGTCGAAAGAGATCTTAAAATTCGCAATTTCATCACTGAAGAATACGAAACACTAGAGGTGCAGTTCAAAGTGCCTTTGGGAGATTATAGATCGACCTACCTCGGTAAAAAAGACGAACTTAAGAAGCCTTTCATTTCGCAAAAAGAAAAACGTTTTGCTTTAAGATCTCCAGAGGCTCTAGAGATCTTACGCCGTGTTCGTGAAAGTCGCTCCGAAATATTATTAAATGAAGCAAAAAAGAACGTCACTCCTCCTCCACTGCTTTACGATTTGACAGATCTTCAGCGAAACGCAAATCAAACTTACGCATTTTCTGCAAATCGCACCCTTGAACTCGCACAAAGCCTTTACGAAAAACACAAGCTCATCAGCTACCCACGAACGGGTAGCCAACATCTCTCGATGAGCGTTGCGCAAACTTTACCAGAAATTGTTTTGGCCATTCGCGGGCCCTACGATGAAATCATCGATACGTTTACGGGTACGACGCCGCTTTCGTCTCGCTTCGTTGACGACACTCAAGTGACGGACCATCATGCAATCATACCGACAGGCAAACGCGGACCGCACAAAGGCTTAAGCGCTGATGAACAAAAAATTTACGATCTCATTTGCCGAAGAGTCTTAATGGCTTGGCAGCCCGACTACGTCACCGAAGTGACGAATCTATTGACCGTGTGCGAGCAAATAAATATTTTTAAAAGTACCGGTACCGCGATCGCCCATCTCGGCTGGAAAAAACTTGTCGTTTCGACTCGCGAACGCGGAGCCCAAGTTCTGCTTCCCTCTGGATTGACGCTAGGCCTTGAAGTTGCCTTTTTGTCCGGAGCGACCAAGGCTAAAAAAACCGAACCACCGCCTCACCTAAACGACGCAACACTTCTCACCCTCATGGAGACAGCCGGAAAAAATATCGATGACGTTGAACTGGCGCGCGCGATGAAAGACTCGGGCCTCGGTACTCCGGCCACGCGTGCAAATATCATTGAAACATTACTGGCGCGCAATTACATTGAGCGAAAAGCGAAGATGATCATCGCTACAGAAATGGGCTTTCGCTTGATCGAAATGGTTCATCCATCGGTGAAAAGCCCTGAACTGACCGGACGCTGGGAGAAAAAACTTTCTGAAATCCAAAGCGGCAAAGAAACTCTCTCGAAATTTATCGAAGAACTTGAAAAAGAAATTTCGGAACGCATTCTTGAAATTAAAGGGCAAACTTTTTCTTTGCCAAAAATTGCGGGCCAAGATCCGGTCGCGGCTTTGGCGGCTCCTCTTCACGTGAAAGAAAGAACCGCACCCGAAAATTTATCAAAACTTTTGAAAGATCGCTTTGATTTTGCAAACTTTCGGCAATCTCAAGAACACGTTTGCCGTGCAGTCGTCGAAGGAAAAAATGTTTTGCTCGTGATGCCGACGGGCGCGGGTAAATCCTTATGTTACCAACTTCCGAGCATTGCTCGAGGCGGCACTTGCCTCGTCATTAGCCCTTTGATTGCTTTGATCGAAGATCAGGTCGCTAAACTTTCTTCTTTAGGATTTAAAGCTGAACGCATTCACTCTGGACGCTCGCGCGAAGATTCGCGAAATATCTGTCGCATGTACCAGCAAAATGAACTCGATTTTTTATTCATCTCTCCCGAACGTTTAGGAGTTCCAGGTTTTGTCGAATTTCTCTCCCGCATTACTTTAAGCCTCATCGCCGTCGATGAAGCTCACTGCATCTCTCAGTGGGGGCACGATTTTAGACCAGACTATCGCCTGCTGGGAGAACGCATCCGTGAGTTTGGCTCTATTCCTATTATCGCGATGACGGCAACGGCGACTCCCATTGTCCAAGACGACATTTGCAAACAGCTGAACCTAACGAGCGAATCGCGATTCATCGAAGGATTTCGTCGCTCAAACATCAGCATTCAAGTGAACGAAGTTTCGATCGGCGAACGCGAGAGTGCGATCTTCAAAATTCTGAAACCAAAGGATCGGATTCCCGCGATCGTGTACGCCCCGACCCGCAAAAAAACCGATGAGCTTAAGTCGGCGCTATCAGAAAAATTTCGCACGGGCTCTTACCACGCCGGAATGACTCCCGAAGCCCGCTCCCGCATTCAATCCGAGTTTATTAGCGGCAAACTCGACGTGATCGTCGCAACTGTCGCATTCGGTATGGGTATCGACAAAGCAAATGTTCGCACCGTCATTCACGCCAGTCTCCCGGGAAGTGTCGAAGCTTACTATCAAGAAATCGGTCGGGCTGGCCGAGACGGTAAGCCATCAGACGCTTACCTCCTTTATTCTTACTCTGATCAAAAGACGCACGAGTTTTTTCTCGACATGAATTATCCAGATGAAAGTTTTTTGTTAAAAATTTATAATCTTCTCGCCGAGCAGGCGGTCGATAAAGACTACGTAAGAAGCCAGTTACGCTCTATGGACCAAGATATTTTCGAACGTGCACTTGAACAACTTTGGGTTCACCGCGGAGTCCTCATGGATCCAGACGAACACATGAGACGAGGCGCTACCAGCTGGATCACTACTTATCGCGAACAGCTCAAACAAAAGCAAATGCAACTCGAACAAATTTTAGCTTTCGCGAACGGTGGCACTCTCAAGCGATGTCGCATGACCTCACTGGTGACTCATTTTGGTGAACGCACTGAAACCGAAACTCGCTGCGAGATTTGCGACATCTGCAATCCTGAAAGTCGCTCCGAAGTTGTTGATAAAAGAACTCTGGGCTTGAAAGAAAAGACTGCGGTCGAAACGATTTTTAAAACTTTGCTTGTTGAAAAAAACGTGGCGATGGGCAAGCTTTTCGAAAAAGTCGCGAGTGCGGTTCCGTCCCTGAATCGGCAGATTTTTGAAAAGATCATTGCTGAGCTTGAACGCTTGACCCAAGTCTCCCTCGTTGAAGAAAGCTTTGAAAAAGGTGGTGAAACGATTCGCTACCGAAGGGCCACTCGTCACCCACGAGCCCAATTTCAGAATTTTGATTATGAATTGGTACAAATTTCTGGAAACGAAGGCAAAAAGAAAAAATCTCGATTAAAAAAGACCGCGAGGCCTAAAACGAAAATTCGAAAGGCAAAAAAACCGATTGTTCCCCTGTCCGCGGCAGCGAGACCCGACTTCGAACGCATTCGTGCTTGGAGACTTGATCAAGCAAGACGCCTCGGAATTCCGGCTTTTCGAATTTTGTCAGATCGTGTTTTGCAATCGATATGCAAGTACCGGCCTTCGAATAAGTCAGAACTCACAGAAATCTCTGGAGTTACCCGTAAGGCAGTCGATCAATATGGTGATGCGATCATCGCGCTTCTAAGGTAAAGCCGCGCGATTTATGAACACAGATTATCTTTTAATTGTAATAAAAACTTCGAAAGTGCCGCCTTTGATATTGATCGGCGTCGTCCTTCGATTCATGAGGAGAAGCAATTCGAAACTGACCGACCTTTGTATCAATTTCAAAAGTCGACTCAAATAAAACACGAATTTTTTCACCTAAAAGCTCTGCTAACTGAGGGTTAAGCGCAAGTGGAGGCGCCAAAAATTTTTGTGCTGTATTTCTCATTTTAAGCGCCTTTCTCGAGGAGCTTTGAGTTGATTTCTGAAATTCTCTTAGCAAGTACATCTTTGGAGATTGGCTTTTTAATGTATCCGGTGGTGCCAGCAGCCCGCTCGAGAATAACCATAGCATCTTGTCCGTTTTTAGCTTCGGTAATATCTGTATAACACAACCCCTTTAACGCTTCACTCAGCATAATTCGGGTAAACTAAAATCATCGACAACAAGAATTTTTGTGGATCTTGAGATCATGACCAAATTTTCTCCGAATGAGACAGTCTCTGCTGGCATTGTTGTTACATCAACAAATCGGAGGGAATCGCAATTATCCTAAATCAAAAATTTAT
>JAYTQQ010000045.1:0-6110 GCA_043746635.1 Bdellovibrionales bacterium | reverse complement strand
TCATAACAGCCTAAAAAATCTTAATTTACGCAAAGCAGCCGCCGGACAAGAAAACCCGAAACTTAAAAATTAACACTATAGTGGGCCAGTTTATGTTGCCCACAATAGGGCTCTACGCTAAGATCGCCCACATGACGACAACTCAAAATAAGTTTATTCCGGTGATTTTATCGGGTGGAATGGGAACACGGCTCTGGCCGGTTTCGCGTGCGAGCCTCCCTAAACAATTTTGCGAGTTCTTAGATGAATCCTTGTTAGAAAAAACGATTAAGAGACTCATCCCGATGGGGTCTGTCTGGACTCTCACGACGAGGGAACTCACGACTTTGACGAATCGAGTTTTTTCGCAGCTTAAAATTCCTAAGACGCAAATCTTGTTTGAGCCGATGGGTAAGAATACAGCTCCGGCGATAGCACTTCTCTGCCACCAAATGAAATTACTGGGCGAACAAGATTCGACGATCGGGATTTTTCCGGCGGATCATCTCGTCATCAAAGAAAAAGAATTTCAAAATGCTCTGAAACTTGCGGCACGCGCTGCCGAAGATGCACCAGTCGTAACTCTAGGAATTCAACCCGAATATCCGGCGACGGGGTTTGGATATATTGAAGTGGCTCCCGAAAAAATTGTCAGTGCCGATGGTCTCAGTGCGCATTCTGTGAAGTCGTTTCGTGAAAAGCCAGATTTGCAAACGGCCGAGAAATTTCTCAAAGATGGCGCCTTCTTTTGGAATGCGGGTATTTTCGTATTCAAAGTTTCGAATATGATTGAGCTTTTTGAAAAGCTCATGCCCGAACTTTGGAGCGAGATCGTCAAAGTTAAAAAAGATCTTTCAAACTTGACCGAGATTTATTCAAAAATAAAATCGGTCAGCATTGATTACGGCATCATGGAGAAACTTGAAGGCCAAGTATGCGTACCCTGCGATATTGGCTGGAGTGATTTAGGTTCGTGGGATGACGTCGCAAGATTCGGTGAACCACCATTTTCGTTGCCGCTCGCAAACTTCGCGACGGCAGTTAGTTATGAGTCTCAAAATAATTTCGTATTTTCGGATCAGAAAAAAGTTGTAGGCCTTGTCGGAGTTGAAGACTTGATTGTCGTCGATACCGAAGACGCATTGCTTGTTTCAAAACGTGGTTCAAGCCAAAAAGTACGCGGCATTGTCGAGAAGCTTGTGAGCACGCAAAATAAATCAGCGAAAGAACATCGCTTTGAATTAAGACCTTGGGGCAAGTTCGCGATTCTGCGAGATGAAGAGCATTTTAAATCTAAAATTATTTCGGTCGATGCGCATTCGCAAATTTCTTATCAGTCGCACGCGAAACGCACCGAGAATTGGATTATTGTTCAAGGTCGGGGCGAAGTGATCTTAAATAATGCTACGATCCTTGTGCGTGCGGGCGATTCGGTGCAAATTCCTCTCGGGGCTAAACACCGAATTCGAAATACCGGCGACAAAGTTCTTGAATTTATAGAAGTGCAAACAGGGAGTTATTTTGGCGAAGACGACATTACGAGATTTGAAGATGATTACAACCGTGTTTAAGACTCTCGCGGTTTTTCTGTTGATAAGTCCGCAGTCGCGTGCCGCCAGCTGCGGATCCCTCGCGGCGGTTCAGGGCACCGTTGATGTTTTAAGAACCCAAATTAAATCTGGAGATGAAGCCAATCGCTTTATTGTTCCAGGTAAAAACTTTATGATTCTCGAATGTGATGATATTGTCGTGACGAGAGCTCAGTCGGTCGCAAAAATTATTTTTGCCAATGGCAAAATTTCGATGGGACCAGATTCTCGTATTGAAATTGCCGGCATCAGTGGAAACGCAGAAAAACCCGACATCAACATCGTGAATCTCGCCTACGGAAAAGTCCGCGCCATTATCCAGAAAAAATCAAAAGAAGAAGTGGCGGCGGCTCCACCTCCGCAGTCGAGTTTTCAGATTCGAACCCATACGGCCGTTGCCGGCGTTCGCGGTACCGATTTTTACGTTGCTTACGATCCAAATAATTTTGGGACCGAACAAGCAACTCTCACCGGTAAAGTTGAGGTCGAACAAAGAGAGACTCACCAAAAAGTTTTGGTGAGTGCCGGCCAACAAGTTGGAGTTGATTCTTCGAGTAAACCTGATGATCTCACCGCAAACGTAAAGAAGCAGCTGATCGTGATGCCGATTCAAGAGTCGATCAAGCATGATCTTAGAATTGCTTCGGCAGTCGCGAAAGATGACAAAGAGTTTTCGGGTAAAGATGCCGTGAAAGTTCTTGGCAATCCTGATGGTTGGACGATCGAAAAAGAAGCCGTGCCGTCAAAGTATAAAGATCTTAAAAACGAATTTTAGAATTGGTATAAAATCCCGAAATTCACGAGACCATTAATATTCGCAATAAAGCCGTGTTCGTTGGTGGCTTCATTGGGAGCAGAGCCTCCACCGTTTTGAGAATTTTTCTCGGCTCCCGACGTCGGATGAATCGTTTGGTCGAGTTCGAGTTCGGCACTTGCAAAAACTCCAAACCCTCCGAGCCATGAAGGTCTCAACAAGGCATCGATCCCGATATTGGCACTCACCCCAAAATAATCTAAAACCTGGTCAGAATAATAGCCGCTGCAATTTCCTGTGCAGCCGATTGCTGCTGGAGAATTGATATTTACCTCATTGCGGGACCAGATCACTCCGGCGCGAATGAAGGGCGACCACCATCTGTCAAAATCAAAACGGTAACCCACATCGGCGCCAAAAGTATGAAGACGATCTGACGTACTTGCCAAGTTGTAGTTTAAATTGCCGCCTTGATTTTGGCTTTGGGTTTCAAGGTAGCGAAGTCCGATGATGATGCCGGCCAGATTGTCTTTGAAGCTTAGCTGAACGCGCGGACCACTTGATGAATAGTCATAATGGTTGAGGTAGCCATTTGCGTGAACTAAAACGGCGGGCCCCGTGAGCGGACCCATTTCGATTCGGTATTTATCGGGAGTGGCGTTCACTTTTGGCTTCGCCAGTTTCTCAGCCTCACGTGGTGGCTTATAAAGATTATCGAATTCGTACTGCGCGAGTGCACTTTGCTGTGCCACTTCGATGACGCCTTTTGAATACTGATAAATGCGACGGGCGGGAAGGACTTGATTTAACTTTGCGTTTCCGACGATGACGAAAATTTTGCCGCTGGATTCAAACAGAGTCTCGCCGCGTGGAGTGATTTCGACGCCGCGAAAAATAAATTTTTCTTCGTTTTTGTCAGGGCATATAAAACGTGCGGCCTGGGTCGTGATTCTCCAGGGCTTTTCTCCTTGGGATGCGACGACTCCACCTTCTCCGTAAACGACGACGACGCAATTGGCACGCGTGACGAACTTAACGGTCGATGCGGCCCTTTCAAGTTTCAGTTGGGTATCTTCATAGATAGGCGTGCCGTATTTTACAGACGTATTTTCGCCGCCGTGATTTAAGACGAAGTTTGTTCCGTCGGAGAATTGCACGAATGCTTCGAATGAAATGAGTTTCGGGTCGGCAAGTGCCGGGATTGCAAAAAATAGGAGAAAAAGAAATCTCATCTCGCTAGGCTAACAAAGACTTCGCATTTGGCAACCAATGAACCATCGCGGCCAAATAGAAGGATGCCAACTAGGCCTAGGCCGCGATCGGATCGTTACCCTGGTCTCCGCCGCCTTTTCGTTCGACTTTTTGTTTAGCCATGAGAGATTTTACGGCGCCCGTAAGACTATCGTGAACTTCGTTTTCGCGAACGATTCCGCGTTCGATTAACTTTCGTTTAAGCTTTAAATGAAGAGCGCAGACCCTCAAGTGAATTCCGGAGTCGCGAATCTCTTTTTGAATTTTTGCGAAAGAGAAAATCATTTTAGATTCGACGTCGACAACTTCAGACATATCAATGACAACAAATTTCGTCTCTGAAAAATTTTTTATTTGCCGGCCGATGCTCTGAATTTCTTCGAGATGCTCGAAGCAAAAGTGACCACTCATCGTGACCATGAGAAGAGCATCTCCTCGATTGATGGTGACCTTAAATTCTTTAGTTTGTTCCATATTGATACTCTCCAAATATGAAGAAATGTGTCGATCTTTAGTCTCCTACGAAAGGCGAGGCTTGCAAAATAGAAAAATGTTTTGATAAGCATGCATTCGAGTCACATCTTTTCTGTAGATACTTGAAAGCACTCATACTAGACCAGGAGAAATCGTCGCAATTCTCACAATGCGGCTCAAAAGAAAGCGTCGAGCCGTTTCAGTTTGAGGCTTGACCTAAGTTCAAATTCACTACGTTCCCTCATCTCTAGACTGTTCATTTTGGGTTTGAAAAATGAAAATAGATCAATGGTTAAAATATATTTTTCTAGCGTACTCATGTGCTCATGCTTTTTATTTGGCTGCGGACAGAATGAAGCAGTCTCGGGCGGAGCTCCGCAAACAAACCTCGGCTCGTCGACTCCTCCGGTCGCTGGGCCGGTCGCTGGGCCGGTCGCTGGGCCGATCACGGGGCCGGTCAAGGGGCCAGCAAGTGATTCGCCAATTAAATCAGACATAGATTTTAGCGCGATCATTTGGCCAAAAGATATGACGATCAATGATCAAAGAGCGCTCGAACTTGCACTCAATATTACCGGTAGCTTCGAAGGCAATGAGTCTTGGATTAATATATCTAACAATTCAGACAAGCAAGGAATGAGCCTCGGACTGCTCAGCCAAAACTTTGGGTCTGGGACCTTGCAGCCACTCTTAGTAAAGATGCAAGAGAACTATCCGAGCTTGATGGCGAGGATCTTTTCGCAGGCACATCTCACTTCTTTGTATGCCATGCTCGCTGATTGGAAGACGCAAACTCCTTCGATCATACCGAATTCTCACGCACGCATTTCTTTGCTAGATATGGTGCCGATGGCCGATCCCGATGCCACTTCGGTTTTGTGGGCCGCTCAAAATTTATATTCGGGATCAGCGTTCATTACCCAGTGGAAGAGCGAATTTCAAGCGATGGCCGCCCTTCCGCAGTATATTAATTTGCAATTTACCGATGCGCTCTCGATGCATTCGGCCGCGAAGGCCTATTCAGTTCGAACGGGTATCGCTGAGCTGCGCGCCTATCTCATGATGTTCGACATCGTTGATCAGAATGGTTACATCCCTGACGGAGATTTCGCCGACTACGCGACCTATCTCCAGGTGAATCCTCATGCGAGTGATACGACGAAACTGGCGGAGCTCGTGAATCTTCGAATCCGTCACGTGAATCCTGTCTACGCTCGCGACGTGAAGAGCCGAAAGATGGCAATCGTCAATGGCCAAGGTCTGGTGCATAGCGCCCAGAGAAATCTTGAGACAGAATTCAATTTCAATCGACTCGAAACTTACTAGCAGACCAGCAGAATCACTAACGCAAGAAGTCCATCGTTGAGTGCGGCACTCCCCCGCAGTATTCTAGGCACATCTTATTACACCATTGGAGAATCTTATGGCAAAAATCGAAACGACTCCTGATCTCGTTAAAAAAGTTTACGCAAAAACTCGTGAAAATATTAAAAAATTTCAAGTGAAATACGCGAAAGAAAACGGTGGAAGAAATAAGACTCTCACCCTCGCCGAAAAAGTTTTATTCGGACATCTCGATGAAGTCGAGACTCAAGATTTTGTTCGCGGCCAATCTTTTTTACTCTTAAGACCTGATCGAGTCGCGATGCAAGATGCGACGGCGCAAATGGCGCTGCTACAATTTATGCTTGCCGGTAAAGACGAGGCGCACGTTCCTTCGACGGTTCATTGCGATCATTTGATCAGAGCAAATGCGGGCGCCGAAAAAGATATGGCAACTGCCATGGGCGAAAATAAAGAAGTTTATGACTTCTTGGCGACAGCAAGCTCTCGTTACAATCTCGGTTTCTGGAAACCGGGCGCCGGCATTATTCACCAAGTGGTTTTAGAAAATTACGCATTTCCTGGCGGACTCATGATCGGTACTGATTCGCATACTCCAAATGCGGGCGGCCTCGGAATGGTCGCGGTCGGAGTCGGCGGGGCCGATGCTTCTGACGTGATGGCAGGTCTTGCATGGGAAGTGAAAAATCCTCAGCTGATCGGCGTGCATCTCAAAGGTA
>JAYTQQ010000044.1:0-3492 GCA_043746635.1 Bdellovibrionales bacterium | reverse complement strand
GGCCTCCGAAGTTAAATTGGGCATGCTTAGATGATTATTTCTGAGCAACATAATTTCTGAGCAATATTTCTGAGCAATATAGAAGTAGCACTGATATTTGTCAAGAATGTTGGCCTCAACTTGGTTTTGAGGTTGCCGTAATTTGTTAGTCAGGTCTGCTGGTAAATGCTCACTCTCTTTCTCTCTAAATGAAAATAAATCTTGTTTAAGCCTGGCACTGAAACTGCAGTAGAAAATGATTTGAAAAGGCTGCGGTATGAAAGGCTATGAAAAACTTGAGAAATTAATCTCACGGATTACAAAATAGTATCAAAAAATGAAAAGACGAACAATTTTAGCTATAATTTTTTTATTCGGGAGTTTGATAACTAGTTCGACTGTAAAGGCTGTGGTTAGTTGCGAGGGGCTTTTTGAATTCTCATCTCGGCGGGTTAATTCGCCTGCTGTCATAGCTCTTATTCAGAGAGGGTTTGAAATCGAGGTCGCGAAAAAGTTTGCGAGTTCGAATCCAGAGCTAGTGGCGCGATTGCTTGCTGATCCCGAAATGAGGCCCATTACTGTGTACCGAGGTCTAAGCAGAATCTCAAAGAACGAATTCAATCCAATGTACCGCGCTCACTATTTCGGCACAGCGCCTTATCAAGTTAATACCTCTACCTCCAAAATGGATGCTTTATCGTATGCGGCCTGGTATGGAAAAGGAGTTTTGATTAAACTTCAAATTCCCAGTAGGGGGATTTCCGAGCTCTCCTCGGGAGATACCTTTGAGTTTGGTGAGTTTAGAAATTCGAATATAGACTATGTGATCGACTCCCGGAACCTGCTTAACCAAGATATCAGCCCATTCATTCTAAACATGTGGGAAGTTGATGATGAAAAACCAGCTGAGGCCGGTTACCGTAAAGTTTTCGACCGAGATGCCGTTGCTTCGTATTGGACGAGGGTAAACAGAAAGTAAATTTATTTCTCAAAGTGGTCTTTTTCTTAGAGGAAACGCATCTAAAATCTAAGAGCTCCGAAGAGTTACGTTCTGGACTATCTTTTCAAAAACTATTTCTTGACGCGAGATCGGCAAGGATGCCCGTCGGAGCAGTGTTCACAACCGACATCGCAAATCCTCTGAACAATACCCTGTGCGTTAATTTGCGATGGGTCGACGAATTTTCGATTCAAATATTTTATATATTACCGGTAACACTAGTAGAGTGAGAATCGTTGACGATATCACTCCGCCCACGACAACCGTTGCAAGAGGCCGCTGGACCTCTGCACCTTCACTTGCGGAGAGCATCATCGGTAAAAATCCAAAGACATCGACGAGTGCAGTCATTAAAACTGGCCGTAAGCGCACGAGTGCTCCCTGGGTCACAAGCGCTACTCCCGAGATTCCTTTTGCCTGGAGTTGATTGTAGTAGTTAACGAGCACGACTCCGTTTAAGACGGCGATGCCGGAGAGTGCGATGAATCCCACTCCAGCTGAAATACTAAACGGCAGACCTCGCAGGATCAGTGCGACGACTCCGCCGACGAGGGCTAGCGGCACTCCTGAAAAAATGAGAAGTGTTTCGGTTAAGCTTCCGAACGCCGCATATATCATCATAAGAACCAAAATCAATGCGATTGGGGTCAGCAAGAAGAGTCGAGATCTTGCTTCCTCTAGATTGCGAAAATTTCCGCCCCATTCGACAAAGTAGCCGACTGGCATTTTAATATTTGTTTCGACGGCTTTTTTTGCTTCATTCACAAAGCTCTCAGTATCACGGCCGCGAATATTGATCATGACTGCCGCGCGACGTTTTGATTGTTCGCGAGAGATTGAGCCGTAAGCATTTTCGAATTTTAAAGTTGCAGCTTTACTCAGAGGAACCGTCGCATTAGTTGCGATTCCGACAGGTAAGTTTTTAAGCGCATTGAGATCGGCTCGCTCATTTTCATTTAATCTGACCACGATCGGGTAACGTCTAACTCCCTCGTAAAGATAACCAGTTTCTTCACCCGCGAGTGCTGTGCTAACAGCTTCTAAAACTTCATTCGTTGAGACGCCAAGTTTATTTAAGGCTTCGGTTTTTGGGTAAATTTTGAGCATCGGAGATTTGCCGCGGACCTCGACATCGACGTCGGCAGCACCTTTAATTTTTTTTATCGTGTCAGCTATCTTTCGACTGACTTCGGTTAGTTCATCGAGGTCATCACCGAAAACTTTAACGGTAACATCAGCCTTAGTTCCCTCAAGGAGCTCATTAAAGCGCATTTGTATCGGCTGACTGAGAAGTTGCTTTTGCGCAGGAACTTCAGTTTCTAGTTTGTGCTTAATCGCCTCAGCAACTTCATTCTTCGAACGTATGCGACCGTTAAAGAGCGGCCAATCTTTTTTGTTTTTATACATAATATATAAGTCAGCCTGATTGATTCCCATTGGGTCGGATGCAATTTCGGCCGTTCCTAATATTGAAAAAGCATTGGCAACTTCAGAAAATTCGAGCGCTACTTTTTCTGAAATCTTTTCGAGTTCGATTGATTGATCAGCACTGATTTCAGCTGGTCGGTAAATTTCAAAATTGTTTGAGCCCTCATCGAGTTGAGGCAAAAACTCGCCACCTAACCTAGTAAATAAAAATATTCCAATGATCACAAGCCCTGTGGCTCCGCCAATCACAAGCTTTCGATGTGAGAGGCACCACTGAAGAAGCGGTTCGTAATATTTCGAAGCCTTTCGCATCAGCCAAGGCTCGCGGTCAGATGCTTGACCCAACATCAAAAAACTTGCCAGAGCTGGGACTGTTGTAAACGACAAAACAAGTGCGCTGGTAACAGCGATACTAAAAACGGCAGCCATTGGTCGAAACATTTTACCTTCGACTCCCACCAGTGCAAATATTGGCAAGAAGACTGCGACGATTACAAGTTCGCCAAAGCCTGCGGCTTTTCGAATTTCAACGGCAGCTTCAAACACGGCTGTTTGGATTTCATTTTTGGTGAGTGCTCGGTTGAGTGCCCTCGATCGATCTGAGATAACTCGAACACAATTATCGAGTACAATGATGGCACCATCAACGATAATTCCGAAATCAAGTGCACCTAGGCTCATGAGGTTGCCCGAAATTCCAAAATGCCTCATGACGATGAAGGAAAAAAGTAAAGACAGCGGTATTGTGACTGCAGTGATAAATGCGGCACGTGTACTACCAATTAAAAGCAGAAGTATTATAATCACTAGCACGGCACCGAAAAGAAGATTGTGTTGAACTGTTTTGAGTGTCGCGTTTACAAGATCGGACCGATTATAGAGAACCTGAATTTTATTTCCGGGTGGGAGGTCCTTTTCGATTTGCTTGAGGCGAAGGGCAATACGATTTGAAACTGCGCGGCTGTTTTCACCCGTCAACATAAAAGTACTGCCGATGACTTCTTCACGGCCTGCAACGCTGCCAGCTCCTGTTCGGAGCTCTCGACCAAGACCGACCTCTGCGACATCGCCTATGCGCACGGTCT
>JAYTQQ010000043.1:0-15769 GCA_043746635.1 Bdellovibrionales bacterium | reverse complement strand
CACAAGATTTTACTGCTCGCAGGGTCAACAAAGGGCCTTGATATTAGCTTTAAAAATAGCTCAAATAGTGTATCATCAGAGGGTTCACCAAAAGTATCCATCTTGCTTTTAGACGATGTTTTGTCTGAGCTTGATGAGAACAAAAGATTAAATTTGATGAATTTTTTAGGCAAGATCTCGGCGCAAGTTCTGATCACCGCAACCGATTTAGCGAGTAGTGAAATTCGAAGCGCTGAAACGGGCCGAGAGTTCAATCAAAGATTTTTGGTCAAGAATGGTTTGATCAATCGGATAGAGGCCGAGGAAGAGCAATCAGAAGAGCCATTCGAAGAGCGACCTGAAGAACGTGCGAAAGAGAAAGAAGTTTTTGAAAATTTAGAAAATCCGAATTTAATAAATTAGTTTTACAAAAGTATTTTACGAACAGCGAGAGAACAACAGTGGCAGAAAATTCAGTAGATTCAAATACGATGTCCTCGGCCGAGCAAAAAGATTACGGCGCAGATTCGATCCAAGTCCTCGAAGGACTCGAAGCCGTTCGTAAGCGTCCAGGTATGTACATTGGTGACACCGGCGTTCGTGGTTATCACCATCTTGTGTACGAAGTTGTGGATAACTCGGTTGATGAATCCCTTGCAGGTTATTGCAAAAAAATTACTGTTCTCATTCACGCTGACGAGTCAATTACGGTTGAAGATGATGGCCGTGGTATTCCTGTTGCGACTCACAAAAACGGAAAATCCGCTCTCGAAGTGGTGATGACCGTTCTTCACGCCGGCGGAAAATTCGACGGCAGTTCGTATAAAGTTTCGGGCGGTCTTCACGGAGTGGGTGCTTCAGTTGTCAACGCACTTTCTTCAAAGTGCGTCGTTGAAGTACGTCGAGAAAGTTTTGTTTGGAAACAAACTTATGAACGCGGCAAACCAGTCGGCGATATCGAAAAATTAGGCGCCACCGATCGCACCGGAACCAAAACGACATTTCGTCCTGACACGGTTATTTTCAAAGCGGATGACATCACCTACAATTTCGCAACTCTCGCCAATCGCTTTCGTGAACTTGCATTTTTGAACGCTGGCCTTTTGATTTCTCTGACCGATGAGCGCACCGGTAAGAAACAAGATTTTCAATTTTCTGCCGGCCTTCAAGAATTTATTTCTTACATGAACGAATCGAAAAAGCCTCTTCACCCTGAAGTGATTCATTTTAAGGGTGTTCGTGATGATGTCGAAGTAGAAGTTGCTCTACAGTGGAATGATTCTTACAGTGAATCTATTTACTCGTATTGCAATAACATCAACACGATCGAAGGCGGAACTCACTTGGTTGGCTTTCGTGGAGCCCTCACGCGCACGGCAAATGCGTATGCCACAACAAAAAATTTATTGAAAGACATGAAAGAAAATCTCGAAGGTGAAGACATTCGGGAAGGTCTCGCAGCTGTCGTTTCGGTGAAAGTTCGTGAACCACAATTCGAAGGACAAACGAAAACTAAACTGGGCAATACCGAAGTCAAAGGTATCGTTGAGTCAATGGTGAATGATAAATTGGCCGATTGGTTTGATCGTAATCCGACTCCTGCAAAAACAATTATTTCAAAATGTGTTGAGAGTGCGAGAGCACGTCTTGCCGCTCGCAAAGCCCGTGAACTCACTCGTCGTAAGACGGCTCTCGAAGGCAATGCTTTGCCGGGCAAGATGGCCGATTGCCAAGAGCGTGATCCTGCATTATGCGAACTTTACTTGGTTGAGGGAGACTCCGCGGGTGGAAGTGCGAAGCAAGCTCGCGACCGTCGCACCCAAGCGGTCTTGCCACTTCGGGGTAAAATTTTAAACGTTGAAAAAGCTCGCTTCGATAAAATGCTCGGCAACGAAGAGATTAAAAATCTCGTTTCTGCACTCGGAGTCGGCATCGGCCGCGAGAACATGAGTTCTGATAAGATTCGCTATCACAAAGTCGTTATTATGACCGATGCGGACGTCGACGGATCTCACATTCGTACCCTTCTCCTCACCTTCTTCTATCGTCAAATGCCAGAAGTTTTAGAAAAAGGTTACGTCTACATTGCGCAACCACCATTGTACCGTGTGAAAAAAGGCAGCTCAGAAAAATACATCAAAGACGAACGCGCCTTGATGGATTTTTTATTAGAAGCCAGCGTTCACAACATTCACATTAAAAATTTGCGCGACGGAACGACCGAGCCCGAGATCAAAGAATTTATTTTGAATATTCAAAAGTATGATCATTTGCTGAAAAGTCTTTCGAACAAATACGACGCACAAGTTTTGAAATTTTTCATGACCGAAAAAGTGAACCTCAAAGAATTACTTGAAAGCAAAGCAGAGATCGATCACGAAATGGCCAAACTGAAAACGTGGATCGAAAAAAATCCGCTGAACGGCATTTTGGAAATGACTTACAAAATTGAAGAAGACGAAGAACACAAGTGCAACACGATTCACGTCTACACAACCCGTTACGGCAACAAAGCCGAGAGCGTGATCGGTTACGATACCGCCCAAAGCACCGAGTGGAATGAACTCAGCACCTACTGGAATCAGTTTGTGGAACTATCGCCTCTCCCGTTTAATGTGACCATCGACAAAGAAGACGTTAACTTCACGAATTACGTCGATTTTTATAATCACATCATGGAGTCTGGCAAAAAAGGAAATTACATTCAGCGCTATAAAGGATTAGGAGAAATGAATCCGGATCAACTCTGGGAAACAACTTTGAACCCAGAAAATCGCATGTTGTTGCAAGTGAATATTGAAGATGCAATTGCGGCGGATGAAACATTCAGCGTCTTGATGGGTGAACAAGTTGAGCCTCGAAGAAAATTCATCAATGACAATGCGCTCCTCGTTCGCGAATTAGACGTTTAGAAAGCTAGGGCACGAGTATGGATACACCAACAATTGAAAATGGTAATGGCGGCAACGGCGGCAACACGCACAACGTAACGGTTGTCGACATCAACAAAGAGATGCAAGAAGCCTACTTGCAGTATTCGATGAGCGTGATCGTTGGGCGAGCACTGCCTGACGTGCGTGACGGTCTAAAGCCAGTTCATCGCCGTATCTTGTATGCGATGTACGAACTGAGTAATACTCACGACAAGCCTTATAAAAAATCGGCCCGCGTGGTCGGTGATGTGATCGGTAAATATCATCCGCACGGAGACGTCGCAGTCTACGAAACCATGGTTCGGATGGCGCAAGATTTTTCTCTCAGATATCCACTCATTGACGGACAAGGAAACTTCGGATCCATCGACGGAGATAGCCCGGCAGCGCAACGTTATACCGAAGTGCGCATGACCGAACTTGCCGAAGCGATTTTAGAAGATCTCGAAAAAGAGACGGTTCCGTTTGGGCCAAACTATGATGACTCTTTGCAAATTCCGATGTTGTTGCCCGCGAAATTTCCGAATCTTTTAGTGAACGGAAGTTCGGGTATCGCCGTCGGTATGGCGACCAATATTCCGCCGCATAATTTGGGCGAAGTGATTAGCGCTTGTGTCGCTTTGATTGAAGATCCAACTTTGACGATCGATGATTTGATTAAGTTTGTTCCCGGACCAGACTTTCCGACGGCGGGAGTGATCGCTGGCCGCGAAGGTATTATTTCGGCTTATAAAAAAGGTCATGGCATCATCACGTTGCAATCGGTTGCCGAAATCGTTGCTAAGAAAGACCGCGAAGAAATTATCGTCACCGAACTCCCGTATCAGGTGAATAAAGCAAAACTCATCGAGAGTATTGCCGAGCTCGTGCAGGATAAAAAAATTGAAGGTATTTCTGACATCCGTGATGAATCTTCTCGTGAAGGCATGAGGGTCGTCATTACTTTGAAGCGCAACGAAAATGCTAGCGTGATTTTAAATCGTCTCATGAAATATACTCAGATGTCGGTGAGCTTCGGCATTCGCATGCTCGCACTCGATCATCGTAATCAACCGGTTACTTTTGATCTCAAAGGAATGCTTGAAGCGTTCATTGAGCACCGTAAGAATGTCGTTACCAAGCGTTGTATTTTTGAGCTTAAGAAAACCGAAGCGCGCATCCACATTTTAGAAGGTCTCGCGAAGGCTCTCGATCAGATCGACGCCATCGTAACGACTATTCGCGCTTCGAAAGAAGCCGCGATTGCCAAAGTAAACTTGATCGAGAAATTTAGCTTCTCTGACAAACAAGCCCAAGCAATTCTAGAGATGCGTCTACAAAGATTGACCGGCCTTGAAAGACAAAAGATCTTAGACGAACTCGCGGAGTTAAATAAAACAGCCGATTGGCTCAAGGCCGTTTTGAGCGACGTTTCTAAAGTTTACCAAATCATCAAAGACGAACTGAACGAAATCAAAGAGAAGTTCGGAAACAAACGCCGAACGCAGATCACCGGCGACTCAACTGACATCGAAGATGAAGATCTTATCACTCGCGAAGAGATGGTCGTCATGATGACGGACACTGGCTACATCAAGCGAATTCCCCTCGATCAGTACCGCTTGCAAAAGCGCGGTGGCAAAGGTCTTAAGGGAAGCGAAACTCGCGAAGAAGATTTCGTTTCTCGTATTTTTGTGGCCGATACGCTCACGCAACTTTTGGTATTCACTGATAAAGGTAAATTGTATTGGCTCAAAGTTCATAAGTTGCCACTGGGTTCACGAACTTCAAAAGGCAAAGCAATCGCCAACGTCTTGAACTTAGCGGGTAAAGAAAAAATTCAGGCGATCTTACCGATCGATGCTTTCTCCGAAGATAAATTTGTCGTGATGCTCACTAAAAAGGGCATCATCAAGAAGACTTCACTCGATGCCTTTTCGAATCCGCGTCCATCGGGCATTATCGCTCTCACGACTGATCTTGACGATGAAGTGATCGATGCAAAGGTTTCGGATGGCAAGTGTGATATTTTCATCGCGACCGAGCAGGGCATGTCAATTCGTTTTGACGAAGGTGACGTGCGCGGCATGGGTCGAACGGCTCGTGGCGTGAAGGGTGTAACGCTCGTTGAAAACGACGTCGTCATCGGCATGGAGATCTTCGATAAGCTTTCTAAAAACACGATTTTGATGGTCACTGAAAATGGTTACGGCAAACGTACCGCGATCGAAGAGTACCGTACTCAAAGCCGTGGCGGAGTGGGCGTCATCACACAAAAAACCACCGATAAAGTCGGAATCGTTGTTTGTACCAGATCTGTCATTGATACCGACGAAGTCATGATCACGACAGATAAAGGACAAATCATTCGTATGAATTGCTCTGGTATTTCTGTCTTGGGTCGAAACACTCAAGGTGTCAGACTCATCAACTTGAACGAAGAAGAGAAAGTCACAGGAGTGGCCCTCATTGCTGAGGATTCAACTGAAACAACTAGTACTCCAAACTAAGACGACAGGCCTCATGATTGCCCACACATTCATTTGTGCGGGCTTTTTGTTTTCGTGCACTCCTTCGGCGCAAAAAGTAGAGCTCGATAATGGCCAAGCGGCCCTCGCAGCCAAAAACTACAGGTCCGCGGTCGCCCATTACGAAAAAGTCATGCAGAAGGATTCAAAGGCTGAGCTTTCGCTCGTGGCGGCCCAAAAGATTGCTGAAATTTCAGAGATGGATCTCCACGACTATAAAAAGGCCCTTACGACCTATAAATTTATTATCGTGAACTCGTCGCTCGATTACGAACGAGTCGACGCCCAGAAGAAACTCGCGAGTATCTATTTTAATCAACTTGCCGACTACAAGCAGTCGATCATTGAATACAGCCGCTTGCTCGAGCTCCCCCATTCTCCAAAAGAAGGGCTGACCTATCGAATGAACTTGGCGCGTTCGTATTATTACCAGGCCAATATTTTTCAGGCGCTCGTTGAAATCGACACGATCATCAAAGAAAGCCATGACGAAAGCTTTAGCTTTGAAGGTATGCTATTGAAAGCCAATATCTTTTTAGGGGCCAAACGCATCGACGAGGCAATCGAAACCGTTAAAGAGATTATTTCAAAGTATCCAGAAAAAAGTAAAGCTGAGACCGTCCCGCTGATGCTCGCCGTTTGCTATGAAGAGCGAAACGATTTCGCAGACGCCATTTCAACGCTTGAGCAACTCAGGTCGGACTATCCCAACAAAGCCTTCATCGACAAAAGAATAAAGGCGTTGAAAGAGCGTCAGTCCCTGCTTCCGGGAGCGCATGGCCTTAAGAAATAACTTGCCTTCTTTGTCCTCGAACCACTATTTTCAGGCATGAATAAAAAAACGCTTGCTCTTATTGGCCTCGCCTTCGAACTTACGGGTTTAGTCTTGGCAGGCGTTTTTTTAGGAAATTATCTCGATTCGAAATGGGATCTAAAAGGCCTCGGCGTCGCTGGCGGAGCGCTCCTTGCCCTTGTTCTCTGGATCATCCATGTCATGAAAGTCTTAAAGGAGAAAAGCTCTGACAACCCAAAATAAAGTATTTCTCAGCTTTTTTGCATTCACCGTTGTGGCTGGCCTCGTTTTCTTCGAAGATCAGATGAAAATGTCTTTTCTCATCGGATCGAGTATCGGCCTCGTCAACGTCTCGGTTCTCTATTTCACGTGGAAGAGAGTTCTTGCGAAAAAAAGTCTTGTCTTGCCCGCGAGTGTCATTGTATTTAAATATCCAATTTTAGCAGCTATTTTCTATGTTTTGATTTCTCGTCATCTTATAAACTTGACGGGCCTTTTAATTGGCCTCGGTGCATTTATGCCCGCAATTTTGTTAGCGAGTCTCTATCAGCAGATGAAGGCTCCGAAGAAAAAGACGAATTTGAGTCTCAAAATTGACGGCTGAAAACGGATGTCTGAAAAATTAACGGGTGTGAAAGTGAGTGAGCACGAATGAAACATTTTAGTTTTTACGAGTGGATTCCGGGAGTGACTGAACACAATATTTTTATCGTAGCGGCCCTCGTTATGACGGGCGCGATTGTTTTGATTAGCCTCGCGGGGCGATTCGTTCTTGGTTCTGGCGAAGCGGCGATTCAACCCGCCGGAAGCTTCTCGCTCAAAGGTTTTTTCGAAGTATTTTTGGAGTCAATCTTAAAGCTCACAAAAATGGTCATGGGCGATGGAAATGAAAAATGGGTTCCGCTATTTGCCGCAATCTTCTTTTACATCATGATGAGTAATCTTTCTGGTCTCCTGCCAGGAATCAACGCTTCTACTCAAGATATCAATACGAGTCTCGCGATCGGTCTTTTTACTTTTTTCATATACAACTTTTTCGGCGTCAGTCACGGCGGTCTGGCGTACTTTAAACATTTTCTTGGTCCCGTTTGGTGGCTCGCTTGGTTGATGCTTCCTCTGGAGCTCGTTTCTCATATCGTGCGTCCGATGAGTTTGGGATTACGTCTCAGCGGTAACTTAAACGGAGATCACACGGTCCTTGGCGTATTCACCAACCTCGTTCCGTTTGGTGTGCCGGTTATATTTTATGGTTTAGGATTGTTCGTCTGTATCGTTCAAGCTTGGGTATTCACGCTTTTGTCGATGATTTACTTAAAGATGGCGACCGTAACGGAGCATCATTAATTTTTTGATTTAAAAAACAAACGAGAGAAAGTCGTTTTGTTGCCCTGTCGAAATTTTCTGAGTGAAGAGTGACCCGCCGAGAGACTTCACCGGTTTCAGTTTCAGCCGATCTTAAAGAAGATCAAACATGAGACAAAAAAATTTCTGAGTGAAGGCGCAAAGAGAAAAGATCTCACCACAATGAACACTTAATAAAGGAGAAGTTCATGAAAAAAGTATTAGCAGCTCTCGCAACAGCATTCGTAGCATCACCTGCTTTCGCACAGGAAAAAGCAGTTGAAGTCGTACACGGTGGCGGCCTCGTTGCTGTTGCCGCCGGTGTCGGTCTTGGTCTCGCAGCTCTCGGGGGCGCCCTCGGACAAGGTAAAGCTGCAGCAGCAGCTCTTGAAGGTATCGCTCGTAACCCAGCAGCAGCTGACAAAATCCAAACGCCACTCATCTTGAGCTTGGCGTTCATCGAGTCGCTTTCAATTTACGCTCTCGTTGTCGCGATCTTGATGCTCGGAAAAATCTAAAAGCTACCGCCTAACATTTCGCAAGGCAATCCGTTAAAAGGCTATCGAAAGGTGGCCTTTTTTATTTAAAAAACCGATTTAAATAAAGGACGGCTTCAAAAACTTGCCCGTTTCAGATCGCGCTACTTTCGCGATCTGCTCAGGGGTTCCCGTCGCGACGATTTCGCCGCCTTTGTCTCCACCATCAGGACCTAGATCGACGACGTAGTCGGTTGATTTCACCATATCGAGATTATGTTCTATCACGAGAACGGTATTGCCTTGATCGACAAGTTCTTGCAGCAGCTCAATGAGTTTTGCGATATCTGCAAAGTGCAAGCCGGTCGTCGGTTCATCGAGGATGTAGAGCGTTTTGCCGGTTGAACGCTTCGACAATTCTTTGCTAAGTTTCACGCGCTGAGCTTCGCCACCTGAAAGCGTTGTCGAACTTTGACCGAGGCCCATATAATCAAGACCCACTTTATGAAGAGTCTCAAGCTTGCGACGAATGTTCGTGTGATTTTGAAAAAAGGCGAGAGCTTCGGCGACATCCATTTTGAGAATGTCGGCGATGCTCTTATCTCGGTATTTCACCGCAAGTGTTTCTTTGTTGTAGCGTTGTCCGTTGCAAGTATCACAGTGAACAAAAACGTCAGACATAAAATGCATCTCAACCCTAATTTGTCCGCCGCCTTGGCAGGCTTCACAGCGGCCCCCTTTGACGTTGAAACTAAATCTTCCGGGAGCGTAGCCTCGCACTTTGCTCTCTGGTAAATTCGCAAACAGATCACGAATCAGAGGAAAGAGTCCGACGTAAGTTGCAGGGGTCGATCTTGGAGTTCGACCAATCGGATTTTGATTAATGTCGATAACTTTGTCGAGATGCTCAAGACCCGTGATTTTTTTATACGGAGAAATCTGCCATTTTGATCCGTAAAAATGATTTGCAAGAATGCGGTAGAGCGTATCCATGATGAGGGTACTTTTGCCGCTACCAGAAACTCCGGTGATTGAGGTGAAAGTACCGAGCGGAATTTTGATTCCGACATCTTGAAGGTTGTTGCCGGTTGCTCCGGTGAGTTCTAAAAATTTGCCGTTACCACCGCGACGGTTTTTCGGAATCGCAATTTTTTGGCGGCCCGACAAAAATTGCCCGGTGATGCTGTCGGGAGCATTAGCAACCTCTTCGGGAGTTCCTTCAGCCATGAGGGCCCCGCCGAGAACCCCCGCGCGCGGACCCAAATCAATCACGTGATCCGCCGATCGAATCGTGTCTTCGTCATGTTCGACCATGAGAATGGTATTTCCGAGTTCGCGAAGGTCTCTGAGAATGTCGAGCAAGCGATGATGATCGCGCGGATGTAATCCAATACTAGGCTCGTCGAGCACATAGAGAACACCGATCAAAGAAGAACCTACTTGAGTTGCGAGTCGAATGCGTTGCGATTCTCCGCCGCTCAACGTGCGCGTAGGACGATCGAGACTTAAATAACCTGTGCCGACGCGAATGAGGTAGTTAAGGCGTGATTCAATTTGTTTTAAGATTTTTTCGGCAATCATGTTGGTGCGTGGATTAAAGTCTGCGTGCTTGAGCAATTCCTGAAGATTTTTCGCCGACAGATTTGCAAGCTCGGTGATGTTTTTATTGCCGATTAAAACGTTTCGCGGCTCAAGACGTAAACGAGAACCCTTGCAATCAGGACACACCGAAATGGCGAGTTGATCGATTTCTCCTTCTTCATCTTCTTCTGATTTGGATTTTACTTTATCAGAGACTCGGTACCTAACATTATAAACGCTGCGAGACTGTTCGCCGCTCTCCCAAGTGGTTTCTTCTATCTCTTCGATGTCGACGGTGCCAAGACCGTGACAAGTTTCACAAGCACCACGAGGATTATTGAACGAGAAAAATCTCGGCTCAATATCCGGAAAACCAAATTGGCAAATCGGGCACGCCGAGTGAATTGAATAATTATGCCTGACGCCGTCGAAAGTTTCGATCACGACACGCCCGGCAGCGAGCAAGATACTTTGGTGAACACTTTCGGCAAGGCGCGCCCGCATGTCGGGTTTGGCGATTAATTTATCGATCACGAGATCGATATTGTGAGTTTTAGTTTTCTGAAGCTTTTTCGCCCCGTCGAGTTCGACGAAAACGCCATCGATCTTGGCCGAAACAAAACCTTTTTTGAGCCACTTTTGAAATTCTGCTCCGAACTCGCCCTTACGATCTTGCACGACCGGCGAGAGGATATAAAACTTTGTACCGGCCTTAAGCTTTTGGATGTCAGAAATAATTTGATCAGGGGTTTGCCCCTCAACCGGAATATGGTGAGTCGGGCAATGAGGAATACCCACCTTTGCGTAGAGTAAACGAAGGTAATCGTAAATTTCGGTTACGGTGCCGACGGTTGAACGAGGGCTCAGGCCTACTGACTTTTGATCGATGGCAATCGCAGGAGATAAACCCGTGATCGAATCGACCGCGGGCTTTTTTAATTTATCTAAAAAGTTTCGAGCGTAAGTCGAAAGCGAATCGACGTAACGACGCTGACCTTCAGCGTAGATGGTATCGAATGCCATCGATGATTTGCCGCTGCCACTGAGTCCCGTGATCACCGTGATTTTATTTCGTGGAATACTCAGCGAAATATTTTTGAGATTATGCTCCCGTGCGCCCTTAACGATAATTCCATCAAATTCTTCAGCCATGAGGCCCTCTTTTACTTTGCTTACAAGAGAGGATTGACGATCGACTCCACTTGTTCGCGGATATGATTCAACGCCTGTGCCGAATCAGCTTCGAAACGCAAAACCAAGACGGGCTGCGTGTTAGAAGCACGGGCGAGAGCCCAGCCATTCTTAAAGCTGATTCTTACGCCATCAATAAAATTCACCTTGTAATCGGGCGTGTCTTTTGAAAACTTCGTTTTTAGCGTATTTACGATCGACCATTTCTTTTCTTCGGTCGTATCAATTCGAATTTCTGGAGTGTTATGAGAAGAACCAATGCCTTCGAGGAGTTGCGGAATAGTTTTGCCAGATTCACCCAAAATTTCGATCAAACGCAATCCAGCGTAAGGAGCATCATCGTAACCGTAGTTACGGTCGGCGAAGAAGATGTGTCCGCTGAGCTCTCCGCCGAAGGGAGCGTGCTCAGCTTTGATTTTAGTTTTGATGAGGCTATGGCCGGTCTTCCACATGATGGCATCGCCACCGTGTCTGCGAATATCTTCGTAGAGACGATCTGAACACTTCACATCGCCAATAATTTTCGCTCCCGGATTTTTAGCAAGGATCGCACGGCTGATCAGCATCATCATCTCATCGCCCATGATGAAGCGTCCCGTGTGATCAAGTAAACCAATGCGGTCGGCGTCTCCGTCAAATCCGATTGCGAGTTGAGACTTTGTTTCAAGCACCGCCTTTTTTGCGGCCCTCATGTTTGCCTCAACGGTTGGGTCGGGATGATGATTCGGAAATCTTCCGTCGGGTTCTTCAAACAAAATGGTCGGCTTTAGTCCGACTTGTTCATACATCTTACGAACGATGCATCCGCCAGCGCCATTTCCGCAATCGACCACGACGGGAATGGATTTAATATTTTTAAATTCATCTTTATAGCGGGCGAGATATTGGGGGAAAATATCATGAGTTTGTTTTGATCCAGAACCCGAAGCGAAATCACCGCGCTCGATGATCTCGTAAAGTTTTAAAATCTCTTCGCCAAAGATTGTGCTCTTGCCGACAGAAATTTTAAATCCATTATAGTCAGGAGGATTATGACTGCCGGTCACCATGATTCCGCCAGACATATTTTCAAATGCAAACATTGAGTAGTAAGAAATGGGTGTTGTGATGAGGCCGAGCAAAGTAACATTTGCACCGGCAGACGTCATTCCTTTGCAGAGAGCTTCCGAAATCGAAGGGCTTGAAAGTCTCGCGTCTTGGCCGAGAGTCACGCGTGGATTTTTCGGTGCACCATTTTTAAGAAGGTAAGTGATAAACGCACGGCCAAGAAGTTCGGCGAAGTCTTCATTGAAATCGGTGCCGACGACTCCACGGATATCGTATTCTCTAAAAATATCTTTTACGTATGATTTACCTGACTTCACTTGGCTTCTCCTCGGGTCAATTGGATGGCCCACTCAAGCGCTAGCTTCATCGAAGCTGGATTCGCTTTATTGCGACCAAAAATATTTTTCGCAGTTCCGTGGTCGACACTCGTTCTCACAAAAGGAAGTCCCATCGTGATGTGCAAACCAGAGTCCTGACCATGAATCATCTTAAAAGGGATTAAGCCCTGATCGTGGTAGTTCGCCACATACACAGAGTACTTATCCCAGTTTCCTCGAAAAAACGCGGCGTCTGGCACCAGTGGGCCAACGATATTCATTCCGCCCGCAGCCAATTTTTTGATGAGTGGCTTGTGAATGCTTTGTTCTTGAGAGCCAATCAAACCGTCTTCGCCAGCATGTGGATTCAAACCCAATATGGCAAGGGGCCGACGCTGAGTTTTTTTAGGTAACCACTTGCGGAGCTGCTCAGCGGCCCCTATCGCGCGTTCAAGATTTTCGGTCTTGATATCTTTTAGGAGATCCTCGATTGGAACATGCGCACTCAAAAGCAAAACGTGAAACTTCTCGCCGACAAAAGCTTGGTAGAGATGCTTCTCTTTACAGACCCTCGCTAGAATGTCAGTGTGACCAATGTCTTTCATGCCGGCGGCGATAATGGCGGTTTTACTCAGAGGCGCCGTCACCATCCCGTCGATATGACCGAAGTAGCTTGCCTGAGCCGAAGTCTCAACCCAAACCGGCGGCGGAAGATGAGAACAAATATCAACGAGCTGTTTCGAAGAGCTGACTTGAGCACGGAGTGCTTCTGGCCAATCCGAAACGGTGAGGCGCTTGAATTTACGATCAATCATAGCGAGGTGAGAACGTGGAGTCTTCGGCGAGCGCCACAAATAAAAGAACACCCCAGGGCTCGGCCCAATTTTTGCGAGAGCCTTCGCCGTGATCTCGGTGCCGATCCCGTCGCTATCTCCCGTCGTGATTGCAATACGAAGAATTTTTTTACCCATAGAGTATCCAGAATGCGCTTAGTTCACGCGAATAAAAGCTTCGTTACGAACTTGCTCGAGCCAAGCTTGAAATTGTTTCTTATAAGCTCTGTCGTAAAGTTGTCCGCGAATTTCATCTTTTGCTTTTTCAATTTTTGGATCAGGAATCAATTTCTTTTTGAGTAACTTTAAAATATGCAATCCCGCTTTGGTTTGAATAATATGGCTCGTATCTCCGACATTCATTTTCTGAACGGCAAGCGCAAGTTCCTTCGAAAACTCGCCGGTCTTGAACGTTCCCAGCAGGCCACCAGAAGAAAAGTTAGGATCCTCGCTGTACTCACTTGCCATGCGGTCGAAGTCTTCACCCGCCTTTAGCTTCCCAAGAACAAGAGCCGCGCGCTCTTGAGTTTTTTGAATTCCACCTTTTTCGATGAGGAATAAAATATGCGCAACAGTATATTCAAAGTTTTGATCAGCCGAATCTCCGTGAACGCGTGCATACTCTGCCATTACGTCGTCTTCAGAAATTTTAATTTTAGACAAGATCGCGCGATCGATAAGCGAGTGTCTCTCTAGCCCGGTTTTGATAAAATCTTGGTAAGTCGAAAACTTAATTCCTTTTTCTTCAACGGCTTTTTTCAAATCTTCTCGGGTGATATCGTTACGTTTGGCGATGGAGCGGACCTCTTGCTCGACTCGCTCGATCGGGACCTCTAATTTTTGGCGCTTCACCTCTGAGTCGATAATTTTTTCATCGATCATCGTTTGCAAAAGTTTTTTCTTATCTTTTAACAAATCTTGTTTGGTAGCATCGTTCGGAATAAGTAAGTCGTCGGTGAGTCCGCCGCTTTTGAGCTTTTCCTCATACTTTTCAACATCGGTAAGGGTAATGACTTCATCATTGATGATAGCGACGACACGCTCAATGATTTCTCCGAAGCTCATCTGGGCAAAACCCAAGCAGAGAAACAGCATCAAAATTTTCGAGAAGAATTTATTTTTCATCCACACACCTTTTTAAACAAAGCTTGATTGGACCCCTGTTACTGAACTTTTGTCGAAACTTTTACTGCCTGAATCAGATCTTCATTTCGAGAAACCTGCGATTTTCTCAAGGTTTGATCTAACCATGAAGAGAACGCCGTTTGCTCTTTTTTCTCTCTCAATTGGCGCTCTATTGTAGCCCGAGCTTCTTGCAAACTCAAATGGACTTCTGGCTCTTTCTTTATTACCTCGTAAATGTGATATCCGTAAGGACTCTTGATAATTTTGCTGCGTTGCCCAGCATTCAGCTTAAAAGCTTGGTCAAAAACCTCGAGGCTTCCTTTTTCGATCCAATCGGTAACGCCCTTGTTTGCGCCCTCAGGGGCGACTGAGTATTCTTTTGAGAGGTCGCCTAGGTCAGAACCCTCTTGAATCTCTTTGTACAGTCGTTTTGCGACGTCTTCTTTTTCAACCACAATCTGCCGAAGTTTGATGCGGGCCGGTCGATTGAAGAGATTTTTGTTAGCCTCATAGTAGGCCTTTACCTCTTCTTCTTTTGGCGAAGCAAGGTCTTTTGAAAGACTCGCGTGAACCATTTTTTGTAAAAGACTATATTCGAGATCGCGCCGCCATTCCTCATAAGGAATATTTTCTTGAGAAAGTGCGCGCCGAAACGCAATGTCGTCAGGATATTTGCTGCGGATTTTACTCGATTCTTCGTCGACCTGCGCAGAAGTGATGGCAAGTCCTTTTTCATTGGCGTACTGCTTGGTAAGAACTTCGAGAACGAACTCTTGCACGGTTTGTTCTTTCGCTCGCTTCAAGTTCTGCTGATCCTTTGCAAAGAGCGCGTCGTAATCCTTAAGTTTACGTCCGAGTCTGTTCGCGAATTCTTCAGCGGTAAGGTTGACGTTATTTACCGTTACAACGGGCTTGTCTTTAATAACTGAACCGCGCGTACAGGCCGTGAAAAAAAGAAGGAGCCCCAACGCTCCCAGCGTGCGAGATGAAAATGTCATCGCTCTTAATTTAGAACCGATTTGTTTTCTTTGATCGAATAAGACTTCTTCAGCTTCGAAAAATAATCGTCAAAAATCACTTTGCGTTTTTGATCAAAAACCGCGGCTTGGATTTGGCGCTTGTTTGCATCAACATAAGCGTGACGACCCGTGAGTCGAATAATGTGATAACCGTACTGAGTCGTGACGAGCCCTTTAATTTCACCGATTTTCATAGAGAGAGCAGCATCGTAATAAGGCGGAACGAGAGTGACGTTACTTTGCCAGCCAACATCTCCACCGCTGCGTTTTGTTTGAACGTCATCGGTATAAAGAGCAACCATTTCTTCAAACGGTCGCTTGCTTGAGCGCACTTCTTTCAAAATATCTTCAGCGCGCTTATGAGCATCTTTCTTTTGTTCCTCGTTCGCGTCAGGGCGAAACTCAATCAAAATGTGGCTCGTGCGAAGTTCCGGAAATTTTTGGTAGTAAGCTTTCATTTCTTCTTCGGTCACTTTAATTCTTGCAACCTGAGCGCCGAGTTCTTTTTCTAAGAGACCTTTGTAAATATCTTGGCGGAGCATTTCTTTAACTTGTGGATCAGTATCGAGATGTTTCTTCTCGGCCTCTTGCACGCCGACCTCATAGCGAATGAGGTCTTCTAAAAAC
>JAYTQQ010000042.1:0-3925 GCA_043746635.1 Bdellovibrionales bacterium | reverse complement strand
GCTGGGAACCTCGATACTCTGAACCGTTGGGTCTATGTTGCGACGGCAAAGCTACTTTGGGAGTCGAGAACTGCCACTTGGGGAAGTCCTCATTGGCCGGAGCATCAATTCAAATCCAATAAAACTCAAAAGAAATCAGAGGTGTCTTTGTCTCAATCTAAATATCATTCAAATTGAAAAATGCTTCAAACTAACTTGTAATTACAAGGAGATATAATGGCCACGAATAAAAAGAAGGTTTGTTTGTACGCGAGAGTTTCCACAGCACAAAAAGTCTTCAATTTAGGGTTTTTATAAATATCTACGGCCAAGCGATCATCCGTGTAGTAATCTGATTTCTGATATTCTGGAGTAAGTTCCGACATAAATAAATTCAACAAAAAATGCTTGAAAGAGTTTCGATCGAAGCTGTTCCTTCCGTCTGCGAACGTGAGACTGTTCCAGCCTAAAAACAGACTCCGATTTTTTCAAACCGAAATCGGCGGGCCCGTAATCGACATGGTTTTCAAAATTGTAACTATCTCCGTAGGAGGCAGCGAAGGTTTGAGTTGATCCGTACATGATACGACGGCTCGGGAGGCGATGATCCCTTAACCGGACGAAGTGGGCTTGATGAAAAGGGTGACAGATCTGGCGGCATACGGCACTTTAGCGACAAATTCTTAGACGCAGACTTGAGGCACCAAAAGTAATATGATAAATTTTATAAATGAATTTTCTACGTTCACTTCAGTGTTTTAAAGTTTTAAATGGTCAAGGCCGGGTTTCATCTGTCGATGTCTTTCGTGGGTTAGCCATACTAGCGGTAGTTTTTTTTCACATCAATATGTTGCCATACGGTTATCTAGGCGTAGATCTATTTTTTGTTATCTCAGGCTTTTTAGTTGGAGGAATTTTAGTCAATGCCTTTTCGCGAAACGAACCGATTCAATACCTTCGCTTCATTTTTACTCGTGGATTTAAAATTTGGCCCTCATATTATTTGTTTTTTCTTTTTGGCCAAATTATTGCCTTCTTAATCTATCGAAAAAGCCACCCGGATCAATTGATTCCCTTTCGGGATTGGCCGATGTATCTTTTATTTTACAGAAATTATCGTGGCGGGTTCCATTGGAGCTTTGATCACGTTTGGTCACTTTGTGTTGAAGAGCATTTTTATATAATGCTTCCGATTGTCTTTATTGCTGTTCAGCGATGGTTTTCTGCCAGCATGAAGCCAGTGATTTTGGGCGTTTTGGGATTATTGTCTCTCGGGGTAATTGGAAAGTTCGTAGGATATCACATTCATTTCGAAACTTATGCAGCAACTCATAACCGCCTCGATGCTCTCGCGTGGGGAGTGCTATTATTCATCGTTAGCCAGCATTATGGAATTCAAATTAGAAAACCAGAATCAAGGCTGGCAATTTTTGGGCTTTTCGCATTGCTATTCGCTGCGTGCATCGGGATACAGCATTCCAATCAAAGTGATTTTTTCAACAAAACAATTTTCCACTCACTTGTACCGCTTGCTTTCAGTGGAATGCTTTTTTCAACATTAGGTTTGGATTGTACGAGATTCACGCTTTTGCGAATTTTCGGATACTACAGCTACAATTGGTATCTTTGGCACCCTCTTTTCGTAAAGTTATTGGCGGACCATTTTAAACCCTCTGTTTATCTTGCTATATTTTATGTATTCGGCACTTTTGCGATGGCTGTCTTTTTTACCATTTTAATTGAGGAGCCGTTTATGCGAATGCGTAGCACCTTCTTGAATCGCTTTTTTGCTCGTCAAAAAACTAATATTTAGGCGCTTTATTCCGTTTGAGTGTCCAATCCCACGTAAGTGGACCGAAATGACGCGCTCAAATCCCACATAAGTGGACCGGTTTTGGGGGGTAAAATCCCACCTACTTGGACCGGCAAAAAGTCGATAAAATCGGCACCGAAAATCCCCTGATATTTGTGCTCTACTTTTGTTTCAACAACATGAGGGAAGAGTATGAAAAAAATGAGCAGCAAAGAGCTTGGGAGAATTTTGGTGGATCGAAAAATCGTTGAGCATTTTCGTGAAGGGATATCAGCTTCACAAGTTTCAAAAATCACAGGTAAAGGAAAAGGCTACGTCATCAAGGTCAGAGGTTTGGCTGAAGAGTACGGCTACATCGAAAAGCTATCAGAGAACAAAAAATTATTTAAAAAGACCAGTCGTGAGATGCCTGCTTTCCCCGAAGCACTCTTCCCGATTGTCGACAATCGTAAATCAAAATTAAACGAGACGGATAAGATTTTAGATCCGCAAAAGCTTTGGATGAAAGAGCGTCTGGAGCTTGGTTGGAGTCCCCAGACAATTTTTGAAGAGCTATTGGTGTCGATACCGCGGTCGAATTTTTATCGTTACTTAGAGCGCAGTGGTTTAGGAATCGAAGAGAGTATGAGGAGCAGCCCAGAGATCATTCATGCGCCCGGAGAATGCCTTCAGGTTGATTGGGGAAAGATTTTCGATGCTGTGGTGGATGGCAAGAAGAAAGCGATCTGGGCCTTTATCGGAACGCTTGGGCACAGTCGCTACACGATGGTTCGAGTGACACATAAGTGCGCCTTTGAAAATACGACGAATTGTTTGATCTCGATGTTTACGGAGCTCGGCGGAGTTCCGCGTAAGATCACCTCCGACAACCCAAAGGTATTTGTTATAGAGGCATCAAAGCATGAGCCACTGCTCAACGCGGGATACGAGAGATTTGCATCGTATTATAATTTTACGATTGAAGCACTGCCTCCGAGCGACCCGCAGAAGAAAGGCAAAGTTGAAAGAAGTGTGCAAACGATACGTCGCCCTTTTGAGAGTTACGATAAAGAAAATTACCAGCTCGAAACGGCGCAAGCGCATATCGATAAAAAGCTAAAGATTTTAAATGAGCGACGCCACGGCAGTCACCAGATGAAACCCGTCGATGTTTTTTTACGAGACGAAGTGACAAAGCTAAAGGCATTGCCGGAGCTTCCTTACGAGCTTGAGAAGATAATAGCGACCGACGTCCGAGACGATGGGTATGTCAGATACTTAGGTAAATACTACCGAGTAGATCAACGTTTAAAAAAGCAAGAAGTGATCGTAATCGGCAACACAAAATTACTTTCTATATACTGCAAGGGTCGACTCTTGGAGGTTTACGAAAAAATCACGGATCCATTTACAATGAAGGCTTGTAAAGATCATTATAAAGAATCGTGGGAGAAGACCCTCAATGATCACGGTCATTACATCAAGCGAGCGGAGTCGATCGGCGAAAATGTGGCGCGCTTTGTACAGATTGTTTTAGCCAGAGGTGAAGGCTTCGTTGATAACCGCATCGTATGGGGAGTGCTCACGCTCAACAAAAAATACTCTGCTCTCGAAGTCGATAACGCCTGCAAATCTGCGATTGAGTTGTCGAGCGTCCACTTGAAAACAGTCCACAGTCTTTTGCGTATACACGGCAAAGCTCAGGGAGGCGCAAAGAATAAAAAAGAAAATGAAGAAGATGAATACAAAACACCAGGTGGCAGATTTGCAAGACCGATGAGTGAGTATAGGGCTCACTTACGACTTGTCAATAAAGACACCTAGACCGAAGGAGAAGAAAAATGCAAATGGATGTGATCAGAGAACAGCTCAAGCAGCTGCGGCTACCAAGTGCGGTGGCTGAGCTCGAAACAATTTTACAAAAGAGAAAAGAAAAATCAGATGTTGGTTGGCTGAGCGAACTGCTAGAAAGTGAATTAGATGCGAGAAAGCAAAGTGCTCTTGAAAGGAGAATGAAGAGAGCATCGTTTCCAGAGCGAACCTCGCTTGAGCAGTTCAATTGGGCATTTAATAAAAAGATCCCGAGAGAACAAATTGAAGATCTTGCAAGTTGTAAGTTCGTTGAACAAAATGAAATTGCACTTTTGCTCGGAA
>JAYTQQ010000041.1:0-2838 GCA_043746635.1 Bdellovibrionales bacterium | reverse complement strand
ACGGACGCACTTCCTGACTAGACAATTTGTCGGGTATCTAAAATCGCTTTAAATCATGATGGGTCTGCGGTCCCATTCCATTACCTTAATGACTAAGATCGGGAGGGCCGATATTCTCTTCGATGTGATAAATCAAAAAAACAATTACTTTATACTGACTGGCGGTCCTGGCGTCGGCAAAACGACTCGATATATAATTCAAGATTTAAAACATCGATCGCTAGGTGATGAGGACCTGGCCGCGTTTATCCGTCGTTGATATTAAAAAAACTAAAAAAGCGATTTTGGATACATTTGCTCATCGTGAAACAACTCTCGGAATTATTGATATTGCGGATTCAGAAATGAAGCGCATTCAAAACTATTGGACTATTTATCTCGAGACTATTTCAGAAGAAGCCAGAGCGGATCTTTCAATGGAACTTAAAGATGCTGTTGGAGAGATCAATGAATTTGTGCTTGAGCACGGGCTTGTGTGCCCAAAACAAAGTGAGACGGCCATGCTATCGTCGAGCTTTCTCCAGGGGATTTGTGATCGGGGAGACAAGTATGTCTTTACGATACCAGGCAGTTCGCCCAGCACCCTCTGCTATCCAATACCTCAATTTCGATCTTGAGACCCGCTCGCAATTTAAGTGTCATCGATACAGCGAAAATCAACGATTCAAAAATTCTCATTGGAGAATGTAGTAGATTTGGAACTGAAAATTTCATTTTCAAAACAAATTTTCCGGACAACAATCTCACCGCATTCTGAAACCAAAATTTTTATGAAACTATATTTATCGTTAGCGAAAACTCATCTCAAAAATCGTATCGAAATCATACCGATGTAGTCGCCCAAAACCATAGAGATCTGAATGCAATTCGAAATTAATTGCAAGGGCAATGAGAGCTATATTCGTTTTCATTTTTATCTCCTCGATTAAGTAAATTAAATTTACGCAACATTGACCTTAGGCAAACCACAATGGCAATTAAAGACTCTGCAAACTCAGTAGACTAGTTCACGGTCGTTTAAAAAGGAAACTCGCCTGGAAAGTCTTGCTGTAATAGTACGTGTTCGACTGAGTCATCCATGTATTCGACATATGCCTCGGTCACTGATTTGATTTCGATTGACTTGATTTGCAATGATTTGCGTAGATCTTCGATTCTTACTGCGCTGTGAACCATTGTATGCGCAAAGAACCTAGAACAGAGATCAAGGTTTTGAGTGTTGCAACCGGGAATCAGAAGCAAAGCAACGCGTCGTTTGCGGTCTTCTTCCAGTCGGGCCAGGTTATAGCGTTCCTCTAACGAGGTTGTGGGGGTTTGAATTTTTAAGGCTAATTTTTTAACAACTTGGTCGACCAAATATTCCGTTAATTGGTTCGAAACGAAATATTCTGAGTCGTCACCGTTCGGAACTTCAACGCCGGCGAGTCCCGCAAATTCGTGGTGGATTAAAACATATTGATCTGACTCGGTCTCTGACTTAAATTTATTAATGTCACAAGTGATCGAAGATATTTCTTCGAGTTTATCGAAGCGACAAGTTTTGGGGGTGCCTAATACCATAACTGGATAGCCTAAATCTCCACTGCTGACACATTTAATTTTAGCTTGAGAAATCATTCTTAGCATTTGATTTGAGTATTGGTCCGAGCTTATTCCCTTGGGAAGCTCTAAGGATTTAGCGCCCCCTTTTGCAATCCAGCTACCAATATCGTCTCTGATGATCTTCACTCTGTCTTCGCACAGATCTCCTCCGCCACCTTGGTCATGCCCGCCAGCTGCATGGGCGACGGTGGCGTTAAAAACAATAAAAAAAAGTATTTTTTTCACGGATTGCTCCTTTTAGTTAACGGGAAAAGTTGAACATTCAGTTTGTAAACTTCTCTTTTATTTTTCGATTCCATGATGCGAGAAAAAGTTCGACGAAAAGTTTTGATCATAGCCTTTGCCTCCGCCATCCTGTCAGGATCGAAACAAAGCGTAATCGCGGTGAAATCGCGTTCGTTAAATTGCGTCTCTTCTAAAGCTTTTTGGGCGAGCTCAGTGTTTTGTCGGCAGGCCTTTTTTAAGGCAGCGTTTGCGACTGCAGAAACTGCCTCAAACTGTTCGCCGGTAGCTTTCAATTTTCGGGTTTTGGGCTCTAAAGTCAGCAAGCCTAATCTTGAGAGGCGATCGATTGAGCTCTTAGCAATTGATAAGGTGATGCCGAGCCGATTTGCAATCCACTTCGCCGACGAATTGAAGTCATGGGTTTCGGCTAGACTTAAGATTGCGTAGTAGTGCCAGTCGGCTATGAGATGATACGAATCAATGTCTAAGGTCTTAAACTTTGTTTGTTTTTCTATGTGCCCTTTAAGAATAAATTCAATTTCATCCGGCGACCTGTCTAAGCCAGAAAGAATTCTCTCAGCCGTCTTCTTTGTTAAGGGCCGTTTACCAGAAAGAATCTGCGAAACCGCTGGTTGCGACACTCCGATTCGTTTCGAAAGAGCTCGTAATGAATAGCTTGGATTTTTGGCTTGTGCCTTGCCGAGTTCTTCAATAATCATCATTTTAATTTGGTCCGCGTGAAACATAGGACGCTTATAAACGACGAAATTGGAAAAGAGTAGCGTAACTGAATCAAAGTGATTCAAATTCTGAATCGGGAAAATATTACAATTTATTTATTAGCAATCGAAGAGGGCTGTTCACCTATCGGCCTTTAAAAACGTTCGACCTAAGTCGACGGCTCGCCGTTTTTGTCAATGAGCCTCTCATAACTGATGAGCCTCAGGCGTCAATTTTAACTGTATTCGTCACTCAAGGCAGATGTATGAAGCGACTCAATAAAAAATCGAC
>JAYTQQ010000040.1:0-13463 GCA_043746635.1 Bdellovibrionales bacterium | reverse complement strand
CATTTAACGAAATGCCAAACTGGAAGCTTGAATTCAAAACTAAATCTCACTTCATCGAGCAGTTCGTCGACGAACCCCACTCGGGCAATGTTGTCGTGAGCTGGTCGATGAATCCGCAAGAAATTATCACGAACGAAGAACACGGCACCGCCTCTCTTGAAGAACGTCTCGCGGCCGCCGAGCGCGCCGTTCGCAAGGGTTTTCAGGTGAGCTTTCATATCGATCCAATGATCTGGCACCCCAACTGGAAAAATAATTATTTAGAACTTGCTGATCAAATCCATGCCCGCTTTGAGCCGGCTCAAGTCTTAAGTATTTCTGTTGGAGCGCTTCGCTTTCAGCCCGAGCAACGCCATATCATGCGCGAAAGATTTGGCCTGAAGTCTTATGTTACTCAGGCTGAAAGCTTCAAAGGTCATGACGGCAAAATGCGCTATGATCTCGATCTGCGAAATGAAATGTTTGATACATTAATTTCGAGATTCAGAACCCTCAATCCGAAATGGAGAGTTTTTCTCTGCATGGAAAGTCCCGAGACTTGGGTCAGCAACTTCTCGACTCATCCTATGAGAGTCGAAGGGCTTAAAGAATTATTCGAACCGATTATGCTTTGAAAAGAAACTAGAAAGCCAATAGAAGAATTGCCGTGATACTGCCGACGAAACTGAGAGTCGTGACCAGTGGTCGGCGCTCTTTCGCCATCGACTTCATTTTTTCGACGTCATTCGCAATGATTGCCGTCGAGAGCTTCCCGGGCAGAGCCTGTTTAATAGCAAACTCAACTTTAATTCGTTCGGCCTCCTTCGGAAATCGAACGAGCGCATATTCTTTGATGTCATCGAGGCTCGTGGCGCGAATGAGTTGGATCGTCGCGATCCCTTTATCGATCATGACCACTTTTCCTTCGGCGAAAGCTTTGATTTCACCGCCGCCTTGAAAGAGAGCTTCGGTTGTTTTGTGATAAACGTGAATCCACTGAGCAATATCACCAATTTGAACCTGGCTTGAACCCCCGACTTGGACTTCGGTTCGAACTTGATCTGCGTCCTCGAAAGTTGCTTTGCCTCTGAGCGAATCAATGACCTGAAATCCCTGATAAGGAATCGAGGCCATAAAATCTCGAATGAGTTTTTTTGAGGCTTCAACAATTTGATCTTCGATCGGGCGCGAGATCAGCATATCGATATGATTCTGCCAAAGGAGCAAACCAAACCCGGCATCGTAAACCGTGAGTGTGAGGCGATGGTCTACGATTTTACCGGTAATTATCGCGTGCGCATCTAGTAATTTCCCGAGGAGAATGGCATCGGCAGGTTGAAGCTCTCCGCGAGCTTGAAAAACTTCATTCTTTGTTAGGAACTGTTTGCTGGCTAGAAGAAAAATTTGATTTTGAGTGAGCTCTTGGCGAATACTCCACCATGCTTCATCCGCTTTCGGAACTAAACGAGCCGGTACCTCAAAAGGAAATACGACGAGACGCCTGATGATTTGATGTTCGATCTCAATCGCTTGCGCGCTCAAACTCAAACCTAACAAAAATAGAGTCGTAAAAAATCGAATGAGAAGTAACATGGCTTATCACAACTGTTTTGAGAGCTGAATTCAAGATTTTTTTTGAGATGATGGCTTTCTGAATTTAACTGAGTATACTCCTTACCATAAATCGAAGAAATCGGAGGTTCGCTATGAATCATTTTCGCTTAGAAGTCCTCTGCTCGATTTTATGCATTTTGGTTTCACAACAGCTTGTTGCGGCCGAATCCACAAAGCTGCAAGATTCAGCCCAAAAAGTGATCGTTCAAAAAAGCATTGGAACAGCCCTCAATAAAGACAAACAGTTTTTCTATACAGAAGAAGACAATATCGAAATTGTCGACGATCACATTCGTAAAATAGACAGCTCCTACAAAGACAAAGACTCTAAACTCATGGTCGAGATGCACGCAGACTTTTCAAAGAGACCTTACTTTCCTGAAATTACTTTTTCCGACCACCGTAAAGACGTTGGATTTAAAATTCTGAATGGCGCAAAAGAAAATACGATCGATATTTCACAAAACCTAGAAGACCAGAAAGACATGAAAACAAAAACGCTCAACTTTAAAGAAGACATGATGAACTCGATGGGCCTCATTAATTATATCAGAGAAAATATCGCGAGCCTTAAACTGAAGAGAAAAAGTTTTCGTTACGTTGTCCCTGCCCTCATGGACGATTATGGCATGTCACTTGAATACCGCGAGAACACAGACCCGAAAGACACTTCTGTGCGGTTCGCGTTTCGTCTCAAAAGTTTTTTCATCCGGAACATTGCCGGGGTGAAAGAATCTCTCTTAAGCTTCGACGAGAAACATCGCTTTATTAAATCGTTCAACGGAGTCTCTAATATTCTCGACGATTCAAACAAGCCCGTTGAAGTCGAGATTACTTATTCAGATCCGACCGAAACTAAAACCAAGTAATTTTCTGTTTTGGAAATTCAATCCAGGCCTCTAATTTTGGAAAATCTTTTGGTCGCTTCTCCGTCTCGCCTTTAAATTTAAGGTAGGCCGTGAGAGCACCAATGAATGCATCAAAGGCATTTGAATTTTCAACCATTGCCCTTAAGTCTTGCTGGTAGACAAAGGCAATGTTCATCTCGACGATGCGGGATAAAATATAATACCTCGCTTCGTCTCCATCGATGCTGTGACGATGAAACCGCAGGTACGTCTTCGGAATATCGAGGCTGTTTCCGATGCGCCAGAGAGAAAGCTTCGGATAGTTCTCAATCAGCGAAACCTTCTTGAGCCTTCTCGCGACGTAAGCGCCACGGGATGCCAGCGGCGCCATATTTGCACCCAGAGCATGACCCGGAAAAAAATTTTCCTCGAGTTCACTGCTAATATACATCTCGGCGCAACGTTCCGTGTAGGGAGTAAATAACTTATTCGGACGTTTCGTTTTGTTTCGTTTATTATAATAATCCCACATCCATTTCACGTGAGGGGCTTTACACTTTTCGATACCGGCGCATTTGGGTTCGCAGTCGGTACTACAAATTGGAAACTGGAGAGGCACGTCGAATGCTACGTACTTAAACTTACTTTCGGTTAAAATTTCGTGTAACTGAAGATCCGAAGATTTTTTATCAAGGCTCGTGATATTCGTAAAGAGGCTTCTTAAAAACAATCTCTTTTGCGCAGCAAAATATTCAATCTGGGCGACAGCAGTTTTATCTGTTTTACCGCCACCAAGTGAAACTCCGGCAAATCTCAAAACATCTAAATTTTCTTTCATGCTTTGCCGTATGAAAAAACTTGCGCATTTAGAACTTTAAAACCGTTTTTTTCGCAATCTCGTTTTACTTCTTCACGATTTTCATTTTCACACCAAATCATGACACAACCACCGCCACCCGCTCCGCAAATCTTTGCGACCGCGTGATGTCTTTGAGCAAGCTCCGAAAGCTTTTCAATTTCGGGGCTCGAAAATTCTTGTGAGAGATCACAACGAGCTTCGAACTCCTGCTTAAATAGATCCGGAAGCTTCGAAAAATTCTTTTGGGTGATTGCTTGAACCATCTGGTGAGAAACATCGCCAAGCTTGTCAAATGCACGCTGAATTTTTTCATTGCCATCAAGATACTGCTGTATCACATGCCAATTATTAATTCCGGAATGGTGAGACTTACCTGTGTAGACAAGCAGAAACTTTTTCTCGAAAATATCGACCGGGAGTGGCTGAGTTTGAACCATGGGTCCGAGGCTCGTGTAATCAATGACATTAATATCTCCCAGAATCGCCGGAAAATAATCTTGGGTGCCCGTCATCTTCTTTAAAACTTTCGCTTCGAGATTATGGGCAAGGGTCACCATTTCGTAATGATCAAACTGACGGCCGAGCCATTTCGAAAATGCTTTAATCATGGAGATACAAAGAGAGGAGCTGCCGCCAAGGCCTCCCCCGATCGGACTCTCTGATTCGGTTTCGATTTCAAAGCCTTTTGAAGGATTAAAAAATTCGGCTTGGGCCTTAATTAAATCTAGATCTGCATCACTATCAGAAATAAAAGCTGCAAGGTTCGCAAATTCTTTTTTCTTTTTTAGATCTTTTGAATGCACAATCACTTTCAGATCAGCACGCTCGCGCAAAGTACAATGAGTGAAAATATCGATCGCAACATTGATCGTCTGCGGCCGATCCATCATGAGATAGATCGGCCAGAAATCAAGGGTCCCCCCGGCTAAATCGACTCGAGTGGGTGATTTCTCAACGCATTCAAACATGGCTATTTTGATTCTGGCGGTAAATGTTGATCAAGCGAAGCTCCTTGTGATTTTTTAACTGGCGGAGGCGAACCCGAAAACTGAACGGGATCGAGATTCTTAAAAAGAGTCTTCATTGCAAGCCCCTCAATTTGGGTAAACGGCAAAACAATTGGGTCTTTTATTTTATTCGTCCGAACAAAGACGTTTCGTGAAACCTTCTTCAGCATAGGTGAGGCATTCTCATCTTCGATTGGCTCGCCCCAATTCATTTTAAAGAGAAGCTTACCGCTTGAATCATTCACAATAATTTGATTTTTCAAAATTGGCGCCTTTACCTTGAGCGTTTCTTTTGCCTCTAAGTGATTAAACTTTCCGAGAAATTCTTCGACCTTTAAAGTATCGACCGTACGCTTGTCTTTCGGGTCGGCGTTTTCCCAAGAATTCGCGTTCTTTTTGAGATTCGCCGTTAGCATTGAACTTGAAATTTCAATAGATCCGACGTCGGCTGTTCCGAAAGCGAAGGGCCGATGCTTATCCGTGAAATCAAATGCAACTTTGTTGATAGTCTCAAAGTTCGACGGAACACCTTTTAAAATCCCGGTCGAATCTGAACTCATCATGTAGACGTTTTGATCTTTATCGTTTTTTGTAATTGAAATTTTAAGCTCGAAATCTTTAGGCTCTTGGGAACGATGAAGTCGGAGAGTGACTCCCGGCCGGTCCAGATGAAATTTCACAAGCTGGTCTTTATTGTCAGCAACAATTTCTGTACCCTTGACGTTTCGAACGAGATCTAAGAATGACTGAACAGAACTTGAAGAAGCTGGAGTACCGAAATCGCTCGGAACGAGCATTTTCCAATCTTCTTTACCGCGCTCGAGCTCGAGCTTTTGGGCCCCAGAAATTTCGATGCGATCAACATCCGCTATCGAAGTCGTGAACATATTTTTATTTCTAAAATCAGAAGCCTTTTTATTTAAAGCGGCACTTAAGTATGCAGGGGCTAAGTATACTTTCTTTTGGTCTCCAAAGCGGCTGTAATTACTTCCGTCGTAGGCTCGCACCGACCCGTAGCTGACATCTTCAAGCGTGAGCGATAACGCGCCTTTTTTAGTACCCGCCAGTTTCAAACGAAATGCCGGCTGATCAAGTCCGTAAGTCTTAAAATCTAACTTTTCGCTTTCGTCGACTAAGTCTGAAGTCTTTTGACCGACGATCATATCGATAAAACTTTTCACAGCAGCTTGATCGGCCTTATCAATGATAGGCTTTTCGAGAGCCCAGTTGCCTTCGGTTTTTCTGAGGCTCATGAAATTTTCACCGTTGGTTAAATCAATTTGCGATATCTCATCAGCCATCAGCTGATAAAGCTGAGAATCTTTTTCTTTTTTCTCGGCCTCGTCATTTCCTTTTTTGAAAACTTCAAAATAAGAAATCAAGCAAGCCGCAATCACGATGATCGTAAAAATAAAGGTGCCGCGAAAAGACTTCATGCCGTACGTCTCTTCCACCAGATGACGCCACTTGAAATGAGCATTAGGATCGGTGCGAGCAGCAGAAACATCGCTAAATAATTTTTATAACTTGAAACCACATCAAGCTTCGTTGCCTTAGGCGTCTTCGGGTGAATCGCTATGAGGTCTTCATCTTTCGCTAAGTAAGAAATTGAATTCATCGCTAAATCGCGGTCTCCGTACTGCGCGTAAAGTTGATTCGACAAGAAATCACTGTCGCCGGCAGCAATCACTGAAAACTCTTTAGCGCTACCTTCCATTTTGCCGGTCACTTGCATCACGATCGTGTGAGGTCCCGTCGAAATAATTTTTGGAGTCTTCTCGAGTTTCGCGGCGGCTTGCGTTTTCGCATCCGTTTGCACGAGGTTTTCAAACTTGAAACCTGCGGGAGCATCATTCGATTTTGAAAGCGAGCTCGCAAGTAAAAATAATTGTTGCGCGACGGTTTTCGTAATATCGCTTGTCAGAGAATGCGTACTGCCAAGTGCAATGATCGGCCCGACTTGGGCTAACTGCACGCGCGTGTCTAAGACATAATCGCCGTGAAAATCGATGCCGAACATTTTATCGATCGCAGCCACATTGTGTTTCTCTCCGGGATCGGCCGCGATAAAAAGATGCCCCCCGGCTATCGCATACTTTTTAATTTTTTCAATTTCTGCGGGCAAAAACATCTGATTAGGACCAAGGATCACGAATGCCGAAGCATCTGACGGAACATCTCCGTCAATGAGCTTAAATGGTTTCACATTATAAGTTGTTTCAAGATCCGTTTTAAAATTCGAAACCGTTTCGGGCTTTTCGCCGTCCATCTCACGTTCACCATGACCGGTTGAAAAATAAATCGTCTTGCGACTCGACTGATCACGCGTGAGCTTCAAAAGAACTTTCGTGATACCTTCTTCAGAGACGTTGTCGATTTTAAGGTGACGATCTTCATATTCAGCGTAGAGACCGACTTCACCATTTTTAAATTCGTACTTCGCCGCAAGGTCAGGACGATTCAATGCCGAATAAGATTCAAAATGGACCAGCGTACTCTTCTCGTGGTAGAGCTGAATGAAATCAGAAACTCTCTTCTTATTTGCTTCGGCCTGCTCTTGCTTTGAATACAAAAGAATAAAAGTCACCGGTGTCTTTAAGCCAGACAGAACCTTCGTGCTTTGCTCACTCAGCGAGTTGAGACCTTCTCTTGTAAAGTCCCATTTCTTCTCATATTTCACCGCCAGAAAATTAACGATGAACACACTCACGAGAGCCATGACAATCAACCAACCCATATTGAGACCATGCTTGGTGGTCTTCAGCGTAAAAAATTCGTAAAAGAATTTAAAGTCGATCACGAAGATCGAGAGAATTGCTAAAGCGCCAAAGCCAAGTGGAGCGTAGAGAGCCGGGTGCATCGTCGCGAGAGCGATGCGCGCGATCCCCGCGACGACCAGAAACAAAATGCCAACGCCTAAAAGAATTTTTGAAATTTTACTCATAGCTTATCTCCAGCGATGCGACTCAACAACTCGTTGAGTGATAAAAACACAGATGAACATGGCACTCGCAAAATAGACAAGGCTCGAAAGATTCATTCCGCCCTTGATGAAATTGGTGAAGTGATTGCCAAGTGTGACTTGATCTTTCACGGCCGTCCAGAAAGGACCCTCAGCTCCTTCAAGAAAAAGCCCGACGAACCAAAGCATCACATTACCGATCAAAGCAAAAATCACCGCGAGTACCGGATGCTGAGTGAACGACGACATCATCATACCAATCCCGACATAACAACCCACGGTCAAAAATAAACCAATGAAAGCCGTTATCAATGGCCCCCAGTCGAAACTCGCAATCGGAACGAGAGAAATTGGGTAGATAGCGGCGATCGCAACCATCGTCCAAGCAACGAGCAAACCACCTAAAAATTTTCCGAGGGTGATTTGCGTGCTCGTGACCGGGCTTGTGAGAAGTAAATCAAGTGTTCGGTTGCGGGTCTCTTCGGCAAAAAGTCTCATCGTAAAACCAGCAACCGCCAGAATCAGAATGAAATTGACGAAGGATAAATGAGCCGCGAAAACTTGGTACATCAGACTAGGGCCTGCGCCGTCGCCCCCGGGTTGCATTCCAGACATGGCAGAGGAGGCCGCAAAATCACCGACGTCTTTCACAAATTTCAGCGACCACGCTAAAGTGCAAATGCCAGTGATGACCCAAAACAAAGGGCTCGCTAGCAGTGAACGCACTTCTTTTCTTGCGATAATCCAAATTGCTTTCATTACAAAACTCCCTGTTGCTCTTCTTTAGAAGTGAGTTTCAAAAAGACGTCTTCGAGGTTCATACTTTCAGCACGAATCTCGATGAGACCGGCGCCGCTACTCACCACTTGCGAAGCGATCTGCTGCGATATTCCGTCTTTGCCATCGGTTTCAATTTCGAGCGAATGATTCGCACCGACTGCGACACTTCGAACGCCCGAAACACCACGAATGGCCGTTAACAACTGATCGCTCGAAGTTTGAACACGCACGATCACGCGGCCTGAGCCTGACATTTTTTTAGCAATTCCGTCGAGGGTATCTTCGGCGACGATGTGGCCTTGATTGATGATAATGATACGTTCGCAGCTTGCCTGCACTTCAGGTAAAATGTGGGTTGAAAGCAAAATGGTGTGTTGGCCTGCAAGACTCTTGATCAGATTTCTAATTTCGGCCACTTGCCGTGGATCGAGTCCGACGGTGGGTTCATCGAGAATCAAAATTTCTGGATCTGAAACCAGTGCCTGAGAAATGCCAACACGTTGACGAAAACCTTTTGATAAATTACCGATGAGACGCTCTGCCACCGCACCTAAATCGGTTTTATCAATTGCGTTGTTGACAAGTGAAGTGAGTTTTTCGTCGGGCACACCTTTGAGCTGCGCAACGAATTTAAGATACTCACGAACACGCATGTCGACGTAGACTGGCGGGGTCTCTGGCAAATAGCCGATTCTTTTTTTCACCTCAATGGGATCCTCAAAAACGTCGAAACCAGCAACCTGAACCGAGCCGCTCGAAGGGGCCATAAATCCGGTGATGATTTTCATCGTTGTTGTTTTACCGGCACCATTGGGGCCTAGAAAACCGACGACTTCGCCTTTTGCCACTGAAAAATTGAGCTTGCTGATCGCAGTTCTTTGACCATAAGTCTTCGTCAAATCGCGCACTTCAATCATGATGTTTCTCCTAGAAATGTCACTGAGATGTAACATCAAAATCCTATGCACCCTGGCCAGAGTGTCAAGCTCGAGCTTGCTGACTCAATGCATTTTTGGCAGGAAAAAGCCCCGAAACTCAGACTTCGAATTTCAAACGAACGGTTCTGTCATTTTGAAAATTTACGCGGCTTAATTTATCACCCTTGATGGGTTTCACAAAACGACATTCACAGACAATCAAATCAAAGGTTTCGCCTGACTTATCTTTCGCTTTTTTGCCAAAATTTTCACTGATGAGCCACGCCCCGATTTTGCGAAGCTCCAAATCAGTCACTTGCCGTTCGCGCGTTCGACGAACGATGACGTGGGCGCTCGGAGTATCTCGAATATGGAGCCACAAATCAAAGGGCTGGGCCCGACGCAAAATATCAAGGTTATCTTTTGCCGACTTTCCGATATAGGCGACGAGCTTGTCATCAAGCTTCAAAGTACGGGCCTGCGCACCGACTCTTTGCAGAAAATTCTTTTTTGGAGGTGGAGATTTTAGATTTGGCGCTGCAGCAGAACCGTCCGTCAAAGATTTTGTGAGCCTGTCTACTTCTTTCTTGAGGACCTCGGCGCGCTCACGAGCGACAGCTAACTTACGCTCTTGGTCTTTCGCCTTTTGAAAACAGATCTCTATATTTTGGCTCAAAGTTTTCTCGGGATCAATGAGTGTCTTAAATTCGTCAGCCACCTTTAAAGTCTGATGCATCTTCAGCCACTCGCCGGCTTCACCCCATTTGTTCAAGCTCTTCTGCAGAATATCACTCAGCATTTTTTCGAGCGCGACCGTTTTTTTCTGAATCTGCTTTTGAGTTTGATCCGTTTTCTCTGTCGTTTGAGATTTTTTCTCTCCGCCCAAGCCTTTCTCGGCGAGCCACTCCTTTTGGATGCTGTGAAAAGATCTAACGCTCATCGAAGAAGTATCCGCAACCGCTGAAGAGTCTCTTTGAACCAGTTCTTTTGGTTTAAAGAAATGGATCTTCTTATGGCCTGCGTGAGCCGTAAAATTCTTGGCAAATGAAAATAAAATAATCTCAAAAGAAAGAGATTCATCAGAGTGAAAAGAAAGGTTCACGACGCGTCCCTGGTCTTTGGCGAGGGCAACCGCCTGAAGCCTCCTTCCCTCGAAATGGGCACGGATGAAAAGGGTGAGCGGCTTGGTTTGCTTTTGCAGGCGCCTCACCTGTAAGTCATCGAGTAGAAGAAACACCGGCGACTGGGTGGCGAAATCAAACATCATCCAGCGCACTTCTTGATCGTGATAGAAGCCTAGTGCGACATGGCTATCATTGGCGACAACTTCTTGCAGCTGTGACCCGACCCAGGCCTGAATCTCTTCGCATATTTGTTCAAGCTCGGCTTGGTTTAAACCCTTCATGGACTTTAGCCTAATCTAAAAATTGCAGGATCTGTACTCTAATTATTTCGAAAATCGTCCGAAAAATATCATAGACCACTCAAGCCGGAGGATTTCATGCGCGCGAAGCGTGATCTTTTGTTTAGTATTTTCGATCAACAACTGCAGAACTCTCTTCTCGGAGAAGATACTGAGGGCATGCTCGTTTCAAGAGTGGTCGAAAATTATATTACGGCACTTAAGACTCAAGGTTTTATTCCTCCAAAATTTCTGAAGATGCTTGAAGATGATTTAAAAGAAGAGGTTCTTGAAATGTACCGCAAAAAAACTTACGGCCATCTGGAGCTCGCAAGTTACCGAAAGAAACACTCTAAAAAAGTCGAACCAAAGGCACCGCCCGCAAAAGAAAGCGAGAGCTTTTCGAAGGTTCAGTTTCCGCTCTTGAGGCAGTCTAAAAAGCAGAAAATCAATTAGTTTCGCATCCTAAAAATTGGCACTCAATTTGAAGTAAATATCGGGTGGGCCCTCAGTCAGTCGCTCGAATGTGATCCCAAGCATGGAGAATAGATGTCAAAAGCTTTAAAAACGAAAACCCTCACTAAACTTCTTCGTATCGAGCGAAACGATTGGGAATTTTGGCTTTTTGTGGTCTCTTTAGTGACGATTTTAGGCTTTTTTGTTCAATCCCATCACCAAATAGAATCGAATCTTCCTTATTTCCGCTCCCAATCCAAAGCAGAAGTTTATGACATCCGTGTCCCTAACAATAGCCGTGTCGTACAAGATCGTCTCGAAACGGGCAGATAGGCACTTGCCTCACGACTCCCAATCGTTGTAGAAAATCCGTGAAGCCTTTCAAAGAGACGACGTAGCTCAGTTGGATAGAGCAAGAGTTTCCTAAGAATCCCCTTCTCAAATTGAGACTCCCTTTAAAACCTTAGATTGTCTGACAATTAACCATTTGAACGGATTTGGTTGGATAAGAATCTACGGGCTCGGTTGGATAACATTATCCGGCCGTATACTATAGTTTAGTCTAGTCAATTCCGATAGGGATTGTATGGGCAAAAGAGCTTTAGACAGCGACGAAGACTGGTCTCGTTGGTATATCGTCAACGAAACCCAACGCGGCAAAGTAACAACGGTCATCAAGAGATGCACGAAGATCGACGGCAAGACCGTCTGGCAGCGATACCCTCGCCTTCAGTATAAAGACATGACCGACTCCGACATTGAGGCGTTTGTGACTCGGCTGAATGGCGAGTACGAAGCGGCGCTTAAGAGAGCCAAAGAAGCCTACGAGATCAAGCATAAATTTATCACTCAAGAACTCATTGACCAATGGGAGACGCACATTCGGGCGAACCAAAACAGCCAGCACATGGCCCTGCAAATTAACACAATGGTAAAAGTTAAGTTTCTACACTTTTTTGTTCACAAGATGGAACTTCCGGACCCAGTTGATTGGTACACAAAACAAGACATTTGGGGCAAAGCTTTGATGAATGAAAAGCCAGAAGGAATGAGCGATTCGAAATGGCAAAAAATAAGACTGCATGAAGAAGGTGCTTTTTGGTCAGGTAAGACAATCAAGAACGCCGTCATGTACGCGAATCGTTTTATCAAGTACATCCATAAAAACAATCCTCGCTTATTTCCGCTTTTAGTTTTCGATCCCATTCCAAGTGCAGTACTGAGCCGTCACGATGCAAAAAGAAATCTTGATGGTAAGCGTGATGGCCGAGGTAAATTTGTAAAAGACGAACACTGGCAAACTATTATAAAGAAAACAGATCCGAATATTTTACCGTTTATAAAGCTCGCGTACTACCTTGGCTTTCGAGATGCCGAAACTCTCGGCGTCAAAATCACAGACGTTAAAAAAAACTATTTTCATGCTCAACGACAGCTCGTCACTTTGCCGGAACCCAACAGACCAAATTTCGGCCCGCTCAAAAACAACAAAGATCGAAAAGTATTTTATTGGTTTATCACGAACAAAGAAGTTTACGAGCTCATTCAAAAACTGCCTGACCTCATGCACCCGAACACGCTCAGTCGAATGATAAGCCAAGAAATGGTCCGTCTTGGTTTGAATTATAAAATGCACGACTTCAGACGCACATTCATAACGAAAGCGTTAAAAGCAGGCCATCCGCAAATCGACGTCCGAGACTGTGCCGGTCACGCCGACCTTCAAACGACCAATCTTTACGCGATTAGAGACGAATTCTTTGACGACGAGAATTGGACGCCCGATGAAACTTGAGTTTAAAAGCAAGACAGAGTACATTCTTGTTTCTTATGTCGGCGTAGTTTAATTGGACAAAACCGTCGGTTCCTAACCTTCTAATCCCAGTTCGATTCTGGGCGCTGACATACTCTTCGTCACTGCAGACAAAATTGCTAAAGAATTTTTAGGTCGGAGAAAAATATATGAGCGCGGCGAACAAAAATGCTTGCAAGCAAAGCCTCCCTTCTTCCACCGAAGATTCAACTTTTGCATTTAGATTTCAAACCATGCATGAGACCTGGGCGACCTTGTTTGTTTCAACTCTTTACTTGGCCGCGAAAGATGAACCCATTTTGTTCAAGAACTTAATTTCTTTCGCAAACGATCTACCCCTAATTCGCTCGCAGGATATGTGCGAATATACCCTCGAACTTTACCAATCATCAGAAAGGGCCGTTCTGATCGCCCAGATGTCTTACATCTTAAAATTACAACTTCGGAGTATCCTTTCGGCGGGAGCGGAAGCGGAATCGGAGGAAAAAATCAGTGCCTGCAATCGGTTGATCGTCAGGTCGCTCTGCATTGCTAAGGCCGCTCTCGATCAAAATTTAGAGTTCGATTCGTGAATTGACAAAAGTTGAGCGGTCCAATGTGAATTAATCCATATAGATGGCACACCCATTCGAGCTTAACTGAATTAAACATTTTTAGCAGAACAAGCCTAGAGCTGTAAAGACAGACCCTTTACGGCGTAATTTATTTGCTTACCAAATCGTCTAAGTGGTGCCCCTGACCGGACTCGAACACCGACGCCCTTCACTCGAACTAATTCGTTAATTATTGAAACTACGAATAAATTCCAAATTCCGCACCTGAACTG
>JAYTQQ010000039.1:0-14864 GCA_043746635.1 Bdellovibrionales bacterium | reverse complement strand
GTTACCGATGATTTTGCGGCCGGCCTCCATGAGTACAGGAGCCGAAGCAGCCACTTCTGAAATCAAACTTTGAGCTTTCAAAGAGCGATTCATCAAAGCTAACAATTCTTCGCCTTTGACAGGTTTTGAAATGTAGTTAAACGCACCTTCTTTAACGGCGCGAACGGCATTGTCGATCGTCGCGTACGCGGTCATAACAATAACGATGATGCTTGGATCAAATTCTTTAATGAGCTTCAAGGCCTCGAGGCCGTCGAGCCGTGGCATATCCACATCTAATATGACGAGACTGTACTTATTAGCTTTTACTTTTTCGATGGCGTTCATTCCATCGAAGGCTTCGTCGACTTCGTACTGTCCACGCTGAGCGAGACTTTCTTTTACCGAAAATCTTAAACCCTGATCATCATCGACAACTAAAACCTTAAGCATACCTACCTCTTTGAAAACGTACTGCTGTTTACCAAATAGACACCCAGACTCGAATTTGGCTACTTTAAGTAGCCTCAGTTTGATTCTGAGGTAATTCCACCGTGAAAGTCGATCCCTGCCCAGGAGAGCTGTCGAGACTGATTCTTCCTCTATGGAGTTCCACAAAGTATTTAGCAAGATAGAGGCCAAGGCCAGATCCCTTAATGACTGATGATTTTGCAGACTTACTTCGATAGAACTTCATGAAGACGTGACCAATTTCGTCGGCCGGAATTCCGTAACCCTGATCCGCGATCTGAACCACGACGTAGCCATCACGTTCTTCAGTCGATACAAGAATGCGTGAGTTTTCGGGACTATATTTAATCGCGTTCTCGATCAGATTCGAAAAAACTTGGCGAATCAAATCAACATCCATCTTCAAGCTAAATAAGGTTTCAAATTCAGTTTGAATTGAAATATTTTTTTGTTTAGCCGCATATTCGCTTTTTACGATGACCTCATCAATGAGCTGATTTGGATCTTTACTCGTCATATGCAGTTGGAGTTCTTTGCTCTCGACGCGGCCCAAGTTTAACACAGAACTAATAAATTCGACGAGCTCATCGCAAGACTTACGAATATTCAAAACAGCATCACGCTGGCGATCCGAAAGAGATTTTTCTTCGCCCATTACGACGTCGGTCATTCCGCTGATGCGTGCAAGGGGAGTCTTCAAGTCATGAGACATCATGCTTAAGAAATTAGTTTTAAGCTCTTCAACTTGAGTGAGCAAACGGTTTTTCTGTAAATATTCCCAGCTCTTTCGATTCTCGATAATCAAACGGTATGGAATAAAGAAGTAGTAGCAAACAAAGATCGACAAGAACGGATGACTCATATCGACCCACCATCCGCCCAGCCAGAAGAACAAAAAACAAAGTATCGAGAACGAAACAAAAGCACTGGCTAAAATAGCGAGGCCTTTCGTGGGCTTTACAGCTAAGACCACGTACACGGTCAGCATTGAAATCAAACTCGTAATTAAAAGGCTTAACCAAGAGGGAGTCTGCACGTATGCCGAGTTCAATATCATCGTGTCGAGCATATTGGCGTGCATCTCTAAGAAACTCATCGCGATGACGTCTCTAGAAAATGGGGTACGCACATAATCGTCTACCGTTGCCTGAATATCACGGCCGACGACGACGATATTTCCGCTAAATTTTTTGCGCTCGAAGTTGCCGTTCATGACGTTGTAAAAACTCGAACGCGGATAAGTTCCAGAAGGTCTAAAATCGATGAAGACTTGATTCGAGGCGAAGAACTTAAAAATTCCTCGAATATTTTTTTCATATCGAATTTCTGAATTATAAAGTCCCGCCACCGTCGGGTGCATGAGCATCTCGCCCTGAAATGAAGTGAACATTCTGCGGGTCACATCATCTTTCGCGGCAAGCTTCTGATCAGATGTATACGGAGCCGATATGGCTTGCAATTTTTCAAACGGCGGATGAGGGATAAAATTCGCTTCTTGGCTCTTCGGCCACACATCACTGATCGCGATCATAAAATGAGGAAATTCTTCGGCCTTATGTGCAAGAGCTACGAGTTCATCATAACTTCCGACAACTTCGCCTGGGCTAATTAAATAAATGACGACCTTCACTCCGGCATCCTTAAGTTGCGAGAGCAGCTTCAAGTGATCGGCAGCATTGGGCGTACGGTTCATGTTGTCGATTGTCTTAGGATCAATGGCGATGGTTTGCACATGACCCGACATCGCAGAGATTGGCTTCAGGCGCATCCGCATGTCGTAAAGGTAAGATTCGATGAAATCAAAACTGAATTGGTTGAGGACAAAAGCGATCGAAAGGGCGAAACTCACGCGAAGGAGAGTGTTGAGATGTTTTTCGACAAAGATTTTAGAAATCTTAAGAATGCGACTTAAGAAAGGCAAGCGCTGCTCCTAAACGTTTAATCAGGCGATCATATTCTACGAGCAGGCCTTATGACAATAGACTAATCGTGTCCTGTTGGGACGCAACCCATTGCCATTGTCTTTTCGACAGTGACCTTTTTGCCATCTTCACGGCGTACTTGAAGTTTTTCTTTATTTGGACTGATCTTTTTAATAAACTTCACTGCGTTCTCCTTCGTTTTCAAGCTGTCTTGATTTTTCATAGTATTCGAGTCCCTTTTGAATGATGGATCTAGTTCGGTTACAAAATTCTGCGTCTTTTTTATGTTTATCTTGGGTGCGAGACCTGTGAACAAACATGCAACCACCGCCGCATAAGTATTTTGCCCAGCAGTCGCCACAGTTGTTCAGTTTTACCAAAGATTCGGCATATTTGCTTACTTTTTCTTGGTCAAGATTCAAACCTGAGCCTAACTCTTCTTTTTTATCTCCAACGAACCAGTTACAAGCATAGAACTTACCTTGAGTGTCGACCTGCAAAACGGATTTTCCGGCGCCGCAGTAGTTATGCATGCGTTTTTGAGAATCTAAAATTTCGAAGTAATCATTAAACTGAGAGATTCTTCTTAGCGCACGTTCGCCACCGGTCTTGAAGGCATATTCGGCCGTGCGAAATAATTCTTTTACGTAGATTGGGCTTGCAATCTCGTCATCGGGACCCGTCGCAAAGGTAAAAAAAATGACGTCCCAGTTAAATTTTTGCAAAAAAACATAGGTATTAAAAACCTCAAGATTGTGGGAGCCAAAAACGCTATGAACATTCACCGAACCTAATTGCTCTTTCACTTTGAAGAGTTCGGCAACACCATTTAAGCATTTTTCGGTAGAACCGAGGCCTCCAGCGGTCGGGCGTACGAGATCGTTCATCTCGGCAGGGCCATCAAGACTGACTGTCACGTTCACGCCAAAGCGGCCGAGCATTTGTGCAATCGCCGAAGTAATGAGTGTTCCGTTGGTGGTCATCTCGTAACGCACACGAATGCCGCGTGGAGAAGCGTGCCCATTCGTAAATTCAATCATCGCTTCAATGGCAGCCGGGTAAATGAGTGGTTCTCCACCGATAAAATTGATCGAAAATTTATCGCCGTCATCAAGATGAGAAAGTAAGAGTTCAATTTGCGGAGTCACCTTACTGATATCAATTTTTGTGACTTTTGATCCGTAAGTCCCGTCGCCGCCAGCAGCACAGTACGTACACTTTAAGTTACATACTTGAGTCACGTTGATCGAAAGCGAACGTACTTTTTGCTTGATGTGAACGTCTTTAACTTCGGGATTTTTCTCGTCACTCCAAGAAACGATTTCACTGAGCATTTCTTGTTCAGTAGGATTTGAAACGAAAGCTTTATGATCGATGAGATTCCAAATGGCGGGATCAAGCTCGGCGACTTGCATGTTTTCAACATGAAAGCCTAATACCTTCTTTTCACTGAGCTGAAAAGCTACGATATTGCCGTAAGATTTCATTCCTTGTGGGGCTGAAGCTTCAGGCTTTATGAGATCCTTTTCTAAAAACATAGTGATTCCTTGTGGGCGCAAAGCGCTACCAGGGGAGTAGATTGCAATAAGCTTTCCACTATTTTGGGGCCATTTTGCACTTTTCGATGGCCACACTAGACCTTTTTGAACGGGGAGCACGAACCTTAGGCTAAATATGCGTAAGCTTTTTGTATTTCTGCCATACTTTTCGTAAAATAAAGTTGTTCCGAGGCAGACCAAATGCTTTTTAGGTCGGCATTCTATATGCAGAAGATTCTGCGCGAGGTATGTAAAAATGAATCAACCGCTTCTTAAAACATTCACGCTGTTCGGACTCATGTGTTTGGCAGGTTGTGCCTATAAAGTCGATAAATTGACTCCGGCAAGTCCCTTGACTGATACCAAAGTAAAAGCCCAACTGACTTTTAGCCTTATTGAAACCAATATCCTTCAGGCGAAATGCATTCAGTGCCACAGCAATACCACAAAAAATTCGGGTAAGACGAATCTTGAAACTTATGCCAGTGTCAAAGCGGCTCTCCCGCAAATTAAAGATGATATCAATGAGGGAGTGATGCCGAAATCTCCTGGCACTTCGCTCACGAGTGAAGAGAAATTCTTGCTTCTTGAATGGATCCAAATGGGTGCTCCCGAAACGGCTCCGGTTGTAGGCGGTGGCGACACTCCAGTGCCATCTCCGACCCCGGCACCCGTGGTTATTCCTGATCCGCCGACGCCAGACTTGCAACCTACTTTTGCTTCGATCAACACGCTCATCTTCAAAGCGAAATGTCTCGATTGCCATAACTCTAGCGGAGATGCGAGCGATGTTCCGTTTGAGCAATATTCTGATATCGTGACGGGTGACATAGTGGTTCCGGGCAATGCGACGAAGAGCTCATTGATTAAGCACATCATTTTAGGTGCCAAGAAATTGATGCCGCCTGTGAAATCAAAATATAAAGCGATCGCGCCAGAAGATGTTGCGATCATTACCCAGTGGATTACGGCGGGCGCACTTAACAACTAGTTTTTATGAGCTTCGATAAAAGCATTTTTGATTTTCAGCATGAGGCGGGCTTCGAGCTGCCTCACGGCTTCTCGTGTCGTGCCGTAGTGATCGCCAATTTCTTGAAGAGTCATTGGTTCGTCAGAAAGAATACGATTCTCTAAAATATAAGTTTCTTTCGGATTCAACTGATCACGGATTGCTTCGATATTTTTATTCAAAATTTGGAGTTCTTCGGAGTGACTGATTTGTTCATCGGCACCCGCTTCGGCTATTGATTCAAAATCAAGAAGACTTGTTTTACCATCCTCACCAACGGGCTGGTTGAGACTCACATCTCGCCCTGACATTCTGCTGGTCATGTCCGAAACTTCTTGTTCGGACACGCCAAGGCGACTGCTGAGGAGAGCAAAGTTTGGCTCTTTTCCCATGGCATCGAGGCGATCTTTTTCTTTTTGGAGTCGGTAAAAAAGCTTGCGCTGGTTTGCGGTCGTTCCGATTCTCACCATCGAATATTGGCGCATGAGATATTCTTGAATATAACCGCGAATCCACCAGACAGCGTAAGTAATGAGGCGTACACCCTTATAGGGATTAAACTCTTTCACGGCGTGCATGAGCCCGACGTTTCCCTCTTGAATGAGGTCGATGAGCTTGGCTCCAAATTTAGAATATTCAGCTGCGACTTTAACCACAAAACGTAGGTTCGAAGTCACCAATTGTTCGGCAGCTTTCGAGTCATGATGTTCGCGGTACCTACGAGCCAAAACCTGTTCCTCTTCTTTGGTGAGGAGCGGATATTTTTTGAGTTCAGCCAAATAAGTATTGATCGGATCAATGCTGGTGAGCGCTTTTTCGTCAGTCTTTTTCGATTTCTTCTTTGGAGTTTTGAGAGCCTCTATGAGTATTTCTTCGGCATCGTGCGCATCGCCCAAATCAAGACGCTCGTCGAATTCATTCACGGCGCGTTCGTTCAAATGATCGTCGGGGTGGGTGTCGACGATCTCAGATTGAACGACTCGGGCCTTAACGACTTTGCGAGCGGTTTTTACGGCTGGTTTTTTGCCAGCTTTCTTTTTTGCTTTGGGAGCAACGGCCATAAATAAATTCTAGCTCAATGCTGTCGCTAATTTTTTTTGTATCGACGCTTGAACCATCCCTTTTATCGGAGTCAAAAGTAACGGGAGGCTGACTTCAATTTCAACTTGAGCGCCTTCACCCTTGCTCACGACTTTGATCTCGGCATCAAATTTACTGCCTTTAGCAACTCCGGTCATCGCCGATTCGTTGTAAGAAATTTTGATTCCTGAATCTAACTTTTTAATTTCGGTGTCGTTATCAAGAAAGCTTTTTACTTTACCAAAAGTATCTTTGCTTGAGTGCTTTGAATTGCATTCGACTTTAAACTTAGGCATGAAGTTTTCCTCCCTTAAGGTTGAAGAGCTAAATTAGCATCAGCGCAATCGATCAATCAACACCAAACGCGCTTGGCAAACCGACTGTCCTTCGATAAGCTTCTAGGATGACTGATTCAAATCAAAAATTCGTAAAAGATCTAAAAAGAAGCATTTACTGCGGCAAACTCCGGGCCGAAAACGCTGGACAAGAAGTAAACCTCATGGGCTGGGTCGACTCACGACGTGACCATGGCGGACTCGTCTTCATCGATTTGCGTGACCGAGAAGGCATTGTACAGGTCGTATTTGATCCGAGTCAGTCGGCGATGAGCCAATCGAAGGATTTGCGTTCTGAATATGTTGTGGCCGTTCGAGGAACCGTACGTGCTCGCCCTGACGGTATGAAAAATGCGAAGCTTACAACCGGTGAAGTTGAGCTCGTCGCCACTCGCTGCGAAATCTTGTCGGTTGCAGTGACACCTCCGTTTCAAATTAATGATCAAAACGTCAGCGAAACGCTACGCCTCAAATATCGGTACCTCGACATTCGAAGTCAACGCCTCCATATGCATCTGAAAAAACGGCACGACATCGTTCGCATGGCTCGTAATTTTTTGAGTGATGAAAATTTTTACGAAATTGAAACTCCGATCTTGTACAAATCAACTCCTGAAGGAGCTCGCGATTATTTAGTCCCTTCGCGGGTGAATCAGGGGCAGTTCTACGCGCTTCCGCAGAGTCCGCAGACTTTGAAACAACTTCTCATGATCGGCGGGATCGATCGTTATTTTCAAATGGCGCGGTGTTTTCGAGATGAAGATTTACGTGCCGATCGTCAGCCTGAATTTAGTCAGATCGATATTGAGATGAGTTTCGTCGACCAAGACGATGTCATGGCATTGAACGAAAGACTTGCCCGCACACTCTGGAAAGAATTTCGTGGCGTCGAACTTGGGCCTATCCCTCGCATGACATTCGACGAGTGCATGAATCGTTATGGCAATGACAAACCCGACTTACGTTTCGGTCTCGAGCTCTGCGATCTGAAAGACGTCGCGAACGAAACTCAGTTTCAAGCGTTCAACGATGTACTTGCTAAAAATGGCGTCGTGAAAGGATTGGGAGTTGCCCAAGGCGGCGAATTTTCTCGGTCGTTCCTCGATAAATTGACTGACATGGCGAAAAAAGCGGGAGCGAAAGGTCTCATCTGGATTAAAGCAGATGCATCCGGAAAGCTCAGCACGCCTATTTCAAAATTCATGACCGAAGAGCAGCTCGGCAAAATTTTTAAGAAAATTTGCCCAGACGGGAAGGGCGTTGCCTTTATCGTTGCCGACCAATTTGAAGTCGCGTGCGGAGCGCTTTCGACGATTCGTTTATTTTTAGGGGCAGAGTTGAAGCTCATCAACACGACGAAAGATCGTTTCTTATGGGTGATCGATTTTCCTTTACTTGAATACAGCCCAGAGGCCGGTCGTTGGACGGCGAGACATCATCCGTTTACGTCGCCGCAAGATGACTACTATGATGATCTCGCTAACGGAAACGAAAAGAATTACGGAGTGATGCTCGCAAAAGCATACGATCTCGTTTGCAACGGAAACGAGATCGCGGGTGGAAGTATCCGAATTCATCGCTCGGAAGTTCAAGATGCGATGTTCAGAACTTTGGGATTTACGCCCGAAGATGCGAAGAAACAATTTGGATTTTTCATCGAGGCTTTGCAGTACGGAACACCTCCTCATGGTGGCATCGCCTGGGGCATTGATCGTCTCGTGATGATTCTGACCAATACGGATGCGATTCGTGACGTTATTGCGTTTCCGAAAACGGCAAAAGCAACGGACATCATGGCGGAAGCACCGAGCGTCGTGAGCCGTGATCAATTGATTGAGCTTGGCATACGTCTCGCAACTCCGGTTGAGAACAAAGGCGAGGCTTAATTTACAGATAGAGCGTCGCAACACCACCGGTAGTGTTTGTGTCCGAAAACTGTTTTTGAAAAAAGCCCTTCTTGAATGAGTGGGCTCTATGTTTCGGAATCTTCTTTGCAAATACTTGCTTGAAACAACAAGGAGTATTCTATGGCCAGACTCAAAGCAAAAATTCCACCACCGATTCAACCAACGGTTCAGAAAATCAGTCGCCGCAAACAAATTGCGAATGTGATCGAAATGTCTCGTTCAAAATCAGATCCGACAAATGAAATTGATGAACTCGATCCACCTGAATTTCATTCGGACTGCGAAATCTGCCAAGAGTTCGTGAAAGATTTCAAAATCAAAAACTAGGCTTTGGCCCTGTTGAGTAACAAAATGAGACAACCGAAGTCTTAAATGAGAGAAATTTATAAAAATGATTTCTCTTATGAAAGTAGAATGCTTTCATTTTTCCGCTCTACAGGAGGTAGTTATGGAAAAAATTAGTAGTATCATCCCGAGTTCGTCACGTGTGACTTCGGTCGATATGAAAGAGTCGAGTCCGGTTCGGGCAGGAACCCCAGGTTTTGGCAGGGCCGAAGCACAGGCGGGTCGCGAGCGCGAATCTAAGGATACTGTGAAAGCGTCATCTGAAGCGCAAACCGAGATGCACGACTGGCGCGCGAAAGATGCCAAGCACGCGGCAATCGCTAAAGATATGGCCGACAAATTTTTCTCAAAAAATAAAGTCGATGTTGAAGAGAGTGGTGCTCCAAACGAAGAACGCATTTCATCTTTAGCAGGCGCGGCTTCAAAAGTTGCAAAATCTCGTGAAATAATCGAGGAAAATGAAGGTATGCAGAGCGAAATCGAAGCTGGAATTTCAAATCCAGAAGCGAGAAGTGCACAACCCGCAGGGCTACACCCTAAAGGCAGCTTCATTAACTACGCCGCTTAGATAAGTTGTTCTAACAAAAATCCGGTTTCCTCAAGCGAGGTCACCTGAAAAATTCCGTCGAGACGCCGCTCGCCTTCGTGGGTGCGTTTCACGACGATGACGACCGACAAGCTTAGTAAAATAAGTGTTCGTACGGCCTGTATATTCCATTGGCTGGCGCCTAGCTGAATCAACATCTCGAGTCTCAGCAATGCCTGCCGCGCGGTTTCTGCATGCATGGTTCCCATGCAACCAGAATGCCCAGTCGCAAATGCCATCAATAAGTCTTTCGCTTCGCCGCCCCGAATTTCTCCCAGGATCAATCGATCCGGCCGCATACGAAGTGCTTGCTTCAAAAGATCAGACTGATCAAAATCTTTTAATCGTTTCTGCGGATCGTAGCGCGTAATGAGTTTAGCGCTTATCTCGTTCGGAATTTTGAGCTCGCTCGTATCTTCAATCAAGATTGCGCGTTCGTTCATTGGTAGTTCGCCTAAACACGCGTTGAGAACCGAAGTTTTGCCAGAGCCAGTGGGCCCTATGACCAAAAAATTGCGACGCTCTGAAATAATTTTACGAATGAGTTCTATCGAGGCTTGCGGCGCCCAAAGTTTTTCTTCCAAAAGCTTGAGCGTCCACGGACATTTCGGATGTCTCCTAATCGTAACGGCCACTTCCTTCTGGGTCGCCGGCGGAATCGCTATGTGTACCCGAAAGTCTTCGAAGTAGCCGTCAACGAAAGGGATATCGATGCTCACTTGGGTGTTAGAGAGTTTTCCGAGACGTTCGACGAAGTGGCGAAAGGTGAGAGGGCTCAAGAAGCAGTCTTTTAACTTCTGAATCTTTCCTGAGCGTTCGAAGAAAATATGATTTTGGCCATTGATCATTATTTCGCTGACTGACTCATCTTCAAATAAATTTTTCAAAGGGCCAAATCCAAAATATTCGTCAAGAATCCGCGTGATCGATTCGCGACTGTCAGTCTTTAATAAAAAATTCTCGATGAGTTTTCTTACGGCTTGATCCTGTTGATCGATCTTCGAATTCATAATCTGCATGGGATCGACGCAGTCTAGATTTTGAAGATCCTCATTTATCTTTTCGACGATAGAAAATAACTCGAGGGTCATGATTCTTCCTCGTCGAGAGTTTCGGGTTGAATCACTTCTGGAGTCACAAAAATAATCAGCTCTGTTTCATTGTTTTTATATTCTTTGCTCGAGAAAAGATAACCGAGGACGGGAATTTGACCGAGCCACGGCAGACCTTCAGAATTCTTAAACCATTCGCTTTTAAGGAGGCCGCTCAGGGCAATCGTCCGAGATTTTTTCAAATCGAAATGACTTTCAATTCGATTCGTCAGCAGAGCCGGAACTCCTTCGATCGAATGACTAAGATCGAGCATAGAGACTTCAGTCGTAAGAGCGATGCTCATGCGACCCGTGGCATCCGCGACGGGACTCACTTTAAGGAGAACTCCATATTTCTTCCAAACGGTTTCGTGATATTTGAGACTCAGCATTTTGATCGGAATTTCGCCGCCAGCAAGAAACTCGGCATTCTTGCCCGAGCGGCATAAGAGTGTTGGTGCCGCGAGTAAATGGCCATTGCCTTGAGCTTCAAGCGCATTGATTTGCGCACTGATTCCCTCACCATCGCCGGAAATCTGAAAGTTTGGAAGAAAGCCTGCCGTTGCCGCCGACGGAAAAGCAACGCCGAGAGAGCGACTGAAATTTTTACGAATCTCAGCGACCAAAATGTTAACGCGCACCAAGGGCTCGAGCTGCAGGATACTTGAGTTCTGTTCAACGACAAAACCGTAGCTTGCAAGAGCCCTTTCGTATTTCATTTTTAATGAAAGCATAGATTTGGTGAGCGAAACTTGAGCGGTCGGAACAACCTGCAAGCTCGTGATCGGTAAGTCTGAAGCTTTCAGCAGATCGTGAAAGTAGATGAGCATTTCGTGTTTCATACGTGAATCGAGCGCGGCATGAAACTGAAAGCCTACTCCGTCGAGATTATTTTGTGAGAGTTTGATCCAGTCGCTTTTGCGAAGAAGTTCCCCGATGATCTGAAGTTTTCCTTTGTGGACTTTGAGTTCGAGACCGCGCATTCGCGAAACAAGTTTCTCGAATTTTAAATAAAGCCGAAATTCATCAGGACTCACGACTTCAACATGGTATGAGCCGTCTCGATATTCGAGATCCACATCGCCCACTGCTTTTCCGCTAATGCGGACATGCGATCCGAGATCGGTCGCTTTGACGGTGCGGCTATTCGAAAAATGAATATTTCCGCGGGCGGTAAGGTTTTGAGTTGCTCCAACGGCGAGAACAATTTGCTGTAGTTCTTTGGTTGACGCCAAAATGGGAGCAAAAAATAAAATGATAAATAAAATTTTCAAGAGATCCCCGATCTTGGTTTCGATCGGGGAGACAATGCAAAATGAAAGACCGGATGTCGGCCATTACGGAGAAGTTATATGAAAAGAAAATCCGAATTTCGAGCGATGTCCGAATTTAGACGGACTCGAACTGAAACGAGACCCGGACACCAGCATCCGTTGATTCAAATTTCAATTGTGTATTTTGCAGTTTGAGAAGCGCTTGGCAGATACTGAGGCCCAGTCCATTTCCGCCAGAATGATTGAACGCATCTTCATTAAGGGTGAAACTCTTCATCAAACTTTTAATTTTGTCGAGCTTGATCAATGAGGTTTGATTGTAAATTTCGATTTCAAAATTTCTATCGACATTTCGGCCCGAGACGATGATTTCGGAAGAGCTGTCTGCAAACTTCGCCGCATTTTCGATGAGCCTTGCGAAAACATTACGTAGGATTTTTTCGTCGGCAAAAAAATGACCGCCTTCGATATTAAAAGAGAGCAAGAGACTCTTTTTCTTGAGAAGATCTTCAAGTTTTGGAGACTTCATCGCTTCGATTGATTTCGCGTTTAATTTCATTTTCTTTATGGGAGTGAGTCGAGACTCAGCAGATAAAAATTCAAGAACGTCGTTGACGAGTCCTTCGAGTCTTGAGGTCGAAGCTTGAATGCGTGAGAGAAACTTAGTTTGGTCGTCGTCTAAATTTGTTTCTTTTAGCAAATCTGAAAAGCTCATGATGGCGGTGAGGGGAGTCTTCAATTCATGATTCACGAGCATCATAAAGTCAGATTTTGCCTTGTCGAGAGTTTTTAATTCTTCATTTGCCGTGGCGAGCGCTAAATTTTTTTCTTTGAGTTCAGCGCCCATTTCGTATCGCTCGACTGCTTTATCAATTGCATTTTCGAGATCAACGGAGTCCCAGGGTTTTGTAACGTAACGATAAATTTGCCCAGAGTTAATGGCCGCGATCACAGAATTAATATCGGTATAACCCGTAAGTAAAATTCGAATCGCATTCGGAACAATTTCTGTTGATTGAGTCAGAAACTCAACACCCGTCATATTCGGCATTCGTTGATCGCTAATGATAACGGTGACTGGATGTTCAGCCAGAATTTTGAGAGCTGCCTCGCCTGAAGTCGCCTTATAAACCTTATATTTTTTTCGAAAAAGACGTTCGAGTGCTTCGACATTATCTAGTTCGTCATCTACGCAAAGAATTGAATGCTTCATGTAAAAAACAGTGTAGAATTAGAGTGTGTGCTGCGACAACTTCTATTTTTTGTCACATACGCAAGACGTAAACCTAGAAATTATCGACGAAGGTCTCGTTTGAGTCTTTTCGAGTCAAGTTGGATCTGGCAATAGTCGATAGTGAGACGTAGATTTATAAGTTTTTAAGGGAGTAATTTGTATGAAATGGAAGTTCTTACCCATACTTCTAACAATGAGTATGTTCCTTGAGATGGTGTCACCGATGGCACTCGCTCAACAGTACGGATACGGTTATCCTCAGCAAGCTTGTCCGTATCAGGTGACGGCATCTGCAGCGGTTACAAGTATTCAAAAGGACATCGCCGGAATCAACGGGATTATTACCGCTGATAAACAAGCGATGAGGGACGATCAAAAAGTAGTTCGTGAAAAACAGCATGAACTCGATCGTTTTGAAAAAGACATCAATGCGGTTGTCGACGGACAATGGGCCGACATGGTCATTGAGCACATGAAAAATCATTATAATTGTTGTAGCCCGATCGTTGTGAAGGATCCGAATAAAACAAGTTACTTCATGGAAGTTCTGCAACAAGATTTCGTAGCGGTATATCCTGCGGCTTTCGAAGATAGCGTTCAAATTGAACCAGCGGCTCCGCAAAAGAATGAAGTTTTTCATGCGAAGCAAACAGAAGTTGCAGAAGTTACTCTGGTTCATCAGTCGAGAATGCCCGCTGATCTTGGATGCTCCGATAAAACAGGCGCAGCTCTCGTAGACTGTTGTAGACACACGACTCGGCCGCAATCTATTTGTGGTACGGCGAAAAAAGAAGTGGCGGTGACTCCAGTTGCTCCTGCCCCACAACCAGTCGCACAGCTTCCCGTCGTTCAGCCCGTTCCTCAGGTACCACAAAACACAACAGTGAGCGAGCCACCGAAAGGGAGCGAAGTAAAAATTGTGAATCCTTGTACTCCGGCTTGTGCAGGAGCAACGACTTCAACCGTTACCGTGACGACAGATAAAGACAACCAGTGCGGGAGTTTGAATACAGATACAATGAAGTGCGGAAAGGCAGGCGACAAAAACTGCGAAGCCTGCAAAGTGAGTTTCGATTTTTTAACTTCGGGCGGATCGGGCAGTGAAGGTCATCGCGGTCGCGGACCGAATGAATCTCATTGTACGGATAATCCAATGTACAGAACAGATCCTTTTTTGAATGTTTGCCAAGATAAAGGCAAAATTTTCGCGCAAGTTTGTACGAATAAATATTATCAATCAGGCGATTCAACTCCGAAAGAAGTGAAAGCTTGTGAAAATGCTCTTAAAAATTACGCAGCGACTTTGAAAGAACAAGAAGAAGCGCAAAAAGATTTAGACGATCAGAAACAAGACATCGCGGATCAAAAGGCAATCTTAAAAGAAAACAAAAAAGATCTCATAGAACAATCAACGGCAGATGCTGAGCTTGAAGCAACTTGTCCAAGCTGTGCGGCAACAAAACGTGCCCAGGCTTCTGGTCCTTCAGGTTGGCAGTTAGGTTTGACGGCAGCGGCAACCGCACTTGGCGGATACGCGGCTTACAAAGGTGCTCGTGAGATTTCAAACCAAAACGTTGAAATGGGCTGGCCAACATCTCCTTATTTAGCAGTCGGCTCTATTTATCCTTTCGTGCAAGCCGGCATTAGCGGCATCATGGGTGGAGTCAACGGCGGATACGGTTGTGGCGGTACGATGGCCGGCGGCGGATATCCACCTGGTATAAATGGCGGAGTTTTCGGAAATCCTTATGGCGGTATCGGTGGCCAATTGGGTGGCGGATTGTTCAATCCGGGAATGGGACCTTGGGGACAAGCGGGCATCGGCGGATTCGGGGGCTACAATCCTTACGGTCAAGGTTACAATCCCTACGGTGGATTCGGCGGTGGTCTTGGTATCGGCGGCGGCCTTGGTTTCGGTCTCGGTAGTCCTTACGGCGGTGGTCTTGGCGGATACGGCGGCGGATTCGGCGGCGGCGGCGGATTCGGCGGTGGCTTACCGCCATGCATAACTCAGCAGACAGACTTTGCTCTTACAAATATCGCTCCGGTTGCCACGTATGGCACATACACTTACGGACCAGCAGCGGGCTTAC
>JAYTQQ010000038.1:0-11639 GCA_043746635.1 Bdellovibrionales bacterium | reverse complement strand
AAGGGCTGATCTGACTTCGCCCACAGCAAGCACGCGGTCGAAATCAATTTGCGCTTCAGTTTTTGACATCTGAATATTTCGAAGGACGACAGATTGCTGAATATTGCGAGATTTTAGTTCTTTCTGCTCCGCCTCCCTAATTGCAACTTGTCGGTCGGTGAGAAAGAGCTCAGGATTGATTGCGAGCGTATCAAATCTTGCTTTGAGCATGATTTCGATCCCGCGCCTAAGATCAGAATCCGTTCTCTTAAATTCAGTTGGGCGAAAGACTTCAAGCCCCCTCGAACTGCGTTCAATTAGAATTGGTTCTTTGAAATACTGTGAGTAAACGAGAACTCCTAAAATCCCGATTACGAAAATGAGTAGGCTGATGCTGCGTTTGAGATTTGAATTCTCACGACTGAGAGAATCCACGGCCATTGAAAATCTCATTGAAATTCTCCTGTGGTTGAAAGATTTTTTTGGAAACAAATTTACTTCTTATTGATCTGGTCTGCATTTATTATCGAGACATCGAAATGAGCGTATGTTTAGTCTTCTGTGTTGCCAGGATTTTTCTGTACTTCGCTTTGGCGAGTATCTCGATTACCACGGCCCTTTTGATTGGATCGATTATCTTTAGTTGGCTCATCTTTAAAGTAGTTGAGTGGACGTTTCACATTGTTTTTCACTGAGCTTGCCATTGATGTCGGCGTCAGTGCTGCGACTCCAAGTATGGCACCTCCAAGAGATGCTGAAACAGAGCTCACACCAGCAAACATCAGTCCTCGCACAACAAGTGGAGTTACAACGACCGAAAATGCCAGCATGAAATTGATGAGAATAGCGCTCGTAAAGTCGATGCCGTATTCTGGCTTATTAATCTGCGACAATGCAAAGCTCCAAAGAAGTGCCGCAAGAACGCTCCAAGTAATTTTCCACAGACAAACTTCAATCATACTTTGAAACAGTACGAGAGTTGCCTTGCTCGTTGCAGGCAGCACAAAAGCAGCAATCAAAAGCGGCGAAAAAATATAGAGTAAGAGCCAAGTGAAAATAAAAAGTGCATTCGCTAAATACACAGACATGTAGACAATGAAAAAAGAGACGTAGCTTACAATCAGCAGGACTGAATCCTTAACACTCACCCAGCTAAAGGAGAGATCGCCAATTTTTTCACCGAGCCTTGAGACCACAAGTGACAAATTATTGAGCTTTCCGACTTCTTGCGAAAGTTGATCGGTAATTTGAGCAAGAGTATTCATAATTTCTGGAAATGCCACCAGAAGAAAAGCCGCAATCACCGCACGACCAACTAGACTTAAGAAATCTGGAACTGAGGCCATCGACATCTTAAAATATCCAAGTACCACACCCAATAAAAGCAAGGTCAGAACTAAACTAAAAAACAGGCTAGAAAATAAAGAGTGAATTTGTTGAGCCTCATTTGATAACCAATGCATATCCATATTTAAAACCTCGGTATTTCAAAAGGAGCGTCGAGAATCATCATTTTATTTTTTAGAGTCGAAGCTTGACTGAGGTATTCACTTGTCTGATCTTTCTCGTGTTTGTTCTGCATGGCGAGTCCTTGTGCCTGAAGTTTTAAGCCCTGACCTGTTGCCCTGATTTGTTGATTCATGACGTGGATCATGACACCCATTGATTCAGCCGTTAATTTCGCTGCTCCACCCGGTGAAACTTGATGTGAATATATTTTAATATCTTCACCGACTCGGTCGAGATTTCTGGTATAGTCATCAAGCTCGTTATTGAACGAAATAGATTCAGCAACCGTTCGATCGGTATTTCGCTGAGTGATTGCAAGTGGTGAGTCAACAGTTCTACCGAATACACTTTCGACCAAAGATAGCGCACCATCGACATCTCGTAAATTTTTGTATAAGCCTGGATCGACACGAATCCCAAGCGTACTTGCAAGACTTAATGAATCATTGATTCCTCGGTTAACCTCTTGAAGCAGTCCTAGCGTGTCACCACCATCTTTTAAGATTGCTTTTAGCTGTGCCAATTGGGCAATGGTCTGTGCTAAAATTTGAGTGAGCACAGCCACATCGGCACCCCAAACATCGGCGTTCGCCGAGTTTGGGGAAAAGCACATCAATGCAATAAGCAAAGACATGCAGACATATCTCCTCATGTTAACTCCATTTTTTTGTTTTTAATATTTTACTCTACCAATTTGAGGGCGGAACTGAGGCCCCATTTGGAAATTTTTGTGCTAAGAATTCAAGGAGCGCAACCTGACTGAGATCAGGTTTCAAAGTTCTAGTTTCTTCGAAAACTTTTAAATCCTGTGGATCAGTGGTTGCTAACCAATATTCAATTGGCGTACTTTCAATTTTAACAACTTGTTTATCGTCTCCGGCAATTAAAAAAGCTTCTGAGAACTGACCTTTTTTAGAAGTCACACTTCCCACTAGATCTGACTCTCGTTCGTTCAAAAGCAGAGTTTCTTTCAGAGATGCAAGACTGCCGCCTGTTTGTTTGAGAATCCATTTGATCGAAGCATTTGGCAAAATTGCACTTGCAACTTTTGATTTTGAAAAGTCATCCATACTTTGAGAAATTGCAATTGCCGAAGCTTTATACTTTCGAAAAGTTCTAAATACTGAGGCAATGAACTTTGCTCCGGCATCGTTACTGAGCAACTGCCAACACTCATCAAACAAAACAAATTTCATATTAGTTCGATCCGCCTGAACTTCTCGCCAAATTAAATCAGTGATCAAAAACAAACAAACCGCCTGCAAATCAGGTTGTGACTCTAGATTTTTGAGATCAAAGCATACTATCTTTTTATTGATCTCAATATTTGATGCGCGATCGACAAACTTGCCATAAGGTGAGTCTCCACACCATGACCCAAGAATTTTTCCGAGCTTTTGCAGTGAAGGCTCAGAATTCTCAAGTAAGCGATTTCTAAGGTGGCTTAGGCGTGGTGCCTTTTCATCTCGTAAAATGTCTTTTATCATTTGTTCGATCTCAGATCGCTCAAGCTTTCCAATCCCGGTAGCCTGATCTTCTTTCGTCATAATTTCGACAAGAGAGACCATAAATTTGATTTTCTGATCGATCGCTTCGTCGCTGGAGTTGCTCAAATCAAATGGATTGAGTGAAATTTTGGCGTCTGCACCAAGGTCGATGTATTGACCACCTAGAATCTCACACATTTTACGGTAGCTTCCGCCAATATCGAGAATAAAAATCTTTGGATCTTCTTTCATTGCTTGTGCAATCAATAAATTGCTCAGAAAAGACTTACCAGAACCCGAACCGCCACTTACGACCTGGTTGAAATTCGTGAGGCTTGGCGAAAATGGATCAAAGCCGATCACGGCCCCTCTGCGATTTCGAAGTAAAACTCTCGGCTCTGAGTGGCCAGCCCAATCTCCAAAAATTGGCAAGAAATCGGCTAATACACTCGTGTTCATTCGCCGAGATCGCTCCCTTGCTCTGCCGTTAGGCAGTGCAAAGTCTAGAAATATGTTCGCTGCGGCTAGGCTCTCACACATTCCCTCAGCGCCAGATAGCTCCCTGATGATTTGCAAAACCCTTTGCTCTTGGTCCTCTAAATCAGATTCACTCTCAGAGCGAAGCAAAATATTTAAGGCCACGCTAAATATCTTCTCTTCGCCAGTGACTCTTTTTGCCAACAAGCTTTCAATATCCTTTAGCTTGGCGGCACTTTCCAAGTCAGAAACGCCATTTTTTCCTGCGTGCATTGCATAGGTGATACGTCTCTGCGTTTCGAGTGCCAAGGCTTCTCGGTCTTGATTGAGTGTCTCTATACTCAAAAATAACTTTGAATCAAAAGGGAGTTTCTGTAACTGCTCGCTCATTGAGGCATAGGTTTGGTCGGGCATATTCTTTAACGACAGTACGCGGTGATGCGTGGGTCCCAAGGCAAAACCGCGTATTGAAATTAGCATGTCACTCAAAATTAATTCATCTCTGACATCTTCTTTGTCAAAATTCAAATTGCCCAGCTTGCGGCTTGGATTCCATTGATTAAACATTAACTCAAAAGTTGTATTCTCACTGACTCGTGTAGACCAGATCCCAAGCGCATTAAGACCACCCATCATATTTTGCACGAGCTGATCAAATGATTTTAATTCTGGCTCTAGGACGTCGCGACTGATATCGCTGTTCGATTTCTTCCAAAACTTGAATGAAGCTTTTTGTTCTTTAATTTTGCAATCACGGCGGAGCAACAGATAAACACTTTGCATCGGAACGCGGCCATCCTCATCAAGTTGTTTAAATCGATCAATTCGGTTTTTTGTCAAAAGAGACGTCAATTCGTCTTGTGTCGTAGACAGAGTTTCATGATGATCAAGAATCTTACTCACGCCGCCGCTGATATCTTGTACGAATTGCAAAGACAATCCAGAGGGCAGCCCATTTAGAAAATCGCAAATAGCCGAGTGAAGAGTATTAAGCTCCTCATCGGTTGAGCAAGATATGTCGCGGAGTTTTAATTTCAACAAAAGGCCAAGTGAGAAATCTTTATAAATGATCTTGGAGTCTTCAAATCCCCAAATCTGTAGTTTATCGGCTAAGGCTTGCGACATAATTTACTCCCTGTTAGATCTATTATTAAAATACCGGCGAGGTTTGGCTTGCGTGAAACACTCTAGCACTCCGGGCGAAGAGTAATATTTTAAGAAATGCAGTAGGTAGTTTTCGGGTTTACCGGTTTTACTGAGTCTTAAAAAAGTGGCAAGACTTAGCGCTGGCCCCCAAGTGAAAGCGAACTTCCACTGAACACCACTTAAAACGAAATTAAGAACGGCTAAAACAGAAAAGACTAAAAATAGATCGAGCATCTCGAAACCAAAAATCAAAGTCTTTTTATCAAGACATTTATAAACCTCAGACGTTTTGAGCATTGAATGACCCCCTCGGAATAAATAGTTGATGAGATTTAGTGAATTAAACTTCTGATGAGTGAAACAATAGACTCGGCACCAAAACCAATGATTGCCCCCATGATAGCAAGTGCTAGGTGATTACGCGCATTGGGTCGTCCAGCAACAAAGCTAAAGCCCGCAAAAACTAGCCCGCAGATTGCGGCCAATGGTAGGAGTGTCCCCACAAGCTTTTCTTGAACTGCTGAAAGCGAACTCTCAACTGTCGCAAATGCCAACTCCGGCGGCAACAGCAGCAACAGCAAGATGTCGCTTTTTTGAATTAGGCGTTTGAACCAGCCGTGTCCAACTTGCAGTTTCATCGACGCCGCATTTTTCTTTGGTGTTTCGGTATTTAAGTCACCATGGTATAATGTACTCTGCATAAGATATTTCCTCTCATTTGGTTTAAAAAAGAGTGCCTCGAATAAAATTGATCGAAGCACTGACGGAATCACGCTACTGACGAGCGTTTTATGGAGTAGTGAATATCGAGAGGCTCGAATTTCAAATAGAAGCACAGATTGAGCTCCGGGAACTCAAGCACGATATAGCCTTCATCATGACTGAAGTTTCCGGACCCGACGTCACGGTAAAACCTCAAACTCCTATGATGAGCCTGCCATTTGCCACTATAAATTCTGTAATCAGGTCCTTCACGTCTGTTCGGCACCAAATAAAATTTAGTACCAGGCATGATATTTAGCTTCATCTCAAAATGCGTTTCGGTACCATTTCGAAATGCATGGCCGATTTCACGAGAGCGAAGACGGTCGCTAGTGGGAGCCGAATAAATTAAATGTCTTTCAGAGAAATTTTCAGGATCATACATTGTGCATACTCCTCTCAACAGAGATTGTTTTTTTGCGTTCTAGTTTCTCAAATGTGTCCCAATCGAGTTGAGGAACTGGCTGAATGAGATCCGCGAGCCAGCGCCTAATTTTACGAATAATGCATTTCATGACTTATCCCCCCTAAAGTTCTTTCAGATTTATAATAATTTTTTAAAAAGGTTTTGAGTTTGCTCGTCGCTCGATCAATGAGCGAATCAGCGCCATCCCAGCTCATACCCATGCGATCAGCCACCCTTGCGATCGGAAGTGCTTCTACAAATCTGAGAAGGACTGCGGATCTCTCAAGGGCGTTTAAACGCAAAACTTCAAGACCGAACATGTTCAGATAAATATTTTCTGGAATATTCAAATCATTTAAGCGTTCGACTCCGCTCTCTTTTTGTCTTCGCTTTTGAATCATTTCTTCCCACGTCATTTGAGGTAACTCCCTTTGAGATCTTGAAAATAGATCTCAAGAATTTGTTCGTGTTGATTGCGCGGTTTTGGGTCGAAATTTTTTGACCCTCCTATAAGGTAGCTGGAGACTGCAACATCGTTTGCGAGGAAGTCCTTGATTTTGTTAAGAGAAATAATTTTTGTCGAACAGGCTGCTTGATGCGAAATTTTGAGTCTTCTAGCAATTTCAGGTTGTGAATATTCGCACCAATAAGTGAGCCAAATAATATGTGTTTGCTTTTTAGTTAGGAGTCTTAGAGCCTGAGAGACGACCTTTTTGACTGGGTCAGGGACATGGAGAGGCCCCTCCCAAAGACCTTCAGAAGATTCCTCGAGCAAGGTTTCGAAGTCCGCAACGGACATCTCATCTTCTGCTCGATCAACATCGACAATCGCAACTAGATATTGCTCCCACATCTCGGCATCCCAGGACTTCGAAATTTGTCGAAGCTCTTTATCGCTTAAAAGTTTGCCATCGTGATTTCTCCAAGCCCTTATGTTTGAAACTTGATTTGCCATTTATCTCTCCTCAGTTAGTGCCTGACGAAATTGCCAGACGGGAGAGCCTCATTGCGAAAACCGAGGGAATCGTGCTTGAAGTATTTAAATGGGCTAAGACATTATGAAATAACTAAAAAAAGGCCTCTGACGAGATTTGGTCAAAAGTAAGATTTTGACGAGATCTCGTCAAAAGATGACCACCTGATGGTCAAAGAAAAGATTTCGGTTTAGTGTCCCCACAGTAACAATGGTGTCAGCCCGAACAGCTAGCCTCTATAGATTTGGAAGCGCTAACTCGAGGGCAAGTAAAGCGGTTACAGTTCCTCAGACCAAGCAGGAAGTGTGAACTTATTTTTGCGGAAGCCCACTCAAATTATCAGTTGGCGCAAAAAAGCAATGCTTTTGGTAAAATTGGAATTTTTCGATTTGCGGACAGCTCGATCATCTCGGGGTTTAAATAATCTGATGTTGAAAAAAATATTTTTACACCTGAATCCATAGATCGAGCCACGTCTAGGCCATCGATTGAATCCCTCAGGTGGACATCAATAATAAATGTTAAATCGTCGGCGACAGCGTCAGCTTCAATCCAGTCCATAAAAGAGTGTGGAGAATTAAAAAATTTTACTTGGCTGCCGTAGGACTCCCACACTGATTTATATTCTTCAAACTCGTCATCCAGAACGACAAGCTTACCTGCGCCTGGCGAATCACTCCGAAACTGCGCCGACATCGCAGCAATCGGAAGAGTGATTGTAAATTGCGCCCCGCAAGCAGGCACCGAATCCACCGTGATCGATCCATTCCAAGCTTGTACACAATTTCTGACAAAATATAAACCTAAGCCCGAGCCACCTGGCTTATCAATAGTGATGAGATTTTCAAATATTGTGGATATATCATCTTTACCAATGCCTCTACCGTCATCTTTTATTTGGATTTCAAATGTGGATTCCTTGCGGATCAGCTGCAAGTCCAATTTGCCGGGTCCTTTATTACTGGCCTCAATGGCATTTTGGACAAGATTTGCAATGACTCGGCGAAAGTATACAGGATGAACATAAATTGGAGTGAGACGACTTCGGTCATACTTAAAGCTGATTTCAATTTGCGCAGATTTAAGAGATACCCGCTTGGCATCAATCACTTCTTGAATTGCAACTTCGGCGATTTCTAAGCTGGTGGACCTAAGATCCTGAGGCGAATTTGCGATTTGATGCTGATCAAGGTCGCCAACTATTTTTTCAACCGACATAATTATTGAGGTGAGTGTTTCAAGCTGAGCTGTATCTTGTCTTGATGCAATTTTAAGTGCCGACAGCGGACTTTTGAGATCATGACGAACAAGTCGAACTCTATCTTCAAAAGCATCCGTTCGTCGCCTATCTTCAACCTGACTCATAACCTGAAGGCGAGCTGCCACAAGCTCAGATTGTTTGAGTTCCAAGGAAGATTTTAATTTCTCAATACCGCTTTTAAGAGACATTAATGGCAACGTGAAAAGTTTTGAAACACGTTTTGAAATAGCGCCTTGAAATTTCATAGATTCATTGAGCGATAGGCCCAACTCATGACTCAATTGGATTAAAATTTGTTCGAACCAAAATCTGCGAACTCGTCTAAATAAACAATTAATTAGTCCGAACCCTGTCAAAAAAAATAAAAAAGTGCCACAAAACTTTTCAGCTAGCGCCAAACCTATAAGGGGACGCTTTGCAAACGCAAAAATAATTTTATAGTCAGGAGCATTTTCGACGTCACAGGTACTTTGAAAGTACGCCACATGTTCACTATCCAAGAGAGTAGGTCCGATTACTTTTCCACCAGAGTGAATACTGACTGCGGCTTTTGGATCTGACGCGTGCTTGCGCAGAAACGCAAATATTTGATCGTAAACATCGCGTGTTGATCCTGCCTGGGCACGAAGCGAAACCATATCACAGATCATTTTTGAAACTTTTCGTGATTCATTTTCATAAGATTGATTGTCGTAAACTTGAAAGATGCAAACCACCAGCAACGAAATCCCTGCAATTATCGACAAGCTTGGCCATTTCATAAGATTGGATTTCTGCTCGGGATCTTTGGCGGAAGTCCCAGTCTTTGAAGTAACTTGATAACATCAGTAGTCTCTTCCTTCGACATTCGTTCTGAGACCACCAGGGGTAAAATGTTCTCGCCTGAAGTATGAGCCGCAAAGAATGGAAAATCTAAACCCCACTTAACAGACAAATCAAATGTTCTAACGACCGGAAACACGTCAGGAAGTTTTAAAATCGACAGATCATTTGAAAATTTGAGGTCTTTGTGATCCGCGTTCAGGAACCAGTCATAGAGAGCTTTGTCGATTGGTTGAAGGCCTAACGGCAGGCCATTTTCTAATGTTTTAAGCATTGGACTAATTTTGTCGATCGCCTCAAAGTAAGCATGTCGCCATCGCACAGAGGACTCAAACTCGCCCTCTAAATCACAAATATATCCCATTGCAATACCAGAAAATTTTTCAGATCGAACAATCACGATACCGGCTCGATATCCAGAACAGCTATAGCGAGATACAATTCGTTGCATCTCAAATTCACCGTCACGAGTTTGCTCAAGCAAATTAAATCCTGCCCAACCGTCACGAAAATAAGTCATTTGCAAAATATGTCGCTCAATTGTTTCACGAATTGAAGATTTAATGGCTTCATCGGCAGTAAAATGTACCGCGAATCCATTTGAAGTTTGATTCCACCGCGGAGTATTTTTAAGTGAACCCTGAAAGGCTTCACACATGAATTTTCTTTCAAGACATTCTGCGACTGCTTTTATGCAGCCCTGCAAACGAGAGAAACCTCGGCCATAGCCCAGGTGTTTGTCAAATCCTGCTTCATAGAAAAAATACTTCTGTCCAAAAAGGCTCGACTCAATTTGACCGACAGTTGCGCCTTTGAGACCGGCAAAGTATTCAAGCAATTTTGCTTCGTTTGATTTTGCGGGCTCCGATGGGCTTTGATATTGGGTTTTAGCAGCTGATAAACTCATCGCTTCGTTAGCCTCCAGAGTTCAACCTCGGCATCCGATGGAGGTTGATCGCCGACATCCAGGCTGTCTCTATACGTTATCTGATGTCTGGAGAAAAAGAGTGGGACAGCAAACTGAGAGGTTAAAAGCTCAATTTGATATTGATGTAAAAGCTTCTTTTTGTCATCGGTCAGTTCGGGTTGCTCCGCAAGCTTGAGGTCGATTTTCGGACCGCGCCGGGTTCCCGTAATATATCTAAGTTGAACGGCTGGATATCTTTCTGATGCGGCATAAATTCCTAATACAAAATCAATATCTTTCGGAATTGTCGATGTATCGGTGGCTGCTGTCCATTCGCTTAAATCAAGCTCTATAATTTCAACGGGCATGCCAACCTTCTCAGCACTACTTTTAATAAACTGATAAAATGCTTGTGAAAGATAAGTCCAAGGCACTCCGATGCGAATCGGCTTTTTCAGATTTACTTTTTCAGGAAGCGCATTGAGAAACTCTCGTCTTGATATGGAAAGACTGGGATCGAAAGGCAAAAAATTATCTGCATCCACAATAAGAGGATCAGTATTGAACCGCCATAGGGTCTCAATAAATTGTCTCGATAATAAGTTTCTGCTCTGAGTCCCTGCGCCATGTAAATAAAGTAAGGTCGCCGGACTCGAACTAAAAACAGAAAAACCCATTTCTTTGTATTCGTTCGTATCATAGGGATTATGACTTCGAACTACAATGTCTATGTTATCTGCCTTCATTTCTGCGACAACCTTGTCCGCAGAAATCACTTTTATGGAAATCTTCTTTGGCGAGTTTGGAAAAGCTTGTGAAATCGGATTGAATTCATTTCTTCTCAGCTCAAAGGACTTTTCAGTTATTGACTCAATAAAATACGGACCAGAAAACTTGGTCGGTTTAAGTTCTAGTTTTTTTGACTTTGAATCAATATCCCCGTGATACCAAATGCCTGTTTCGGGCGATGCCATTTGCAAAATAAAAGTTTCTACTGGACTCTTTAGCCTGAGATCCACGCGACGATCACTGACTGCCTTAAGACCCGAGCAATCATCAGTCATCGACTTTAGATTTTCACAACCTTCAATATAATCCCATAGCGGGAAGTGGGTCGAAGTTTTTAAAATAAGAAGTCTTTTAATGGAAGCGACGACATCTTCAGATGTAATTTTTGTGCCGTCATGAAATCGTGCATTTTCAAGCAAGGTGAAGCTATGACTTCCACTAGAATAGGATTCAATTGTGGCAAGACAATCTTTGAATTTGCCAGCGATGTGGTCAAAATGGGCGAGACTTGATGAGGTATGATCAAGAAGATACCATTGTCCCGTATTAATGATATTTGCCGGATCAGGGAAAGTCTTCCTTATCGGCATGTAGACATTCAAAATATCAATCTGTTTATTCACAAGAATTCCTCTCCAAAAGCCTTGAGTTACAATACTCAAGGCCACAATGATACTCAGAATAAAAAAATATTTTACCATCTCTACGTGCTACCCGTGCCCCCAGAGGATTCACTTGTTGGTGCACCAACGGCTATACCCTTTAGATCGCCTGGTTGAATCAGCTTTTCGAATGCATCAGGAAGCTTATCCTGACTTTCAATAATGAATTCTATTGCCGTTTTCTGCGACGCAGATAAGCTTTGATATTTTTGAAGGTCCGTCGAACTCGGATTCTGAGCTAAGCTCATTGCTAAACTAAAAAGTGCAATTTCTGTAAACGCCATTCTTACTTCCTCCGTGTCCCCAAATAATTTCGGGGGTTAATGTTTAATTTTCTCATGCGATGACTTAAAGTTGTTCTTGGCATACTCAATGCGTCTGCGGCATCTCCGATGGTGTCAGCTTCGGTCAGCGCGAACTTAATTTCTTCGGCTTGGAGCTTTTCGGTCGCTTTTTTC
>JAYTQQ010000037.1:0-7772 GCA_043746635.1 Bdellovibrionales bacterium | reverse complement strand
AATTAAAATGGAAGAGCCCATTTGTTCCAATCGATTGGTCACCGATGACTTTCATATATCGTAAATCAGAAATTGATCCACCGAAGAGTCTGGATGATTTACTTGATATTCGATTCGAAAAAAAGATTTCGATCTCGGATCCGCGAACGAGTACGCCGGGATTGCAATTTCTGCTTGGAGTCCTTGCCGCCAAAGGACACGACGGCGGTATGAAGTTTCTTCGTCAGTTAAAACCAAATATTGCATTTGTGGGGCCGAATTGGTCAGCGTCTTACGGGCACTTTAAGAAAAAACAAAGTCAGTTGGTATTTTCATATCTCACATCTGCCGTCTATCACTGGACCGAAGAGCAAAATTTCGACTACCAAGCGGCACCCATGAAGAGTCCTTCGACACAGATCGAATACGCGGTTGTACCGGCTGTCGCCGCAAATCCTGAGATGGCAGTTAAGTTTATTGAATTTTTAAGAACCGACGAAATTCAAAAAATAATTATGCAAAAAGATTTTATGCTTCCGATCAAGCAGAGTGTCACGCTTGACACAGCCTTCGAAAGATTGAAAGTAGAGCATTTTTTAACTGAAGCTGAAATGAAACCAGAAAGCTTCATCCTAGAAAAAGAAATGCAAGACATTCTGAGTGAATGGCAAGCGATCGGACTTTAGATGAGTGAGATCTCTCGTTACTTTCAGGTATTGGGCTTTACCTTTGCGCAGGCATTCACGAGCGCACTTGCTTCAATGTTGTTTGGCTATCTCGGGGCTATGGGTCTCACGGCCGCATCTGCGAGCCGCAAATCTCGGGCGGCTTTAATTGCTCTTGCTCTATTGCCAAACACTTTGCCGATCATATTCGTCATTTTTTCATTCATGAAATATCTACCACTTGCACGCGGCTTCGTCGGAATTATCATTATTCATACCATGCTCAACTCGGGTCTCGCGGCCATAGCAATCTATCAGCTTTTGCAAAACAAAATCGGAAGCCTCGCGGATCTTGCCTATATCGAGAACTGCAGTCGCACGCGATTTTTCTTTAAAGTTATTCTGCCGTATTTAAAGAATGATCTCTTCAGAATTTTCTTTTTTGTTTTTGCGATTTGCTTTACAAGTTTTGCTGTGCCGTTGATGATCGGGGGGGCTAGCGGTACGACCATCGAAGTTCTCATCTACGAGAAAATTCGTGTTTCTGCTGATTGGACGCAAGCTTTCATCATGACTCTTGTCGAAGTCATTTTTATTTTGTTCGTTTCTTTATTTGTTCGGCGTGATGTCGCGAAGGCATCACAGATCTCTTCGAGAAATCCACTCTTGAGCCTCGACTTTGGAATAATCGTAATTGTGTTTCCTGCCGCGTTCGTTTGTTTTTGTTTGGTGCAAAGTTCCCTAGAGGCCAAAGCGAGTCTTGATTTTTCGACTCTTGCCCTGGGATCTTTTTTTGTCGCGCTCGGCAGCGGGCTCTTGAGCTTAATTTTATTTTTCATTACCGCAAGATTTCGGCCAGCTCCGAGATTCCGGCGATTGCTTTTAGGTCTAGCAACCCCGAGCGCGGTGATTGTGGGATTTGCTTTGTTGATTCTCGTTCACGCAACCGGTTGGGCAAGCTTTTTCAAACTCATCATTGGTCTTACGTTCATGCATTTTCCGATTTTGTATCGTCTTTCTTGGGACGCCCAAATTTTTTCGATCTCGCAACAAATCGAAACGGCCAAAACTATCGGGGCGTCGCAATCTCGCATTTTTTCAAAGATCATTGCTCCACAAGTTTTACGTTCGGCTTACCACTTATCGGGGCTCGCAGCACTTTGGGCCTTTTCAGATTTTACGCTTGCGAGCGTCGTTGCAGAAAAGGATCTTACGCTTGCGCAACTGTTTTCACATTTGATTGAGACCTATCGCTGGGAAGCGGCAGAGTCCCTTATTCTTCCGATGATGGCCGGATCGATTTTGTGTTATATTTTATTTTCAGGAGTAGGCTATGTCGCAAGTCGAAGGACTTTACGCTGAGTTCGATGATTTTAAAATTGATATTCCCCATTGGGAAATTCTCGAAAGCGGAGTGACCGCTTTATGGGGGCCATCGGGTGCAGGTAAAACTTCGGTGCTTCGTCTTCTCATCGGTCTAGACAGGCCCAAATTTCTCAAATGGATATTTCAAGGAGAAGATATCGCTCTCTTGCCTACGCCAGAACGTCGCCTTGGAGTGGTCTTTCAGAGCTACGAACTTTTTCCGCATATGTCAGCACGTGAAAATATCATATTTGCGGCCGAGTCGAGAAGGATCCCAAGTGATCGGTCTTCCCGAGTGCTTGATGAGTTTGTGCAAATTTTGAAACTTGAAAATTGCTTAGGTCGAAAAGCTTCTTTGCTTTCGGGCGGAGAAAAACAGAGAGTGGCCTTAGCGCGGGCCCTCATTGGTGAGCCACGGTTGCTGATGCTCGATGAAGCGTTCTCGGCATTAGACGAAGATCTTCGAAGCGAAGCGAGAACACTCGTCAAAAATATCATCCAGCTGAAAAATATTCCGACCATATTAATCACGCACGACCAGCAAGATATCAAAGCCCTTGCGCAAAAAGTGAGTGAAATTGAAGGCGGGCGAATCGTGCGGGAATCTCGATAGTCATGAGTACTAATTAATCTTACGCGGCCATACCTTCTGGCGGTCTGCTAGTGAAATAAAACTTGCAGAAGCTGCAATATCGTTAATGTGAGAAAACTCTTTCTCGCTAAACTGAAACAAAGCACTCATGACTTTGTATTCATTCACGAGATCGATATCAAAAATTCCGGGATCGTCGGAGTTCAAAGTGGTGAGAACTCCTTCTTCCATGAGGCGGCGAAATGGATGGGCTTTCAAACCCGGAATCGCGTTGGTGAGATAATTGCTCGTGGGGCATAACTCGAGAACGATTTTATTTTTCTTAACAAACTCGGTCGCGCGCACGTCGTGGGCAATTTGCAAACCATGACCGATACGAGTCGCACCTAATTTTTCAACGGCGTCAATCACTGACTGCCCCGCAGTCGGAGAGGGTGATTCTCCTGCGTGAATCGTCACGTGGAGGCCTGCATTTTTGGCGCGCATAAAAACGGGCGCAAACGGTACCGAATCAAATCCAACTTCGTTGTCGGCAAGATCGACTCCGACAAAAGTTTTTTTATTATTGATCACAAAAGCACAAACGTTCTCGGCATGCTTGAGACTTAAGATGCGTTGAATGGTTGCAATTAAGCCAACCGCGATTGGCAAAGACGAACACTGTTCAACTCCGCGAACGATTGCCGCATGGATTTGGTCGAAGCTTAAGTCTTCGTGACCACCTTGAATAAAAGTTGGGGCGTACCGCAGCTCGAGAATCTTGATTCCTTCGCCGACGGCATCCTCAATCGCTTCGCGGGTAATGCGGGTGAGAATCTCTTCGCTGCTCAAAATCTTTTGAGTGGTTAAAAATTTGTTTAAAACTGCGCCCAAATCTTTCATGGGTTCGGTGACTAAAAATTTGGCTTTAAAATCTTTTTCGGAAGCAGGAACGTCAATTCCGTGCTGGCGGGCAAGCTCACGCACCGTCGAGTGCCGAAAAGAGAGTTCGAGGTGGCGATGAAGTTCAACTTTGGGAAGTGTTTTAATATCCATAATCAAATATAGAGCAAAAGCCCGCAGTGCCGCAAGTGGAAATTCTTGACGCAAGACCCATCTCAAACCTACTTTGAGGAGCGCATCTCCTTACACACGAGGCCCCTATGCAAAATTCGTTAAAACCTCTTGAAATCAAATCCCAACTCGCAAAATTTCCTAAGACGCCGCCGCAGTTTGCGGTGCGGGCCCACGTGCAGTCAGGTGAAAGCATTTGGCTCGCCGATCCGAAAGCAACCCGTGCGATGATTGCCCTCATGGACATGGGAGCCCAAATTTCTGGAGCCGCCAGCCACTACGGTGGACCCGCAGCTTTTGCCGAACTGATGTCGGCGACCCATGCGCTGATGGCCTATTTTTCACAAAAGCAACACCAAGAATGGTTCGACGCTTTTCATTTCGTGAACGATGCGGGTCACTGCGAAAACGGCCTCTACGCACTTAAGGCCAACTACAAAATGGCAGATCTTAATTTTGATTCTCTCAAGAAATTTCGCTCAATCGAAAGCCCGCTCACGGGTCACGGCGAATCTCATTTATTTCCTGAAGGAGTTCTCGTCAGCAACGGGCCACTTGGTTCAGGTCTGCCCCAGGCCCAGGGACTCGCGATGGGAGATGCCCTTGCAAATAAAAAACGGGTTACGATTTGCGCCCTTTCTGATGGTGGCGCGATGGAAGGTGAGGCGAAAGAAGCCCTCGCGGCGATTCCGGGCCTGGCTCGAAGAGGGAAGCTCGCACCTTTCGTTTGTATCGTAAGTGACAATCGCACGAAACTTTCTGGACGAATCGAAAGCGATGCGTTCTCGATGGAGCCCACTTTTCAATCGCTCAAAGCCCTTGGCTGGCAAGTGATGTTCTTAGAAGATGGCCATCATCTTCAAGCCTGCATGGCGATGATCGAAGAAGCTATTAATCAAGTGAAGCTCGATTCAAGTCAGCCTATTCTCATTCACGCCCGTACGGTCAAAGGTAAAGGCAATAAAAAATCAGAAAACTCAAACAGTGGTGGTCACGGCTTTTCTTTGAAAAAAGCTGAAGAGCTTGGAGGATTTCTTACAGAAATTTACGATGGAGCTGAAGTTCCGAAAGAATTTTCAGCTTGGGTCGAAGAACTTAAAGTTTACGAAAAGAATTTTAAAAAGCCGGTGCCTTTCAATTTTCCACGTGCGGAGTATTTTGGTAATGACGAAAAAATTCAAGTTGGAGTCGCGAAGGCGCTCATCGAAAAACGTAAAGCGGGTCATCCTGTAATTTCGGTTTCGGCCGATCTCCAAGGATCAACGGGAGTTGCCGACTTTCATAAAGAGTTTCCGGATTCGTCTCTCGACGTAGGAGTCGCCGAAAGCAATATGATCAGCGCCGCGATCGGGTTATCTCTGACGGGATATATTCCGGTGGTCGACACTTTCGCGCAGTTTGGAGTGACCAAAGGCGCCTTACCAATCACAATGGCGAGTCTCTCGAAAGCTCCAATCATCGCGATTTTTTCTCACACCGGATTTCAAGATGCTGCAGACGGTGCTTCGCACCAGGCGCTCAGTTTCTTTGCTCAAGTCAGCTCAATTCCTCAAGTTGAAACTTACGCCCTGACTTCGAGTCGTGAGGCCGAAAGTCTCGTGGGACAGGCGATCGAAGATTTCGCGAAACTGCGAAACAAAGGTCTAGTTCCTCCGACCCGAATATTTTTTCTAGGACGCGAAAACTTTCCGAAGAGCTTTGTTCCCGAATCGACTCAATATCATCTCGGCACTTCGCAAATCATTTTTGATAATACAAAATCATTTTCAAAATCAGTGTGCATCGTAGCTGCAGGATCAATGATCAGCGAAGCTCTTGAGGCGGCGCAACTTCTAAGCGAAAAACAAACTGGGACCGTCATCGTAAATCCTGCGATCATCAATCACGTTGATGTGGCAACCATGAAGACGGCCCTTTCGAGGGTGCGTGCGAGCCTCACGGCTCCGGCGCTTCTCATTACGCTTGAAGAACATCGCTCGACCGGGGGCATGGGCGAAATGCTCACGCATGCACTCAAGCTTGCCGGCGAAAATTTCAGTCTGCAGTCTCTCGCGATCGGCAATCACTTTGGCCAAAGTGCTTATTCGGCTCGTGATCTCTATAAAAAACATCATCTTGATTCGACGGCAGTCGTCGAAGCAACAACCAAACTTCTAAAAGGAAACACACTATGATCCCATCAAAAGCTTATGCGGCTCATTCAGCCACCACGCCTCTTGTTCCGATTCAGTTTGATCGGAGAGACGTGGGCCCAAAAGATGTTCTCATCAAAATCGATTTCTGTGGAGTCTGCCATTCTGATATTCATACCGTGCGTGACGAGTGGGGCGGAGCTCAATATCCATTGATTCCGGGACATGAAATCGTAGGCCACATTACGCAAGTTGGTTCGGACGTCACGAAATTTAAAGTCGGCGAGATCGCCGGAGTGGGTTGCATGGTTGATTCTTGCCGTGTGTGCTCAAGCTGTGAACGTCACCTCGAACAGTTTTGTAATAAAGGAGCGACCTTTACTTATAATTCTCCAGAGAAAAATATGAAAACACCTACCTACGGTGGATACTCTTCGCAAATCGTCTGTGACCAAGATTTTGTTCTGAAAATTTCTCCAAAATTAGATCTCGCAAAAGTGGCACCGCTTCTTTGTGCCGGGATCACAACCTATTCTCCACTCAAGCATTGGAACGTCAAAAAAGGCGACAAAGTCGGAGTCGTGGGCCTTGGCGGTCTCGGCCACATGGCCGTGAAGTTAGCTGCCGCAATGGGCGCGGAAGTAACGATGCTTTCGACTTCTCCTTCAAAAGAAAAAGATGCGAAAGAATTGGGAGCTCACAAGTTTGCGAATACGAGAGACGAGAAAACTTTCAAAACCTTTGCGAACTATTTTGACCTTATCATTAACACGATCTCGGCCCAGCATGATTACAATCAGTATGCGAGTTTGCTCAACATCGACGCGACGATGGTTCTCTTGGGAGTTCCACCGAAGCCGAGTGAAGTGCGCGCCTTTTCGCTCATCGGTCGAAGACGGAGCATTTCAGGTTCACTCATCGGCGGAATTAAAGAGACTCAAGAAATGCTCGACTTCTGCGCCGAGAAAAATATCGTGTCAGATATTGAAGTGATCGTCATGGACCAAATCAATACGGCTTACGAACGTATGATAAAAAATGATGTGCATTATCGATTCGTCATCGATATGAAAACTTTGTAAATTTATCTCACGAGCAAACAATTATAAGTCGTGCGAGTATTATCCTCGCCGTGAGTTTGGATGGCCATCATGCCTTTTGGTGCTCCATTCACGATCGTCGTTTGCAGAAGAGCTTCGCTGATGCCTTCATCGCTCTCTTCAAATACAAAACGAAGAGTGTTCGGCACGCCCGAGTAAGTGCGATCTATATCTGCAAAATTGGCCTGCACTTGAATTTTATTATCAATATTATTGAGATTCACATTCATCAAAAACTGGTAAGAATCTTTCGTCGAAAAACAATGGTATTGATGTGCTGGTTTAAAGTTATTTGCGGACGCAGAAGCAAATGAAGTCATGAAGCTTACGGCAATCCAAACTAGATGTTTCATTATTCCCCCGAGGCGAACCTAAACGGCCAAAAGCTTTTATACGAAGATTTGTGGTCGAGTACCAGTGAATGAAAGACAACTAATCATTCACAATGCGAATAACGAGAGAGAATTTCGTTCTCAAAATTTGATCAAAGTGTTAAGATTATAGAGTAACTGCTAGCTTTAGGAGTCATTCATGGGCCTTTCACCAATGCATTTGATTTTAATCATCGGTATCGTCTTACTCATTTTTGGACCAAGTCGTTTGCCAGGCTTAGGCAAAGGAATGGGCGATGCGATTCGTGGATTTAAAAAGGGCCTCAAGGGTGACGAGATCGACGTCACTCCTAATAATCCGAACGAGCAGATCAATGCTTCGCGCGAAGAGGATCTCACTCATCAAACAAAGACGACAACAAAAAATAAACCAGATTAAAACTGGCCCCTCAGCGTATTGATGAAGATTTGCTTTTTCTCTCGCTGGTGAGCCTTCGGGGTTCGGATAGAGATCTGTCGTTATGGCAATGAAAGCAATCTGGCGTCATGCCAGA
>JAYTQQ010000036.1:0-9505 GCA_043746635.1 Bdellovibrionales bacterium | reverse complement strand
GCAAAAAATTTAGGGAAGGCCGACAAGATTGCCGACATTCAAGATTATACGAGTCTTTCGAAAGAGGCGAGTTCGCTCATCCTGAGTGCAGAAATGGTTCAGTACAAAGGCGACGATTTCGAAAAAATTCTCATCAATGCGGTCAATGCAATTAATTACCTTATGCTCGGTGAGCTTGATGACGCTCTTGTTGAAGTACGCAGAATGAATGAGAAGCTTTACAAATTTAAATATGAAGCGAAACGTGATTACGAGCAAAGCCCTTATGCTTCGTACCTTGCGGGAATCATCTGGGAAGCCGGCGGAAAGTATGACGACTCTTACATCGATTACAAAAAAGCCTATGAGTTAGCTCCAAATTATCAACCCCTCCACGCCGACCTGATTCGCGCAGCCATGCGTGCCCGCCGTGATGACGATGTCGAGAAATGGAAAAAGGCTTTTCCTGAAGTGCAAATCGGCAACGAATGGAAAGATACCAAAGGCAGTGGCGAACTCGTTCTTGTCTATCAACAAGGTTGGGGTCCGCGAAAAGGTCCTAGGCCCGGAGCTCCGCGCTTTCCAAAATTGTTTCCGATTTTTACTTCGACGAAACGTGCAGACCTTCAAATCAACGCTGTCGACAAAGTTCGTTCGACTCCGATTTATAGCGTTCAAGATGTTGAGATTAAGACTCTCGAAAATGATTACGCCGGAATCGTCGCCAAACGTCTCGCCGGAATCGCGACCAAGGCGGTTCTTGCTGATCAAATTCGCCAGAAGAATCCTCTGTTGGGTGATTTGACCTTTTTGGCGTTGAACGTCACCGATCGAGCCGACGTGAGACAGTGGTCTACCTTGCCGGAAACTTTTCAGTTTGCCCGTAAATATCTCAAAGCAGGCACTTATAAGGTTTCAATCGCGGGCATGAATGGAAGTGGCAGCCCCACCGGAGAGAACATGCCAGAGCAAGAAGTCCGCATTCTGCCCGGTAAGAAAACTTTCATTACGTGGCGCTCATTTAAATAACCGCTGCGAGGCGGATGTGTCGCGTTAAGCGACATCGGTATCGTCCATTGCCAAAAAAAAAGGAATCCGAAGATCCCTTTTCCTAAAATTTTGAAAATTCAAATTTAGCTATTCAAACTCTTATTCGAATTAGGAAGGCTTGGAGTTTCTTCTTCGCCAAATTTGTTGGCGCCGTAATCAGCTGAATCCGCAGCTGCTTTCGCAACGCGATTTTCAAGCGATTGTTTCACGTCATCAAAAGAAGTTTTGCCGTTGTTGTGCTCAAGCACTGGAGCCGCAACTGCCGGAGATTCTTTTGCGTAATCTTTTGGAAAAGCACCCAATTTAGCAAGGTAGCTTGAAATGCTTCCGTTGCCGTTTTGAATGATCTCGCGAAGAGTGAAAAGTGGAGCGTACTGTGAAGCTTTTTTCTCAGCCTCGAAAATGATTTGAGTCAAGGTCGCTGAAGTAATGTCATTTTTAGTTTTATTATCAATAACCATCACCTCTTCGCTTGTACGAATCATTTTGGCGATATCATCGAGAGTGACATAGCAGCTTTGTTGAGTGTCATAAAGCTTACGATTCTGGTAACGCTTGATGATTTTAGTTTTTGAACTAGGTTTAGTGACGACACCAAGAGTTTCTTGTGTTTGGTTGATCAAATTGCCTCCCATTTGGAAGATCTCCTCATTCTGTTTTGGTTAAGGGATTAAGGTCCCCCTTTTACAAATCTTTCCCCGGATCGGTGGGGACAATAGACTTACAGACACCCCTTGTCAAGGGCTGCTTCGTGAAGAATTCATCAGGTTTTCTGCACATCTTAGCATCTCGTTTGCGTCTATCTCTTTGTCACATCTCAACGACGCAGTGGTTAAAATTTGTGCAAAATCACTGAGAAATAGCTTTAGAAAATCATAAAGTTCTGAGAATAGCCTGCCGAAAGTACAGTAACTGGTACGTAACATCCCGCTGGTGAGGCTGAATTGAATCCAATCTTCGATAACCATTCTAAGCAGGCAGCTTCAAAAGTGCGAAAAAACTTTAAAACTACAGACTTAGCTCTGACGATGGCTTTGATGGTAATCGTCTTTGCCGTTTCGGGCGGCATTGTTTCAGAGGCCTTTCAGGACTCACGTTCAAGCCTTGCGATCAGTGAAGTCGAGCATTTGGCTTTTGAGCTTTCACAAAATCCCGAAGTTTTAAATCAAAGCTCCCGAGGTCCTGCTTCAGAGCAAGCGAAGACTGAAATCTCTCAAGATCCGTGGGGAGCGCCTTACCACTATAAAATTTTAAAAGACGACAAAGGTGGCATGAAAGTCATCGTTGTTTCGGCCGGACCCAACAAAAAACTCGAATCAGACCTCGATAACGTTGACCTCAAAACCCACGTCTTTGGTGGGGACGACATCGGTTTTGTTTATGATGGATCAAACAAAAAAACCGAGTAAAGAGGCACGCTCAAAGCCAATCATTTCTTTTGTCTAGTTTTAAGCCAATCAGGGCGTTTGTAAGTCTGTCTTATTAAGCATCAATCGAATCTTTCCGATCAGAAATCAACGAGAAGCACTTCGGCTCCTTTGACGGAAAGGCCACGTATGCCCGGCAAATATCACAACCAGTTTTTGACTCTCGCAGCGCTGTTCACTTTCTCTGCTTGCGCAACGACGACGCACGAACAAGCGACTCAATCTGAGGCATCGATTTTTCACGAATCAGCAGCCGATATTGCTGATCATTCGCCGAAAGCGATGTGGATTCCTGAAGGGAAAACCACGGCAGAAGCAGCATCGAACGAAAGCTACCAACGCTCCCAAGCTGATTATCATTTTACTCTCGCAGATACTTACGGCGCTGAAGGCAATACAGCTCGTGCGATTGAAGAATACAAATTAGTTTTAGTCTACGATGCAAAATCTCCGGTGGTTCGTTTGCGGTTAGCTGCCGAATACGTCAAACAAGGAATGGTCAACGAAGCGATCGAACAAGGAAAAGTTGCTTTGGCTCTTGATCCGCAAATGTCAGATGCTCATCTTTTGCTGGGTGGATTATACTCTGCGATGAAAATGTATGAAGACGCACTTTCTTCATACTACGAAGTTTTGAAAATTAATCCGGAGAGCATCGAAGCACCACTTTTCATTGGCGCTTTACTCGCAGAATTAAAACGTTATGACGAATCGATTCGCTATTTTGAGAAGCTCTCTCAAAACCCTAAAAATAAAAGCCCGCACCTTGCTCAGTTTTATATTGGCCGCATATTGCTTGAACAAGCAGGCGAACGGCCATCGGCGAAAGTCGTTGCAAAAGTAGAAGCTGCATTTAAACGCTCGATTAAAACAAAACCAGGTTTTGTCGATGCTTACTTAGCTCTCGGTCAGCTTTACGAAAATAATGGCAAGAAAGATTTGGCCGTTGCGACTTACCGTAGCTATCAAGAGAAAAATGAGCCCGACGCAAGCGTTGCCGAAAATCTCGCACGTATTTATCTCGAAGACGAAGACATGGATAAGGCTTACCAACAATACGAAATCATGGAAGCCGCCGACTCTACAAACCTCAACGTTAAGGTAAAGATTGCTTTCATTTTGATCGAACAGAAAAAATATGCCGAAGCGACCGAGAAGCTCGAGGATATTCTAGGTCGTGCTCCATACTCTGATAAAATTCGCTTTTACCTAGGCGCGGTTTATGAAGAAACAAAAGACTTTTCAAATGCGATCGCTCAGTTTCGTTTGATCCCGGTATCAAGTTCATATTACGTCGAGTCTATCGTTCACACGGCATACCTTTATAAGATGAAGAACGATTACGTTCACGCAATCGAGAGCGTTCAAGTTGGAATTAAAAATAAGGCAGATCAACCACAACTCTACGCTTTGTACGCGTCGTTCTTGGATGATCAAAAGCAATACCAAGAAGCTGTCGATATGTTGTCGAAAGCCGTTTATAAATTTCCGAAGCATGCGCAGTTGAATTTTTTCTTGGGTTCGATGCAAGATCGTCTCGGCAAAACAGACGAAGTCATTTCGACGATGAAAAAAGTTTTAGAAATCGACGCAAACCACATTCAAGCTTTGAATTATCTCGCATACACATATGCCGATCATAATTTGAACCTAGATGATGCAGAGAAATTGGCGACACACGCGATTGAGCTCCAACCAAACGATGGCTTCATTATGGATACGCTCGGCTGGATTCAATTTAAAATTGGACGCACTTCTGACGCAATTAAAACCCTTGAGGCAGCGTATAAAATGCAGCCAACTGAAAGTGTTATTGCAGAACATCTCGGTGATGCCTACTATAAGTATCAGCTTCCTGAAAAGGCGAAGAAAATGTACCTTCGCGCTTCTGAAGTAGAAAGTAATCTTGATGTTGCTAGAAAAATTAGAGCCAAGATCGTTTCGATCGATCAACAAAACTTCAATGCTGGCGACACACGCGGATCAGAGCGTTTACCAGCTTCGAAAGAAGACTCAAGCCACTAAACTCAGTCTACTCCTCATTTGTTTTTTTCTAATCTCTTGCGGACATAATCAAGTCAAAGAAAGCGGTGGACATAAAACCACCGCAGCTTGGCGTGGTAAAGCACTGATCTTCGATAAAGTTCACGACAAAAAAAATACGGTCTCGATGGAGGTGATCTCTCGCAGACCAAAAAGTATGAGGATGGATATTAGCGCGGTCCTCGGCATCTACATCGGAAGCTTCGTCTGGAATGATTCGCGCATGCAGGTTCTTCTCGCTCGAGAGAAAAAATTTATCAACGGGCCGGCGAACGCAGATTCGATGCAAGAACTTTTGAAAATGCAAATCGATCCGCAAGTCTTGCTCGATATTTTTTGGGACAATCCATTTTCAAAAGCAGAATGGAACTGCGAGGTCGACGCAGTCGGTCTATCGAAATCTTGCAAACATAAAACTTTGGCGATTAGGGTGATTTGGCAAGAGCGTGAAGGCCATCATCGACTCATCGAAATAGATTCGCCTAAGGTCAATGCGCAATTAAGCCTCAACGATCTCGAAGAAGATGTTGAGATCAAGCCAACGACGTTTCAATTGAAAGCTCCCGAGAGCTTTCGAATGATTACTTTATAAGTTTGTTTTCGACAGAAGGTGCACCGGTCTCGATATTGCTTTCGAGATTCACTCCTTTGGGAGTAAGAACAATGCCTTCAACTTTAAGCCGTGCGATATCAAGAACAGTACCGCCGAGAACATCGACGGGCTCCATTACAACGCCTTTTAAGAGAGCATAGAGCAGGTTGATGCCAGGAATTTTTTCAATTATTTGTTGAGCAAGTTTCGGAAGTTTCAAAATACCTTCAAAGCTCACCGGGGCATTCGTAACCTGAATCTTATCGCTCTTAAAAAGAGAAGTTAATTTTGCGGTAAAGCTTGTGTTCGCGTCACCGGCTAAATTATTTCCTTCGAGAAAATAAATACTAATGTGTGTGTGCTCAAGTTCTTGAGTATTGTAGTAAATGCAAAGGTAAATGAGATCCGTCGTATGATCGAGTCTCAATTGCATTTTTGCTTTTTTTCCAATGTTCACGTCGACATCTTGCCCTGGTCGAAAATAGCCTTCGATGCTTCCTAAAACGCGGTCCTTACCGTAATCGGCCACGAGAGGTTGTATGAGATATCTTTCAGGAAAAATATTGTGAGAGCTTAACAAAATTTCGTTGGCCTCATCTGCAACCTCAGCGGCCTTGAGTTTACAATTATATTGAGGATTAGCCGAAATCGCGATCGGAACTTTCGCGTCAGCGAGAGGAGTCGTTAATAAAATCAGGAGGAGCGCGGTGAGTTTAGTTTTCATCGGGGTCTACATTCAAATGAAAGTCTTTGCATTTCAGACTGATTTTAAATTGAAGGTAAGTTTCAAGTGAAGGAACTTGTAAAGAGGTTTCAAAAAAATTAACCTTAGAAAGAATATTTCCGAAATCGTCTGGGTCCATCACGATATCGAAATCAAATTCAGAAATCTTATCAAAATTAATAAAAAGAGAAAGCAAGTCTGAAGTTTCAAAGATGTTTTGCAGATCACCAGGGTGTTCGAGTACAACCTTGATCCGGCCGAGAGTGCTGTGCATTGTCGCGGTGCTAGCGGCGATCTTTTGGGCTCTTTCATATTTAGTACGTCCGAGTGTCTGATCTTTAACGACAGAGTATTTTTGTTTCGCTGCACATATTTGCTTTTCAACTTTTAGCTGCTGAAAATCGGCCTTAAATTTATTAAATTCCATTTTGGCGCCGTCGTAATAGGGCTTCCAATAGAGGTTCAGGTAAGAGGGCAGGCCTTCATGAGTATAGTTCACTGTGATGGCGCGATCATTTTCTTTGAAGTACTGCTCGATGTAGTTTTGAGTCAGGCATTCACCAAGATCTTTGCTTACAAAAGCTTTGTCTTCATTTGTTTGGACCGTGCAAGAGGTGATTCGGACATGGGTGCGACGCTCAACTGTTGCGTTGAGGTCAAAGCCATTCGATTTCACTTTAGTATTTGGATCCTGATTCTTTTTATCTGCACGGCGCTTGAGTTCACGTTTCACTTCACGATAAAGAAACTGCGCAATGCCAGAAACGATGCTGGGCTCACGTTCAGACGAAGTCGCAAAGGCATTGCCCGAAAGAAGAGTTAAAATGGTAAAGCAGGAGAGGATCAAGCGCATGAAATTCTTTCGCTAATATTAGTGTTTACTGATCGGAATGATAGACTGAACCAAATTGTTCGACGAGGATTCAAGATGAAAATGAAAGTTTGAACAAACTTTAGTTCCCAGAGCCTTAATTTTTTGGACCGTTGCTGGATCTTGACTCTTCTTTCCAGCAATCTGAATACCTGAAATATCGAAAGCATATGGATCATAGATTTGACTAGCAACTTTTGCGTTCACGGTCGTCATTAAACCAAGATTCGCGTGGAACGTATAAACCATTGCCGTTACGCCATTCAATTTAATTACGCTAATCGAACCAGTAACTCCTTTAAGTTCAACCCCAACGAGTGCTTGATCATCGAGATTTTTCAACTGAACGCGCATAAATTTTTGAGTTGCAGAATTGAGTTCGCTAAAAGTAACTTCGACCGAGATTTTTGGGCTGTTTGCGGCAGGTGCTGTCGTTCCTGTTTGTGCAGCAATCTGCTTTAAAATAGAATCATTGATCTCGTCTGCGGCTCTGAGTTCTGGCGACAAATTTGGATTTGTCGATTGATATACTTTTGCTTGAAGAACGATTTGAGAATTCTTATCGGCAAAGCCAACATCTTTTGCCGCCGGGTTCTCGGCTAATTTATAAGAAATATCTTTTGAGAAATTAAGAACAGCGCTGAGATCAAGTTGAATATTGAAACCTTCTGGGCTGCCATCAATGACAATCGGGGCATTTCGTTTAATCGAAGTGAGCGCGAGGCTCGGCATCACTTCTTTATTAACGAAATCAGATAGATCGTCTTTCTGAGTGGTCTTCTCTGCCTTCTTAGTCGCTTTGCTTTTGTTGTTGAAGCTAAACATGAACTTTTTAGAGTCTGATTCTTTTGAATTAGCGTCGCAATGAAACAGATCAATGGGCGCGCCAGCATTTGCCGTCATCGACGCCAACATGAGTGTAATAAAAATACTCTTCATACAAAGACTCCTCAATTCAAAAATTATTTAGACAAGTCATTCTTGAGCAAATTCAGAACCACTTAGAAATTCAATGGTTTCACTGTCAGTTAGACCTGGTGTCTCATTTTGCGACGATCTTTTTGACAGTGCCGTTCCACGCTTTGGTCCAACAGAAGCCAGAATAAATACTTATACTAAGGTCAAGCCTACTAACCTTAAGTCCTGAACGCATCAATTTGGGACGGAATATTAAAAAGAAATTTAGTCTTTCTTGAGTGAATTAGGCATAATTCATAGAAGGCTTTTGCGCTTGCTCAAGCGACCAAAAGATCATGATTATCACCAACGAAAAGGAGAGTGGAATGGCAGCGAACTCCACCAATAATGCGGGCAATGGTTTAGATTTCAATGCGCTTTTCAAAGATTGGAAAGGCAACCAGCTTTACCGCGATCTTACTTGGTCAGGCACTTTCAACGACTATCTCAATCTTGTGAAGGCAAATCCTCGCGCGACAAGAAATGCGTTTCAGCGCGTTTACGAGATGGTCATTGAAAAGGGCACAACCGAATATACAGAATTTAAGAAAAAAGTTGTGCGCTATAAATTCTTTGATGACGCCGACTACGACGGAAAAGACGCTGTGTTTGGTCTCGATATTCCGCTCATGAAACTCGTTAACGTTTTGAGATCTGCGGCACTTGGTTACGGCACGGAAAAACGTGTGATCTTACTACACGGTCCGGTCGGAAGTGCGAAGTCGACGATCTGTCGAGTATTGAAAAAGAATCTCGAAGCTTATTCAAAAACTGAGCAAGGCGCTTTGTACACTTTTGAATGGGTTGATGAAAAAGGTGAACTCGGAACTATTTTGGGCAAAGATGTGAAGGTATTTCCTTCGCCGATGCATGAAGAGCCACTCCTTTTAATTCCTGAAGATTTGCGTCCGAAAATCATCGAAGAAATTAATCGAGGAAATAAATCAGATTTTAGAATCAACATCGACGGCGAATTGTCTCCGCCGAGTCGTTTTATTTTTAGAAATTTAATGGAGCATTACCACGGCGACCTCGCCAAAGTTCTTTCTCACGTGCGCGTGAAGCGAATGGTCTTGAGCGAAGCCGATCGCATCGGTATCGGTACCTTTCAGCCCAAAGATGAAAAGAATCAAGATTCGACTGAGCTCACGGGCGATATCAACTACCGAAAAATTGCGGAGTATGGTTCAGATTCTGATCCACGAGCTTTTAATTTTGACGGAGAATTTAACGTCGCCAATCGCGGCATGATCGAGTTCGTTGAAGTATTGAAGCTTGACGTCGCGTTCTTGTATGATTTACTTGGCGCATCTCAAGAACATAGAGTTAAACCTAAAAAGTTCGCGCAGACACACATTGACGAAGTGATCATTGGTCACACGAACGAGCCCGAGTATCGCAGACTCCAAGATAACGAATTTATGGAAGCCCTCAGAGATCGTACAGTCAAAATTGATATTCCATATATTACTAAGTGGAAGCACGAAGTAAACATTTACAAAAAAGATTTCAACTCGCGTAAGCTCCGCGGAATTTCGATTGCTCCGCACACGATTGAAATGGCAGCGATGTGGGCGGTTCTTACACGCCTCGAGAAACCTAAGAAGGCGAACCTCACACGTTTGCAAAAAATGAAACTCTACGACGGAAAAACTTTGCCAAATTATACCGAAGACAACGTGAAAGAACTTCGTAAAGAAGCTCATCGTGAAGGTCTCGATGGAGTTTCTCCTCGTTATATTCAAGATAAATTGTCGAACGCACTGGTCGCGGCTCAACAAGGCAATAAAGGTTCGGTTAATCCATTTATGGTGATGAACGAACTCGAAAGTGGTTCGCGATCAAAGAATGATGGCGCAAAC
>JAYTQQ010000035.1:0-2988 GCA_043746635.1 Bdellovibrionales bacterium | reverse complement strand
CTTGCGTACAAACAAACCTTCTTTTTATTTGCTGTCATTATATCTCCTTGTAATTATAAGTTAATTTGAATCAATTTTCAATTTGAATGAGCTCTAGTTTGAGATAAGGGCACCTCCTTTGATTTCTTTTGGGTTTTATTGGATTTGAATTGATGCTCTGGCCAATGAGGGCTTCCCCAACTGGCAGTTCTCGACTCCCAAAGTAGCTTTGCCGTCGCAACATAGACCCAACGGTTCAGAGTATCGAGGTTTCCGGCGATGGCCGCCGCGATGACGACTCCGGTTGCAAATTTTACGATTGGTTCAAAGTTCATTTTTTACTCCTTGGTTATTTTCGACAATAGAATTCGACGGATTCTCGAAATTTGAATAAACAGTCTTCAAGTCCGCACCACATTGCAGTTCGAAATTTCTTCGCATGCTCGCCGCGCTTCTCCATGCGAAAGCTCCCGTCGATTGCTTTAACGGCACGGTAGATAGTTGGCTTCGGATTCGAAACAGTAAACTCAAATAGAATTTCAATCTTAGATCGCACTTTGCGACGTGATGGTTCGGGAACACATTCGGCCCTTTGCGATGATTCAATTTTATTTTCTGTCATATGAACTCCTTTTTTGTTGGAACAATTTCAGTAACTGCAGTTTGCCTGAAGTTCATGATTTTATTGGAAGACATATTTGCGACCTTTGATGCAGATTTGTTTCTTTTCGAATCGAAGCATGATTTTTTTAACGGAATTCGAGTTCCAAGTTTTTGCTGTTCGGGGAGGAAGCTTTTGGTCATTGAGCTTATGAGAAATTGCATTCGAGGTGGCGCCATTTGTCCAAAGCTTGTGGATAAAAAGCAAAACATCGTATTCGCTAGGGCTTGCGATGATCTTGCCATGAAGATAACAGAAGCCATACGGTGGCTTAGTGCTACGCCTGCCTTTTCCGCGCCAGCAATCCACGAACGACAAGGGCGTAGTCTCTCTAAGACAAAGGCCCCCCTTTAGAAGCGTCTTTCGAATGCTTGATTTCGAGATGCCTATCTCGCGCGCGATATCACGTAAAGATAGCCCTTCAGCATATAACGGCGCTACTTTGGCGAAAATTCCCTCTTGATGAAACAGCAATACCGTAATGATATCATGATATTGTATTTTTTTGCGGGTTGGGTGAACAACGGCACCAATTTGAATACGGGACGAACTCCGGTCCCGTTGCTTCGAGTTGAAAGAGGAGTCAAGTTTTCATTTTTCGAAATTTCCCCGTTTTTACCAACCAAAGAAAGAAGCGGCTCTGGCTTCTCCCCAAAAACTTCAACATAGACGCCATTTGCCCGCACAGATAAGCGTCGTATTCGGTCCTTCAGAATTTCGGCTTGGGCTGATACCGTAAGCTCATCAAAAGCCCCATCCCTAAATACTTGCATCAAGGTCATGACACTCGATATATCGATCACACTATTGGCACGATCATACACGATCATACACGACCATCAACTTCGCGAGTGGTGAAACACTTGTCGCTCCGCCGATTGTCCGTTGCCGATCGATGCGCCTCCGACTCCATGACAGCATCCCGCCCAAGACCGTTATTCATAATATCTTTATTATTGATAACACTATCAAAGACCCGACCACCAAGTTCCCTACTCATGCCGTGACCAGAGCCCGTCGAGCTTAGGGGGTGGCTCCCCAGAAGGCGCGCTGCGGTTTTACGAGATCGTCAGCGGTGGCTTTTTTGTTTGCTCTGAGTGGCACATTATTTAAAATAAGTACGTCTCTGACAGTGCCTAGAGGGAAGCCCGTTTCTTCGGAAACCTCTCTTAACGAGAGTCCTTTTAGATAAAGGCGTCGAAACTCAGCAAAATTCGAATTTGCTGGATTTGGATAAAACTTAATTATATCGTGTGGATAATTAACAAGTGTCAGGTGTGCGTCTGCGTTTGCTCCACCGGCACCATTTGTAAATTTTACAATAGACGCACTTTCAACCTACTCTTTCGAACCTGGACCACCCAACCAACTGAAATTATTGAATTAATCTATCCTGTTTTTTAAACCTCGACCATGTTCTTAAATTAAATCTTGTGATTGACATCACTTAAAGGTAATATTACTTTTAAGTAATATGTGGATTGTGCAAATTGCCAAGTCAGCTGAAAAAGAATTAAAAAAAGCACCTTTAGAAATTCGTAATTCTTTTGATGCCTGGAAAAATCTTATTGAGCAATACGGTCCCTTAGGTCTTCAAAAAATAAATGGCTACTGGGATCATTCTCTTAAAGGAGAATGGAAGGGCGCAAGATCTTCTTCGCTCAATGGGCAATGGCGAGTGATTTATGTTGTCGAAGCGGCAAGAATACAAATTTTGGTGTTAACAGTAACGCCTCATGATTATCATGATTACAGGAGGAAATAATGTCTACCGGGAAAAAAGTTAAAGAATTACTTAAGAGTGAATTTGTGCCGGCAAAAAAATACGGAAAGCTAACGCCAGGCAAAGCGCTTAAAATTTATCGTGAGTTGCACGGCCTTACACAGGCTGGCCTTGCAAAAAAATCGGGTTTGAAGCAAGCCACAATTTCTTCTTTAGAGCATGATCGTGTGGTTATGGGTATTGATCGTGCGAAGGCCTTAGCGATTGTACTCAAAGTGCATCCATCAACTTTGGCTTTTGCTGACTGGGAATCTGAAATTAATGCCGCTTAAAGAAATATGCAGACTGATCTAAACTTGATGCACTCATTCAATTTTCAATACAAAGTAGACACAGTCTATATCTTCATTCTCCGTAGTCATTTGCGGTTGCTCCAGTAACCCAGCAAGTCTTAACTTCGTGATGAGCGTGGGGTGGCTTCCGGAGATTCTTTTGTTGACTGTTGAATTATTTAATATGAACATATGAGCCTCTTGCAAAATTAAAATTTAAAATGAACCGTGATTCCTGTGGATAACTCGAGTTATCCACAGGGTAGTCGGTCCGTATCGAAAGTCTCTTTCGG
>JAYTQQ010000034.1:0-2527 GCA_043746635.1 Bdellovibrionales bacterium | reverse complement strand
TCGCAATTGGTTGACAACTTAACGAAACTTTCAGAAAACAACGTTTCTTTTGATTTCTTTGGGAGCCGATAGCTCAGCCGGTAGAGCATATCCCTTTTAAGGATAGGGTCGATGGTTCGAATCCATCTCGGCTCACCATTTTTTTCAAAAGATCTTTTTCGCAAGAAAAAGGCCTTCGTAATAAGCCAGGGTTCCCATCGTCTAGCGGCCTAGGACACCTCCCTTTCACGGAGGATACAGGGGTTCAAATCCCCTTGGGAACGCCAATTTATTTTATTGAGTGTTTTGGCTTATAAATCACGGAATTCACAAGATAATTTTAGTTCGAGCAAGAGTTTGATTGCATCGGCTGTCGGCGCATTTATCCAACAGATTTTTTATCAAGAATTTCGAAAGCTTACCTATCGTTATTGTCAGTTCGAGCAAAATTAATTCGTCTATTAGTCGCTGCTCACGGGCGCGTTGCAAACGCAGCCTTAAAATCAACTCGCTGTGAGGAATTAAAGCGGAATGATTTCGTCGGGATCAGGATTTTTTAAGAATTGAACTGCAGGTATTGTTTTTCGACCTTCTAAATAAGCACGACAAATTCTGTGTATGCCGTCCATGATTGTTCCGTCTTCACTGATAATAATTGGATAGTTTAAATCGGCTTTCAGAATTTTCTCATGATGCTTGAGTACATTTTCAATCGTTGGCTTAATCCGATCACCAAACCAACAGTCCTCACTAAATTTTCCGAACGTGAAAACGTTGTATTCAAAAACTGGCAAATCTTTGGCGATCAACCAGAGTCGGCTCACTTTCCAAATATGTTTCATTCCATTTTTTTAATCGCAAATCCCAACGATATTATTTTATCTAAAGCTTCATTAAATTTTTCGCCAGCAACCCGAACAAAAACATCGACGTCACCTTTTGAAACCGCACCGGAAATCGATGACGAACCGATGTGCTCGACATCGCAGCTCGACAAGATCGAAGTCACTTTCAATTTAATATCGTTGAAAATTGCATCAGCTTTTGATTGATACTCAGAAGGTTCGAAAAATTTCATCTTAAGAGACACGCTTATCGGCCAAATCAAAATCCACAAGGATTCGATCGTAAAGTGCCATCGGCTTCAACCGTTCGCGCCCCTGCACGGTCTTCTTCTGTAGTTTGATAAGACCAAGACTTTCAAGGACTCGCACTTCTTTAGAAACGTAACTCAAATCACGATCAAACAGTTTCGCCAGATCGTAGACTGACTCCGGATGCTCTTCGTGAATCAGGCGAAAGAGGTGCAGACGATTTTCCGTTGCAACCGTGAGAAGAGCTTTCAGCGAAGCAGATCTGATCTCATCTTTTTCTATATGGGCCTTGCCAGACTTCGCCGCTTTCAGCAGCAGGTCCATTGAGCCCTTCAGAGTTGCTTTGGGATCGTAACGAAAAGTAAATGTCTTCATCTATACCTCCACACTTGCACCGAAGTGTTTCTCAATTGCATTGGCAAAAAACTCACGAACACCTTCAAGCGTTTTCGCCTCAACCGGCTCTTGCGGACCGTCATCGAAATGCACGTGAACTCCAAAAGGCTGATGACAATCGACCAACACCCGTCGCATTGGATTTTCGATTTCGAAGAAAATCCAGCTGAAGCGAAAGCGGTCGAGAAACAAGCCCTTAGCTTTGCCTTTACCTACGTCGAACAAATCCATGTGAAGACGGTATAGGACGCCTGAGTCCAATTCAACGATACGCTCAATGCTGAAAATCCTCGTCGCTTTCACTTCTCACAACATACCAATAGTGGTTATTTTTGTCAACCATGGAGTCGTTTGGATAAGGAGAACGGTTCTCCCTGCGGAGAACAACACAAAGCCTCGACTATGTGTTCTTCGAATAAAATCGAATAGACTAAGCGAATCAGCTACTTATATGACTCAATCTCAGCAGTGAGAACAGTTCGAAGTTCGCAGGCCAGGGGATGCCAATTTTCATTTTCGCAATTGTCTCGAACGGCTTTCACAAGTTGTATCGCAGAGTTTGCTTGATTCTTTAAAAACCGTCTATGGCAATCGAGACATTCCAAATCTGATGAAAGATTTTGCGCCCAATGAATCGAATGATACAAAAAGATATATCAAATTCATTCAAAGAAAAATTGGAGTCACCGACAATACCAAAATCAAAGATTTTTCAAAAGCTCAGTTTGAAAAATCTATGGAAGGCCATTGAACAAATGGCGGGGTGGGGCGCGAAAAAGGGGACCATCCGATCTCTAGAGAAGAAAGCTCAGATAACTGAAGTGCATTTTGATAAACACGGAGTTATTGATATCTATCATATCGAAGGCTACGGATGGGTTTCAAAGACAATGGGTATTGATCTTGCTGAAGCAGGAAAAGTTGATGCCGTCGTCTGTGTTACCATTTAAATTCTCCAATGATGAACCTCCCACGCCGCAAGCGGCGGGGTTTCATGGGCGCCGGGGCTTACTAGTTTCCTTCGGAAACAGGGTGCCCTGCGCAGGCTCCAGGCCCTT